>JBEKVR010000014.1:0-51234 GCA_049513815.1 Roseiarcus sp. | reverse complement strand
GAGCGGGTGTGGGGCGAGAGGCGAAACGGATCGGTGTAAGCAGCCAAATCCTACGCCAAATCAGGCCTTTACGCCACGCTCGCCAGCCTCGAAAACAACCCCTGATGAATAAGATGGGCTAGCGCTTGAAATTCAGCTTCGCCGACGATCAGCGCAGTCAGCTGATCGCGAAGCAGCCGGATGTATGGCGTTCGAAGGTGCGCATCGAGGTGCGACAGGCTCTTCCGGCGCTCGTAGACGACGAATCGGGTTGGGTCCTGGGCCTCGGTGTTCAAGTGAAAGACGATCACGCCTTCTTCGTTGGCTGTCTCCCTGCTCGCTTGTGCGAACGCGTGTTCAACCGCCGCTTGGGAGCCCGCTCTCACCTGAAATCGAACGACCATGGCGAACGCCTTGGTCTGATCGGCCATCTGCGCCGCAAACGATTGAATGATCGCCGAGACTTCATCCATTGCCGCATCGGAGGGAGCAGTCATGTTGAGCGCCTCCTAAATGCGTTCGCCAGAGGTTTCGGCCGCGGCGGCGTAAGTCTTGAGCAAGCCGGGCCAACCGCCGTCGACGCCCTCACGCAAGATCGCGCCGGCTTCGAGACCCATGGTCTCGAATTTGTGGTGCAACAGCTCGACATGGGTCGAGCGCGTCCCGTCCGCCGTGTGCCGCACGTCGACCTCGGATTTCATCGACTAATCCGGCTTGAGCTTCCCGTTTACGCGCCAGAGCAAGACAAGGCGGTGCGGCGGCTCCCAATGCGCGATCGTCGCCACGAGCGTCTCGCCGCCATCGTCTGCGATCTCCAACCAACGGCCGCCGAGGCGCGGCTCCATCATCACGTTCGCGAGCGGCGTCTTGCCTACGCCGACGGTCCGCGGCCACTAACGCGCCAGCCCCAACGTGAAGACCTCGAACGCGTGTTCGATCGGCGCGTTGACAAGAATCGAATTGCGAACGGGCGCGACGGCGTCGGCTTTCATGTCTTGTCGTCCTCCGTTCTTTGTGCTTCCGCCTTGAAGGCTTGAAGCGCTTCATCCCAAACGCTGTCGAGCCAGTCGCGCAGGTCCCTCAGGCCCTCCTGGCGCAACGCGTAGATGCGACGGGTTCCCTCGGCGCGCTCGCCAACGAGTCCTGCGTCCTTGAGCGCTTTCAGGTGCTGCGAGACGGCCGATCGCGAGACGGGCAGCCCCATCGCCAGAGCGTTCACTGGACGCGGACCCGCTCTTAGCTGCTCGAAGATGGCGCGCCGCGTCGGGTCGGCGAGAACGGCAAGAGCTCTTCCGTAAGTCATAACTAACGGTTAGTTCACACTAACATATTGTCAAGGGGCGTTCGGATCCGCTGCGCCAGGTCCCGCGCCTGGCCGACGCGGTCGACGCCACATTTGCGAGACAGGACAAAAAGATGGGCGGTCGCTGAGCGACCGCCCATAGACAAGAGCCGGTCTGGCTGGGGGGCAGGGTGACCGACGCTTGGCGCCAGTAAGAATCTGGCAAATCGAACTCGCGCGATAGGCTTGGAATCTACCTATTTGGCCCGCCGCGCCTTTGCTCGCTCAAGGGCGCCGGCCAAGAGCGGCGTGCGAACGGCGCCGGGCGCAATGGCGACACGGCTTCACCGCGCCGCGTTTGCGGTCGCGCCAAAATACGTATCTTAGCAAATTCACTGAGTTTATTGGCTGGGGGACCTGGATTCGAACCAAGATTGACGGAGTCAGAGTCCGTCGCGACGGTCTAACGGCATGTAACCGGACGTAACCATTCAATTGAGAATACGATGAATTCAGCCTGTTGAGCCTAATCCAGCGTCGCTGGAAATCACTTGATGTAACAGCCGCTCAGTGACATGGTGGTGACACGGCGCAAAATGCGCCCGCGTTCGGCAGTTTCGTGTCACCAATCTGGATTAGCGGAGTCGGCCTTGAAGCTAACCCAAAGGATCGTTGACGCCCTGCGGCCCGGCGAGCGCCGGTTCGTGTGGGACGACGCCATGCCCGGCTTTGGCGTCCGAGTGACGGAGGGATCCGTCGCCTATGTCGTCGACTTCCGGGTAGGGGCCCGGCGCCGGCGCGTCGCGCTCGATCCTGTCTCGCAATCAACGCTGGCGGCAGCGCGCGAGCGCGTTCAGGAAATCCTTGTCGGCGCGCGACGCGGCGAAGACCTGACCGTCAACCCCCGCAAGGGCGAGCCAACCTTCGCCGAGGTCTGGCGATCAATGATCGACGAGGTTGACAAACCGAAGCTCGCGCCGACGACGATCGCCGACTACGAGGATCGTGCCGATCGGCTGATTCTGCCTCGCCTTGGCTCCAAACGCATCGGCGACGTGACCGCCGCCGATGTCGATAAGGCCGTCTCGGCGGCAACTGGGCAGCGGAACCGCGCTTACGTCGCGACTCTCGTCAAAAAAACCGTGAACTACGCCAAACGGGCGCGCTTATTGCCCGACAGTCACCGCAACCCGGCTGCGGACGTGGCGATCAAGCGTTCGCCCAAAAAGGGCAGGGCGCTCGAAATCGACGACGTCGCGAAGTTTGGAGCCGCACTGGCGGCCATGGAGCGCGAAGGCAAGGTTTCCCCATGGCTGGCAAACCTCTTGCGCCTGTCGCTCGTCTGTGGCCTTCGGCCGGGCGAGGTGCGAACGCTGGAATGGTCGCGAGTCAACTTACCTCGCCGCAAGATGACGGTTGTAGGCAAGACCGGCGAGCGCGAGGTCGACCTGACCGATGCGGCCGTCACGATCCTCGAATCAACGCCGCGTGTGCAGGGCTGTGAATTCGTGTTTGCGGGCAGGCGGTTCGGCGAGCCGATCGTCGCTGTTTACAAGCAGCTTAAGGCCGTCCAGGACCACGCCGGAATTGAGCGTTTCCGACCGTATGATTTGCGCCATAGTGCGGCGACGGGGGCGCTTGCTGCCGGCGCCGACGTTCGGGCGGTGCAAGCACTCTTAGGGCACGCCGATCTGGCGACTACGGCTGGATACTTGCACGCGTCAGATAAGCGCAGACGCGGAGCGGCGGAGCTCGCGGCGAGATTTGGGCGCGGCGTGCTGAAATGACGAACGGTCGGCTTGACGACCTGGTGCGGCTTCTGGGTCTGGACAGTCGCCTTGAGGCGACGGTCGTTTGGGAAGAGATCGAGTCCGTGCTTCCGAAAATCCGCGCGCTCGAGGATACGCAAGAGCGGTTTCGGCGTGATCGTCTCGACGTGCAGAAGGCGAAACGCGACCTTGCGGTCATCGCGGGCGTTGCACACAGACTCGCCGTCCTTCTTGCGAACGAGCCGCTTAGGCGCGTGCTAATTCTTGGCGAGGAAGGCCTTGGTCGTCTCGGGCCGTTCAGTGAAATTGGTGGCGAGTGCCTCGGGGCAATCGATATGAAAGAGACCGTCGCTGCAGTATCGGCTTCAAATTCCGAGCCGGCGAAGTTCATAGATCGACTCGAGGAAGTGGCGGCCCGGGCAAAAGCGCTCGCGCGCGACGATGGAAGATTTCGGACCGAGCACGGCCTTTCGGATCCTTCGACGGCTAATATGCGACCCGTCAATCTCCTCTTGTGGCCTTTTCTTTTCGACGTTTGGCGGCGCGCTGGAAAAAAACTCGCTGAGACCCTCGACGGACCACTCTATAGGTTTGCGGCGTTCGTTCACCAGGAGCTTGGGTTAGAGCCTCCGAACTCGAGCGCGTTTCGCTCTGCCGTCAGCCGTCAGATACCGAAGCGGCACCAAATGTAGTTGTCGCTCCGGTATCGACCTCGGTGTTGATGCTGTTATCTAGGATGGCACCTGCTTAGATGAGGTGCTTTCGATGGCTGACCTAGAGCCTCTGCTGACGGAAGATGGCGCGGCAAGCTTCCTGAATATATCTCCTGGCACACTCCGAAACTGGCGATCCAAGGGGGCCGGACCACGTGTGGTCAAGGTCGGGAACGCCGTCAGGTTCGCGCCAGCAGACTTGCGTGAGTACGTCGAGAGCCGCACGCGAACAACCTCCGCCGCGCCGCACCGCTCTTCACCCACCGTCGTGCGCTGATCGTGGAGCGCTAGATGCGAAAGCGTCGCCGCTTCGCTCGGTCCTCAGCGCCAACGACCGAGTCGGCAATCTACGATGGCGCGAAACTGCTGGGTTCCGTCATTGGCCGAACTGGCGCGTTCAGGGCGTCCGCACCCGGCGGACGGAAGCTGGGTAGCTTCAAGACGGCGCCCGAAGCGATGCTGGCGGTCGTCACCGCCGCGCGCGAGGCGGGGAGCAAGTCTTGAGCGCTTCTGACATCCCGTCGAAGACGAGGCCGTGGCAACGGACTTGGTTTCGGCTTTACGTCGAGATCCTCAACGATCCGAAGATCCAGCGACTTCAGCCTGCCCTTCACAAGATTTGGATCAACCTACTCTGTGTAGCAGCGCTCCACGATGGCGCACTTCCCCCGATCGCAGACCTCGCTTTCAATATTCGCCTTACCGAGAAAGACGCCGCCAAGGCGGTTGAGCAGCTCATCGCCGCCGGTTTGCTCGATCGCGATGGGGAAGTGCTGCGACCGCACAATTGGGACGGCAGGCAGCCCCAGAGCGATACATCGACCGCTCGCGTACAGCGCCATCGGAAACAACTCGAAGGCGCGAAAGCCGTTTCAGGAAACGGGACGAAACCGTTTCATGAAACGGAAAGTGAGGCAAATCGAAACGGTCGGAATCCGTCCCAGGAAACGGCGGGGAACGTCGCGGGAAACGGCCTAGATTCAGAGTCAGATTCAGATCAAGAGAAAGATACAGAATCATCATCATCTTCAGCAGCAGTGCACGCTGCCGAAGATGGGCTACCGGAAAAGCTGCGGCAGGCTGCTGGTGGTCACGTCGCACTGCGGTGCGGCGACGTCGGGCCAATCCGCGAGTTGATCGCGAAGGGATGCGATCTGCAACTGGACGTATTGCCCGTCGTCAGGTCGCGTGTCCCAGCGCTCAAGAAACCGCTGTCGACATGGCGGGCCGCGTGGCTCGGTAAGGAAATCCTCGCCAGTCGCGACGCCAGAAGGGAACGGACGTCAGCGGGCGCGCCTTCGACCATCAGTCGCACGGGCGAACTCAAGGCGCGGAGTGCGCGTCAAAGCATCCCGGCTGCGACGATCGCTACCACGCCAAAGGCGGCCGACTGGCGCACGCTGGGAGAGGCGATTGGCGGTGTGATTTCAACCGCGCCGTCACCGGCGGTCGGAGTCGCGCTCGACGCGCGGCCGGCCGCCGCCTCCGTAGGGCAAACCCCATGAACCGTGAAGCAATCAGGCCGTCCGCGAGGGATGGGGCAGGGGGGTCAAAAGTTGGGGACCTTCGGGCCTTGCAACCGCTTACACCCCTACGCGCGAAAATTTTTCTGGCAGCCAAAGGTTTGATTTCGCTCTTGATTGACAGGTTTTCAAGTTTCGGCGGCGGGATTGGAGGGTCGGAAATGGGTTTGATCTTCAGCCGGAGGCCGACGTGAGCCACGGCGGGGCGCGACCAGGCGCGGGACGTCCACCGAGACTGTCGGGGGATCTTCGGCGCGAAGAACTGCTCGCGGCGGTCGAACACCTCACGCCACCAGCGACGCTGGCGGCTCTATTCGACGACGCCCGTGCTGGCGATTTTCGAGCGCTTCGGATGCTGATCGCGGTCTTCGACCGCGCTGAGCAGCACGCACTACGCGAGCGGGCTGACCCCGTGGGGCGCGCTGATAAAATATCAGAAAAGACCATACGGGCCCGAATCAAACACAGCGCTTCAACCTGCCTCTCTGTTTCGGGCTCGCGGGCTTCCGACCTATTCGCTGGCGAAGGTTGTGCGCTGCTCGAAAGCGCGGAACGGCAGTCGTGAGAGTCGAGAAGGAGCCGCGCCCGCGCGAGGTCGCGGGCTTCTGCCAAGCCGTCAGATAGGCTCAATTGGTTGGGCTAACCGCAGATGCGCAAAAAATTTCGAGAAGAATATTCCGCCCGCGCGCCCAACCGCGCGAAGCAAATTGCGGCGTGAGTTCGCCACGCGCTCTCATGTGCGCCGGCGATCGGAGTCTCAGTCACCAACGTTCAATTCGAGGTTCCATCTTGGTTGAGCAAGACGAACTGGAATCGTTGAGTTCGCCACCGCGAGCGCCAGGCGCAGACCGCGCCAGGCTCGGCACCGTGACTGTCGACGATCTTATCCTCGCCATCGCTCGCGAGATGCCGCGGGCGCGGCTGGAGGCTCTTGTCGGCGACCTCCAAGCCTGCGTCGCGGGCGAGTCACAAGGCCAGCAGACTCCCGATTGGGCGCAAGAGTCGGCAAGAGAACATCGCGCAGCGGTCGCTGACGAGCTGGCGCGTCACGGCGCGCTCGGCAATCCTGTCTCGCCGGAGCCGGCGTCAAGGAGCCGAGAAAGCGGCCGTCCGCCGATCGACGATCGCCTCTCGCTAATGGAAATGGAGGCTCTCGTGCGCGAGGGCATGAAAATCCAGAGCGCGGCGAGATGCGTGGTGCTGGCCGCCAATGTCCAAGACTTCTACCAACACGCCTGGACCAAGCGCCTGGCGCGGAAATACCGCCTCCAGGAGGGGCACAAAATCCGCGAAGGCATTTAATTTTTGTGCCCGTTTTTGTGCCGCGACAGCCGGTGCGTCGGCGAGCAAGACTATTGCGAACAGGAGGAAGCCGATGCCAACGCACGCCGAAAAGCAACTCCCGAAGTTTCGCGACGTCGCGCCAGAATTCTTCAAACTCTCGGACCGCCTGAATGAGCTTCGCGCCAAGCAGGTTGCCCTCGCGCCGCGCACCGCCGCGGCGATGAGCCGCGCCAACAAGAGCGGCGTGTTTGCCGCCGCGGCAATCGAATATGCTCCTCCGCCGAACCCTCCGACGCCAAAGCAGGTGCAATTCGAGAAGGTGGTGCGCGATCTGGTCGACGATCTAGGCGACCAAGCGCCGGCCGAGCGCCCCAAGCCGCAGCCGCGCCGTAACCCTGATTTGGCGGAGCTGGCCGAAATCGATCTTGAGTCGTCGGCCATTCAGGAGGCGATCGCCTTGCTGACCGATCCTCCGCCTGGCGGCGGAAGATCGCATTACGAGGCGGCGCTGATTGCCGGCTCGCGCAAGTACTGTGACGCCGTGCGCGGCGAATATTCGCGAGTGGCGCGTCGCTATGTCGACGCGTTGATCGAGCTGGGCGAGGCGATCCACGCCCACGCGCTTTTTGCGCGGGCCCTCGAGTCGCAGGGCGTGCTGTGGGCCGGCCTCAAGCCGGTGATGATGACCAGCCTCGCGGCGCCCTGCCTAAGTTGGAGCGAGCTGCGACGAGTCGTCGACTGGGCGATCGAATGCGGGCATGCGCCGCCAACGATCATGCCCGAGTCCTGGCGGAAGCCCAGCGACGCGCTGTTGCGCGCGGCGGAGAAGCAGAGCACGAGCGATTTTCGCGCGGTTTGAGGAGCAAGGGCTATGAGAACGAGATTTGCTGATCCACTTGATCGAGAGGCGGAAGACCTGAAGGCCTATGTGCGGGCAAAGCGGGGTCTCGCTAGCTACGGCATGGCCTCGGTTGTGGTGCATCCTAAGGTCTCGATCCTCGATCCGCGCGATGAGATCTCTTGGAAAGATCGCGTCGCAGCGGCGCGCGCGTCCGCGATGCTGGCGGTCGGCAGATCGCCGGCGAGCCGGAACGTGGAAATCCGTCAATCGCGCGCGCCGATGATCGTGAACGCCAAGGCTGATGTAGCTTTCGATCCCGTCGTCGCTCGCATGGTCTCCAACGCAATGCATTTACGCTACGGGCGGGAGATCGGCGATCTGAACGACCGAAACGTCCGCGCAATTCGCGCGAAGTCTCAGCGCTGAGGATGGATCGATTGATCGCTGCTCCGGTTCCGTCGGCCAGTTCATGGCGGTTGATCGGTGGAGCACCCGCGCGGAGCAGCGAGCGAGCGGGGGCGCCCTTCCTTGCGGGGCGCCCCCGAAGGCTATTCTGGAGACGGCTGGCGGCGGCCATCGCGAGTGAAGGACGGAACTTCGTAATGTTCGGCGACGCCGCGAAATCAGTGAGCGCGACGCCGTCGGCCAAAAATCATTCCGCTCGCCGTGTTGGCGGCGTGCGCGACTTCGAAAGGCATGAACGATGGCAGACAGCTCCGTTTTTGTGAGCTTTGGCGCGGACACGGGAGGCCTTGAGGCCGCCCTGGCGGTCACCCAGGCACAGGTCAAGGCGGCGACGGCGGAGCTGCGCGCGCTGGCGCGCGAGATGCAGGCGACGGGCGCGGCGGCCGATTCCGATCTCGGCCAGAAGGTTCTCGCAGCCGGCGCCGCGCTCACCGCGGCCAAGGGGCATGTTTCCGAACTTAAGACCGAACTCGGCGGCGTCGGAAAGGAAGCTGGCGCGGGCATCGGCGAGGCGTCGATTTCCATCGGCTCGCTTGGTGATTCTCTAAAACATATGGCCGAGCTCGCCGGGATCGCGTTCTCGGTGGAGGCGATCAAAGATTGGATCAGCGAAACGACCGAAGCGGCGGAGAAGATCGAACAGGTCGCCGCCAAGTTCGGCGCCACTCCCGAGCAGATCCAAATGCTTGGCGCCGAGGCCAAGCTGGCAGGCGTCGATTTCGGCGAAATGCAGATGCAGATGGATCGCCTGCAACTCAGTCTCGCCAAGACTGCGGAGAAGTCCTCGCCGGCAGCCGCTGCACTTCACGCGCTGGGCGTCGATGTGCAGCAATTCCGCGCCGCGTCAATGACTGGTCAGCTTGAGATGCTCGCCGCCGCGACGTCGCGCTACGCCGACGGCGCGAACAAGACCGCCGCGATGCAGGCGCTGCTCGGCCGTTCCGGCGCCGACATGATCCCGTATCTCGATCGCGGCCGCGAGGGCATCGAAGAACTCAACCGCGCGATCGAGGCGACCGGCGTCATCATGGCGGGGTCGCAGGTCGAGGCCTTCGCCCGGACGTACGAGGATCTCGTCCTGCTGGCGGACGCTTGGAAGGGGCTTTCGCAGCGCATCTTCGCCGCGGTCAACGGCCCGATTGACCTCGCGACACAGCAGTTGACGCGGTTCGTCGCCAGTATTTCGCCGGGCGAAATAGAGGCGGCGTTCAACGCGCTTGGCAGCGGGGCGATCACGCTCGGCGAGACGACTGCCGCGGCATGCGTGCGCATCGCCGACGCGTGGGATTTGCTTGAACCGCAGGTCTTCAAGGACATTGGCAAGCTGATCGACGATTACCAGAAGCTCGACGCTGAGACGAAGTGGGTCGTCGACGACATGGTGCGAGGATTTCAGTTCCTGACGGGCGATTACGTCGACGCCTTCAGACACGCCGCGACGGAGGGCGCGGCGGCCTTCGGAACGCTCGACGAGGCGGGCACGCGGCTCGCGCTGCGATTGCAGGGCGTCCACGACGCCGCTGAGGCCGCGCGCAAGGAACTCGCCGAGCTTTCGTCGGCGAAGTCGAACGCGGACAAATATGGGGGGTTGGACTCGAACTGGTCCTCCGGGGCGGCCGGCAAGCCCAATGTGCCGCAGATGGATCTTGGCGGCGTCAAGGAGCAGGCGAGGCAGGCCGCGGAGGCGATCAAGAGCGCGTTCGATGGCGCATTTGATGCGGCCAAACGCGACGCGACGTCGGCCGAAGACGCAATCAACAACGCTCTGCGGCTCCATCAGATCACGGCGCAGCAGGTGGCGCAGCAGACCATCGCCGCCCTTGAGAAAGAGGCCGCCGCCGTCGCCGACGCGACGCAGAAGGCGCTCGAGGCGACCAATCTATCGGCCACTCAGCGCGCGACAATCGAGGAAAAGGAGCTGAACGCGTTCGCCGAGATCGCCAAGAAAGAGGCGGATGCGCAGACCAAGGCTGCCGAGGAAGCCGCTGCATCCTGGAAAGTCGCCGCCGACAAGATGTCGGACGCGATCAACGGCCAGGTCGATTCGCTTCTTCGCGGGACGGAGACGATGGGCCAAGCCTTCAAGAAGATGACGGCGGGAATGATCGAGGACGCCATCAAGTGGTCGATCAAGGCGATCGGCGAGAACGCCGCCGTCGTCGCCGCGCATGTCACCGGCGCGACAACGATCGCCGCCGCCGATCAGAGTGCGAGCGCGGCCGGCGCACTGTCGTGGATCGACTCTGCGTTGCATAGCATCGCGACCGCAGCTGCACAGACCTTCGCCGGCGTCACGGCCTTCATGGCGCCGACGGTCGGGCCGGCCGCGCCCGCCTTCGGCGCGGCGGCGATGGGCACGGTGACCGCCGTCGAGGGCATGCTCTACGACACCGGCGCGTGGTCGGTGCCGCGCGATATGATCGCCGGCATTCATGCCGGCGAGATGATCGTCCCGCAGCGGGGCGGCGTCGCCGACGAGTTCCGTTCGTTCATGGCCGGCGGCGGCTTCAGCGGCGATGGCGGCCGATCAGTCACCGTCGCGCCGACGGTACATTTCCACAACAGCCCGTATGACGACTCCGGCTTTGAACGCTTGCTTAACAGCAACGGCGGCAGGTTGTTGAAGGCCGTAGATCACGCGGTGCGCAACGGCGCACACCTTGGACTACGGGGGCTGCGGCGATGAGCGACCAGGATCAGAAGGCGGCCGCAGGGGCACCCCGTCGCTCGCGGCACCGGCGCTCTCCGGCTCGCCGCGCGCGGCTTCCGGCGTAGCGGAGTCGAAGGCAGACAGTATGGAAAGAGGGGACTGCGCCGGAGCGCGGTTGTGTGGACCAAGGGCTTAGACGTGTACGATGGAGCAAGCCGAATCGAGGACAGAGCGATGGATCACGCTACAGACGTCGTCGAGAACCTGAGGAACGACGTCCGCGCTCTACGGGAAGCGGTTGCGAATCTCGGTCAAGCGATCGTCGCGGAGGGGACCAGCTCAGATCTCAAGCTTCTTGCCGTTATTGCTACGCTTGCTCAATCGAAAGTGATCGACCCGTTGGAAATAGCCGCGTTCGCCGATTGCCTCAATCTGTCGGAATTTGGCGTCGATCGGGAGCACATAGCAATGCGGCTAAAGGGTTTTTCCGAGACTGTAAGGGAGGGAATCGAAGGCGCGTGGCGCGCGCCGCAACCCGGACCTAAGCCCTCGCATCTCAAGGTCGTAAAAGACTCAGACGATCAGGCAAAATAGCGCCTTGTGAACGATGGCGACGAAGCTGGAGGGCAGCGGGCAGGCGCGCTGTAGGACTGGGTGCGAGGCCAATCTAGGCTGACCGTCTAAGCTGATGTCAGCCTACGGCCATAGGTGAAATCCAAGAAGATTGGCCGCAAAATTGTAGAGCAAAATAAGCGCGCCGGCATAGGCGAGAATAATTGACGGAATAACGGCAAACCTCCAGTGGACCGCGACTCGTGCGCCGATAAGTTGCTGTTCACTGTCATAATCGATTGCTAATTTGAAGAATTCTGCAGGTTGCTTGCCTATCAGTTTCTGAAACCGGAAATGTGAATTCGCTCGCAAAATCATCGCGTAGAGTTCCCAAGTCACATATATAACAATGGAAAGTCCTACGAGAACAGCAACAGTATCAATGGTATTATTTGTCAGCGTGTCCTTACTCAGAGACCATAATCCAAAAATGCCAGCATAGCCGGCCAATATCATGGCGTTAGAAAACGCTTGTCCTCGTTCAAAGACCTGAAGTTGGGCTTTTACCACGTTGTCCATTCGCTCCTTAAGATCGTCAATCGCGGGTTTTGTAGTCTCTGAAGGGACGGAAGGGACGTCAGGCGGAAGACAGCCAATTGTAATCTGATATTCGACGTACGGATTGAAGTTGACCCATTCAACTCTATAGCCTACCACAGATCCAGTCGAAACCTGGACGTTGAGAAGATCGCCTTTCCTTGGTAGAGCTGCGAGCTTGAAAAGAGATAGCAGCGGAAAGGGCGAACGCGCATCTATGGCACGCGCGAGTATGTAACTGACGTTTTGATGTTGTTTCTTTGTGGCTATTTCTGCTGCGGCCACCTCAATGGTGGCGTCGGATTTTTGGGCGCCGTCGGTTGCCTCTGGAGCGTCGGCGGCCTCGCTCTTGTCCTTTGGCATCTCCGGCCCCCCCCCCCCCCCGATTTTCCGCTCTCAAATTCGATCCCCGGGCCACCTCAAACTCGCAGCAAATCTACGGGCAGGCGACCAAGGCGGCCAATGGAACATCGCGCCAGACAGCGGGTTTCGGCAAGCCCGCACCTTGCGCACTCGCGTTCTTGTATTGTTCTCGCCGTAACGCTACCGTCTACCATATGTCCGACCCCTCAGACCGCCTGACATCCGCGAAGCCCGAAGACCTCGCCGACGCCCTCGCGTTCGCGCTGCGCTTCGACGGCCGCAAGCGGAAGCGCGACTCCGGGAAGATCACGGCGGCGATCGTGGCACGGCGCCTCGTCGAGCACCTGGAGCGCGCCGGATTCGTCGTCATGAAGAAACCGCCGGCTGCCGACGCTGGGACGCGGACATTTCGGGCAATAGGGCTGATCGCCGTCAGCCGTCCCGTGTCTGTTGTAAGCGATGTCCCCGTCAGAAGAAGGCCGCTCCGAAGAGCGGCCAAATTCGTGGGAGGAACATGCGCTACGAGAGTGCGCGACGAATTGTTGCAAGTTTACAGCCTAAGAAGTTGGCTGCAATAGCAAAAGCGCCGTCGCAAAGACTATCTGCGGTGGCGTGACTTTTCTGCATCGGTGCAAGCCGCGGTCGCTACAACTTTCCGCTGCTGCAAAGTTGTTGTCGCCGTCGAGTTCCAGCTGGCGGCGATCGATCGCAGCCCGTGGCGTGGGGCTGCTCTTGTCCTGTTCTCGCCGGTCGGCATCAGCGCACCGGCTCCCGCACGCTGCGCTCTTTTTGATCGTTAATCGCTCCCCGCGACCGTGACGTTACGTCCGGTCGCGGATGGGTTGACGTTTTGCGAGCGCGGTCGCACAAGCGCGGCTTTCGTGTTGGGGCCGTGTATGGTCGCCCATCTTCCGAGTAGAGATTATGTGCGCGCGGCGGCGTTCCGGGAATTTGATCGTCGGCTTCGCGCGCATGGGCGATTTTCGGGTGGCCTAGCCGAATCCGAATGGCATCCGATCATCTTCCGCGCGCTGAAGGCTGCGGCGCTGCGCGGCTCTATGACCTGCGCTTTTGAACCGAACCGCCTGACCCGGCGCGCTTACGCGCATCCCGAATGGGAAGAGGCCGTCGACGAGGCGGAGCTCGAGTGCCATCGGGCGGCCGAGAACGCTTTTGCTGGGGAACCGGAAGCGCTCGCCAAGTATCACGCACAACGGGAGAAGCTGTTGCGCGACGGCGTCGAGACGCCGTTGACGAGGCCAGCGGAGGCGACCGCCCGCGTCGTCGAGCTGCACAGGACGCGATCTGCATCGCGCTCGCCGCCTCGTGTGCGCCGGGGCCCTGGTGGTGGCGCCAAGGCGCCTGACTGTCAAAACTACCCTCCGCCGCCAGGCAGTCCGGCTCCCCGTTTTTGCCCTGTTTTCTTGAGCCGGCGATCTTCGCTGGCATGCTCGACGACCTCACGCCCGCGACGCCTGAAGACCTCGCGGATGCGCTCGCGTTCGCGCTGTGCTTCGACGGCCGCAAGCGGAAGCATGACGCCGGCGAGTTCATGGCGCGGATAGTCGCAAAGCGCCTGATCGCGCCTACTCTTCCAGCCCGCCGATATGTTTCTGCGCGTAGAGCTCCACGCCGATCTGGCGGATAAGCTCGATCTGGGTCTCGAGAAAATCGATGTGGTGCTCTTCGTCCGCCGTCAGTTTCTCGAAGACATTCTTGGAGACGCGATCGTTCGCCGAATCGCAATAGGCCGCCGCTTCGAGATAAAGGGTGCGCGCACCAACCTCGGCGGCGAGGTCGCATTCGAGAACCTGCTTGAGGTCCTGTCCGACCCGCAAACCGTCGCTCGGCTGCATGTTCGGGTGGCCTTCAAGAAACAGGATGCGGGCCATGAGCAGGTCGGCGTGCTCCATCTCCTCGATCGACTCTTTGCGCCAGGTCTTGGCGAGGTCCTTGAAGCCCCAATTGTCGAGAATTCGGTAGTGCAGCCAATATTGATTGACGGCCGTCAGCTCGTGGCGGAGAGCCTTGTTTAGGTACTCGATGACTCGTTGATCGCCTTGCACGGCTCTCTCCTTGCTTTGGTCGTTGTCCTGTCGTCGTGACAGCTAGCACGAGAATCCGTCGGGGGGCGAGGTCCAGTGGTCGCCGCGATCGTGCCAAGCGCCCAGTCGCGCACCTGGAGCGCGCCGGCTTCGTCGTCATGAAGAGGCCGCCGGCCGTTGGCGCTGCGGCGCTGGGGCGCGGCGCGCAGGGACGATAGCCAGCGGCTGACGGCGCTTATGCGGGGAGGCCGAGCCGGCGCCAGAACCTGGCGAGGGTCTTGGGGTTGGCGGTGTCGAAGTTCGCCCTCCGGAGCTCGCGGTAGGCCGCGGCGACAATTTCGCCGAGGGCCTTGTCAGCCCATGCCTCGGTCGAAGTCCGGATCTCGTGCCTGCTGATGAAATCGGCCAGGCCGTCGCGCAGGCAACCGTCGACCTCGCGCGTCGACGGAAGACGCTCTTTCCGATTGCGCTTGCGGAGGCTTCGCATTCGCGCTCGGGCCAATTCGCGGACGTGCTCACGGTTCTTGCTGTCGCCTGGATTTACGGGCATTGGAGGTTCTCCCTTGATCGGCGACCAAGGAAACCACCCGACCTAGCAAGGAACAAATCAGCGCCTGACGGCGAGCGTCACGGGGTGACGAGACCAAAACGTCACGGCGCCACGATTCGCCTCGACGTCCCCCGTTACTTCTTCAGTCTGAAACCCTTCTGTCGACGAACGGCGTGACGCAAGACGGCGTCCGCGGACCGCACTTCGGCTGGGCAGCCCGCCGAAGAATGCCCCCTCGGAGGGAGAATTCTCGCGGCTCAAGCTTTCTGACGTCGGCGAGCCGAAACGGTGATCGGAGCGGGGTTTCAGGCGTCGCCAGCGAACTATCGGCTCGGGTCATAGGGAGCACAGACTCCCTCCCGTCTGCCGATCTCTGCCGCTGGCGACGTGCACCACATTGGGTTGCTTGCGCCGCCCTTCAAGAACGGCTCCGCGAGAAATGAAATTTCAAATGGACCCACTACCCAAATTTGCCGGAGGATTTTCAGGCGGCGGCGGCCGAACGACAGGCGGTTGCACGTCAGCGGAACAAGCGCCGCAGCAGCGCCCAGAAGCTGATCGTGGTGCGATTGTAGATGCGGTTGTAGGCGGCGCGTTTTGGGTTGGTCGGCCATCCCAAACCGCGCGGCGCCTTGACGCCGAGGCGATGGCGTACCGCCCGCTTCCATGACAGGCGCGCCGCGATGCTTCGACGCGGCGACGGAATGCGAATGCCGAACTTCATGGCGCGGTGCTATTCGTCATTGCTCGCGTTCAGATCCTCGCCGGCGATCGCTCCGCCGGCGCCCTTCAACCTCACACCGGGCTGACCGCCGTTGGTGAATTCGACGCCGCTGGCTTCCAACGCGCGGATCAATTTTGCGGCCGTCCCGGCGCGACCGCCCAAAGGGCCGTCTGAGGCTTCGAGCCGCTTGACCGTCGGCGACGAGACGCCGGACTTTTCCGCCAATTCGTCCTGCGACCAAGCCAGCAGCGCCCGCGCGGCCTTGATCTGTCGAATTGATACTTTTGGTATTGACATAGTCTCGTCTCCAAGCGATACTAAAAGTATCGCATATCGCGAGTTAGGGAGCAACACGTATGTTGAAAACCGCTCAATCCCGCTCAAACTCGGCGCCGCCGGCGAAGCGCGCGGCGCGCGCAGAATCGTTGCAATCGCTCAGCGAAGAACTCGACGCGGCAACGGCGAATTACGAGTCCGCACAGGACAAGGAATTTGAGGCGGCCTACAAGAAAGCAAAGGGCGTCGTCGAGCGGATCGTCGCCGCGCCGGCGACGACGATCGAAGGGCTGAGGGTTAAGGCGCACGCTCTCGCCTGGTGCTACTCCTTCGAGCCAATCGAGTTCGTGGCGGCGTTTGGCGACACAACCGACGTCCTCGTGCTCGCCTCGATCGTCCGCGATTTGCTTGCGCCGTCGGCAGGGCTCGGCGCCGTTGATCTCGCCATCGCCGCGCACAGGAGCTTGCAAGCGACCGTGGAAGCGATGGAAAGTGCGGCCGAGGAAGACTCGTTTGCCGCCGCCATCGCCGCTGAAAGCAAGGCCCTCCGCGACGTCGCAAAAACGCGGTGCGCTACGGACGCGGAGTTTGTCGCGAAGGCGGCCTACCTGGTCGCGTGCGAACGGAAACAGTGGGGATCGCCGCCCTCTGATCAGGAGCCTTTTGGTTTGCTCGCGATGGCGACCGAACTTCATATGAGGGGACGGACGCCCGCGCTGTGAACGCGCTCCGACCTTTGGCGCGTGATCCCGGCAGGCGATTGGCGCCTGCTAGACACACCGGCCGTCGGGGCGACTCGGCGGCCGCTTCGTTTTAGGCTCTTGGCCGCGCGCCGCGCGCCAGCCATGTGAATGCTCTCGGAAAGAGTAGCAGACCGCAACTCTTTCGCTTCGTCGCGGCCACGGCTGCCGCCTCGCCGCGCAAATCACGCAAATTTGCGTCATTTCCGGCCGTCGGGGCGACTCGGCGGCCGGTCGTTCGTTGCGACCGCTCTTTTGCGCCGACGCCGCCAAGAACCGGTCGCCAGGGGGAACCGGTTTGCGGCGCCTGGGAAACATTCGGCAAATTTGCCGGACGTTCGAGATCGGCCCGCGCGCCGGTGACACTGTGGTGACACGCGCCGCCGGTTTGGTGACATGAAAACTAAAATATGAGCGATTTCAATGAATTGACTGGCTGGGGGACCTGGATTCGAACCAAGATTGACGGAGTCAGAGTCCGCAGTTCTACCGTTGAACTATCCCCCAACGACGAACCCGCGTCATCAGGCGACGGGTAAATAGCGGAGGCGCGCCGCGGCGGCAAGGGGCGCGCGAAGCGGCGTGGGCGTGGCGCGCCGTCGCGCTCGGTCCGCCTTGCGTTCGCCGACCAATTGACTAGGATGCGGGCACAATGTTCACTGCCCAGGAACTAGGCGCCCAAGGCGCGGCGCCGCGTGGGGGTTCGTTGACGCTCGTCGGCGCCGCCATCCTGGCGCCGATGTCCGGCGTCAGCGACCTCGGCATGCGCCGGGCTGCGCGGCGGTTTGGCGCCGCGCTGGCCTTTTCGGAGATGGTGGCGAGCGCGGAGCTTGTCGCCGAGGACGGCGAGGCGCGGCTGCGCGCCGAAGGCGAAGGGGCTGAGCCGCACGCGGCCCAGCTCGTCGGTTCGGAGCCAACGGCGATGGCCGAGGCGGCGCGGCGGCTCGAAGCGTCGGGCGCGCGTCTCATCGATATCAACATGGGTTGCCCGTCGCGCCGCGTCGCCGGCCGCGCCGCGGGGTGCGCGCTGATGCGCGATCTCGATCAGGCGTCGCGCCTGATCGAAACGGTGGCGGGCGCGGTCGCGACGCCGGTCAGCGTCAAGATGCGGCTCGGCTGGGACGACGACGAACGCAACGCGCCGACGCTGGCGCGCCGCGCCGAGGCGGCGGGGGCGGCGATGATCACCGTCCATGGCCGCACGCGTCACCAACTCTACGACGGCAAGGCCGATTGGCGGGCGGTCGGCGAGGTCGTCGCCGCGGTCGGCGTTCCGGTCGTCGTCAACGGCGATTGCCGCAGCGCCGACGACGCGCGGGCGATGCTGGCGCAGTCGGGTGCGCGCGCGGTGATGATCGGCCGCGCCGCTGTCGGCGCGCCGTGGTTGGTCGGCGCGATCGGCCGCGCGCTTGTCGCCGGCGGGCCGGCCGAAGCTCCGCCCGTCGCCGAGCGGCGCGCGGCGGCGCTCGCCCATGTCGAATGGCTGCTGACGGCGCTCGGCCGGCGCGCCGGCCTGCGTCACGCGCGCAAGCACCTCGCCGCCTACAGCGAAAAAGCGGGCGCGCCGGACGCTATGCGCCGAGCGCTGGTGACGTGCGAAGACGCCGACGAAGCGCTGCGCCTGCTGGCGCTCGCCTTCGCGCCGCAATCGCAGAGGGAGGCGGCATGATGGCCCCCGAACGCGCGATGGCCGCCAGCTCGGCGCTCGACCCGTCGCAGCTTCTCAACGCTTTGCCGCAGCCGTTGCTGGCGATCGACGCCTCAGGGGTCGTTTGCGAGGTCAATACAGCGGCCGAGCATTTCTTCGATTCCGGCCGCTCGGCGCTGTTGCGCGCCAAGCTCTCCGACATTCTGCCGTTCGGCTCGCCAGTGATGGGGCTGGTCGCCGACGCGATCGCCACCCAGGCGACGGTCAACGGTTATAAACTCGACGTTTCGACGCCGCGCACCGGGCTGGGTCGGGTGGTCGACGCCTATGTCTCGCCGCTGCCGCGCGCCGAGGACGGCGTGCTGCTTCTGCTGCAAGAACGGTCAATTGCCGAAAAGATGGACAGGCAGCTCACCCACCGCAGCGCTGCGCGGTCGGTGACGGCGCTCGGCGCCATGCTCGCCCACGAGATCAAGAACCCGCTTTCCGGCATCCGCGGCGCGGCGCAACTGCTCGAAGCCTCCGCTTCCGACGAGGATCGGGCGTTGACGCGGCTGATCTGCGAGGAGACCGACCGCATCGTCAAACTGGTCGACCGAATGGAGTCGTTCTCCGAGGAGCGGCCGGGCGGGCGCGAGAGCCTCAACATCCACCAGGTGCTCGACCATGTGAAGCGGCTCGCCCAGGCCGGCTTCGCCCAGCATATCCGCTTCGCCGAGGTCTACGACCCGTCGCTGCCGCATGTTCTGGGCTCGCGCGACGCGCTGATCCAGGTCTTCCTCAATCTCGTCAAGAACGCCGCGGAAGCCATTGGCGAAGAAAGCATCGACGGCGAGATCACCATCACGACAGCCTACCGCCAGGGCGTGCGGTTGAAGGTTGGGGCGGGCGCCGAGCCGGTCAGTCTGCCGCTTGAGATCTGCGTGCGCGACAACGGCCCGGGCGTGCCGGCCGACATCGGCGCCAACCTGTTCGAGCCGTTCGTCAGCTCCAAATCCTCGGGCTCTGGCCTAGGACTTGCACTTGTCGCCAAAGTCATTGGCGACCACGGCGGAATCATCGAATTCGAGTCGCACCCGCGCCGTACGACGTTTCGAGTCTTGCTGCCGCTTGCCGCGTCGCGCGCGGCGAGTGGCGGCGGCGTCGACTAAGGCGGCGCGGCGGGCCGGATCAAAGAGCGGGCGCGGCCGGCGTTCCATCGCCGCCGGCGGCCTGCAAGGAGCTTGCGGATGCCGTCAGGGCATATTCTCGTCGCCGACGACGATGCGGCGATCAGGACGGTTCTCAATCAGGCGTTGTCGCGCGCCGGCTATGAAGTGCGCTCGACCGGCACCGTCGCCGGCCTGTGGCGTTGGGTCGCCGCCGGCGAGGGCGACCTCGTCATCACCGACGTGGTGATGCCAGACGACAACGCGTTCGAGCTGCTGCCGCGCATCAAGCGCATGCGGCCCGATCTGCCGATCATCGTCATGAGCGCGCAGAACACCTTCATGACGGCGATCAAGGCCTCCGAGCGCGGCGCTTACGAATATCTGCCCAAGCCGTTCGACCTGAAGGAGCTGGTGTCGATCGTCGGCCGCGCTCTGGCGCAGCCCAAGCGCGCGCGCGAAGTCGGCCCGGAAACGGCGGCGGCCGAGTCGATGCCGCTGGTCGGCCGCTCGCCGGCGATGCAGGATATCTTCCGCTCGCTGGCGCGGCTCATGCAGACCGACCTCACGGTGATGATTTCCGGCGAGTCGGGCACCGGGAAGGAACTCGTCGCGCGCGCGCTGCACGATTACGGCAAGCGCAAGACTGGGCCGTTCGTCGCCATCAACATGGCGGCGATCCCGCGCGACCTGATCGAGAGCGAACTGTTCGGCCACGAGAAAGGCGCCTTCACCGGCGCCAACGCGCGCTCGGCCGGCCGTTTCGAGCAGGCCGAGGGCGGCACGCTGTTCCTCGACGAGATCGGCGACATGCCGATGGAGGCGCAGACGCGCCTGCTGCGGGTGCTGCAACAGGGCGAATATACGACCGTCGGCGGCCGCACGCCGATCAAGACCAACGTCCGCATCGTCGCCGCGACCAACAAAGACCTACGCTACGCCATTCAACAGGGCGCGTTCCGCGAAGATCTGTTCTTCCGCCTCAACGTCGTGCCGCTGCGCCTGCCGCCGCTGCGCGAGCGCAGCGAGGACATCCCTGATCTGGTGCGCCATTTCTTCCAGCGCGGCGTTTCGGAAGGCTTGCCGCCCAAGAGCCTGGACACCGCGGCGATGGAGCGGCTGCGCCGCTATTCTTGGCCAGGCAACGTGCGCGAGCTGGAGAACCTGACCCGGCGCATCGCCGCGCTCTATCCTCAGGACGTCATCGGCGAGGCGCTGATCGAAGCCGAGCTCGGCGCTAGCGCGCCGCTGCTCGGACTTTCGGGGCCGACCGGCGGCGGCGACCACGCGCCGACCCGGGAAGCGGCCGCCGCGCAGGAGCAGTTCGTCTCCGGCATCGAGCGGCACGTCGCCGACCTGTTCCGCTCGTTCGGCGATTCGCCGCCGCCGGTCGGCCTCTATCACCGCGTCTTGCTCGATCTCGAGGTGCCGCTGATCGCCGCCACGCTGTCGGCGACCCGCGGCAACCAGATCAAGGCGGCCGAGATTCTCGGCCTCAACCGCAACACGTTGCGCAAGAAAATCCGCGACCTCGATCTACGGGGAGTCCGCGGATTTAAATGACTTTCGCCGCCATTTTGTCGTAATCTTGCAACAGAGTTGCAATTGCGCAACTCTGGGCATAGCCGCAAGGCGTAACGACGGCGAGCTTTCGCGACGTGACGAATCATCAATCGCAGCAGCAGCCGAACGGAAGCGGGGCGCCGGGGGCGGACCCGCGACTCGACGAGCGTCGGATTTCCGGCGTGTTCGGTCCGATCGCGGTCGGCGGCGCGCTGGTCCTGGCGCTGGCGACCTTCGTCACCTTCGCCGGCTTCACCCCGATCATTCCGACGCCGGGCGTGGTCCTGATCCTGCTCGGCGGCGACGGGCTGATCGTCCTTTGCCTGCTGGTGCTGATCGTCTTGGAGTTGCGCCGTCTGCGCGCCGCGCGCCGGGCCGCGCGCGCCGGAGCGCGCCTGCACAATCGCGTCGTCGCGCTGTTCTCGCTGGTGGCGGCGATTCCCGCGCTGGTGACCGCTTTGGTCGCCACCGTCTCGGTCGAATGGGTGATCAACCCCGCCTTCATGAAGGATGTCGCCTCATTCCTCTCTGAGTCCGGGGCGCTGTCGCAGGGCTATGGCGAGACCCAGTGTCAGGCGCTGCTGCGCGAGGCGGAGCTGACGGCGAACGACCTGTCGCAGGCGTCGCGGCTCGTCCGCTCCGACCCCAGTCTCTTCCAGAACTTCCTCAACGCGCGGTCGCGCGCGCTCGGTTTCTCCGCGGCCGCCGTCATCAAGTCCGACGGCACGTCGATCGCGCAGGCGGCAGGCTCCGACCCCAAGCAAATCGCCAAGCCCGACCCCGGCGATTTCGCCGCCGCCGCCGCCAGGCAACCCTATTGCGGTCTGCTCGGCGCCGGCGAAGTCTTCGTCGCGTTGCGGCCGATCGCCGGGATCGACAACGGCTATTTCTACGCCGCGCGGGCCATCGACCCGATGTCGGGCAAAGTCGCGCGCGACGCGTCGCAAGTGTCGGCGGTGTTCGCCAACTTCGAATCGCATCGCCACAACATCGAGCTCGGTTTCGCCGCGGTGTTCGTCATGTTGTCGCTGACGATGCTGATCTCGGCGGTGTGGATGGGTCTCACTTTCGCCAACCAGCTCGTCGGGCCGATCCGGCGGCTGATCCGCGCCACCGACGAGGTCGCCTCGGGCAATCTCTACGTCCAGGTTCCGACTCGACGCTCCGAGGGCGATCTCGGCCATCTCGGCGAGACCTTCAACAAGATGACGATGGAGCTGCGCCATCAGCGCAATCACCTGACCGCCGCCAACGCGCTCAACGACGAACGTCGCGCCTTCATCGAGGCGGTTCTGTCGGGCGTTCCCGCTTCCGTCATCGGCGTCGACGCGCAGGACGTCATCACGGTCAGCAACGCCGCCGCCGACAAGCTGCTGTGCGGCGATGATCCGCGCGGACTGGTCGGGCGCAACATCGGCGAGATCTTCCCCCAGGTGGCGCAGATCCTCGACCAGGCGCGGACGATGAATTTGCGTTCGCAACAGGCGCAAGCGACCTGGATGAGCCACGGCCGCGAACGGCTGCTCAACGTGCGCGTCACCGGCGATCCGCAGCGCGGCGACCACGGCGCGGTGGTCACGCTCGACGACATCAGCGAGCTCGTCGCCGCCCAGCGCAGCGCCGCATGGGCCGACGTCGCCCGCCGCATCGCCCACGAGATCAAGAACCCGTTGACGCCGATCCAGCTTTCCGCCGAGCGCCTCAAGCGCCGCTACGGCAAGCACATCGTCGAAGGCAAGGACGTGTTCGACCAATGCACCGACACGATTATTCGCCAGGTCGACGACATCAAGCGCATGGTCGACGAGTTTTCGTCCTTCGCCCGCATGCCGAAAACGCGTCCCGCCGAGGACGATCTTTCCGATTGCGTCCGCCAGGCGCTGTTTCTGATGCGGGTCGGCCGACCGGACATCGCCTTCGAGGACGACCTGCCGCCCGAACCGGTGATCGCCGATTTCGACCGCCGCCTGATCTCCCAGGCGCTGACCAACGTGCTCAAGAACGCCGGGGAGGGCATCGACGCCCTCGGCCCGCGCGAGGAGAAGGGCAGGATCGTCGCTTCTATGGCGGTCGACGACGGCGTCGTTCGCATCACCGTCAGCGACAACGGCAAAGGCTTTCCGAGCGAGGATCGCCGTAAGCTGATCGAGCCCTACGTCACCACCCGCGCCGAAGGCACCGGTCTCGGCTTGCCGATCGTCATCAAGATCTTCGAAGATCACCATGGCGAGGTCGAACTTCTCGACGGCCTCGCTCGCACTGACGGCGGGCGCGGCGCCCAGGTGCTGATGAAGCTGCCGCTGCGCTTTGAAGCCGTCGCCGCCGCCGCTCCGGCGGCCGCCGCGAGCGCCCCCCTGGTTGTTCCGCACACAGACAGGCCGTCCTGATGCCCGCCGATATCCTGGTCGTCGACGACGAAGAAGACATTCGTGAAATCGTCTCCGGCATTCTCTCCGACGAAGGCCATTCGACCCGCCTTGCCCGCAATTCCGACGAGGCGCTGGCGGCGATCGAGGCGCGCCGGCCGCATCTGGTGCTGCTCGACATCTGGCTGCAGGGTTCGCGGCTCGACGGGCTGCAATTGCTGGAGATCGTCAAGCAGCAGCACGGCAACGTGCCGGTGGTGATGATCTCCGGCCACGGCAACATCGAAACCGCGGTGACGGCGATCAAGCTCGGCGCTTACGACTTCATCGAGAAGCCGTTCAAGGCCGACCGGTTGATCCTCGTCGCCGAGCGCGCGCTGGAGACCTCGCGGCTGAAACGCGAAGTCACGGAACTGCGCGCCCGTTCCGGCGCCGCCAATCGCATGATCGGCAATTCGGCGGCGATCGCCAATCTCAAGCGCGTCATCGAGCGGCTGGGGCCGACCAATTCGCGCGTGCTCATCTCCGGCCCGCCTGGCGCGGGCAAGGAGCTGGCGGCGCGGTTGATCCACGCCCAGTCGGTGCGCGCCGACGGCCCGTTCGTCGTCCTCAACGCGCCGACGATCACGCCCGACAACATGGAAAGCGAGCTGTTCGGCGTCGAACCGAGCGCCGACCGTCCGCGTCGGGTCGGGGCGCTCGAAGAGGCGCACGGCGGCACGCTCTACCTCGACGAAGTCGCCGACATGCCGCTCGAGACGCAGGCGAAAATTCTGCGCGTATTGGTCGACCAGAATTTTCAACGCGTCGGCGGGTCGGCGCGGGTCCACGTCGACGTCCGCATCATCTCCTCGACCAGCCGCGACCTCGCTCAGGCGATCACCGACGAGCAGTTCCGCGAGGATCTGTTCCACCGCCTGTCGGTCGTGCCGATTCGGGTTCCCTCGCTGGCCGAGCGGCGCGACGACGTTCCCGAGTTGGTGCAGTATTTCCTCGAGCAAGTCGCGCAGACGATGGGGGTGCCGCCGCGCCGGGTCGCCGCCGACGCGATGGCGGTGCTGCAGTCGCACGACTGGCCGGGCAACATCCGCCAGCTGCGCAACAACGTCGAGCGGCTGATGATTCTCGTCGCGGGCGATCCCGAGGCGGACATCACCGCGGCGATGCTGCCGGCCGAGATCGGCGCGCTGGTGCCAGCTATTCCGACCGGCGTCGGCGGCGAGAAGCTGATGAGCGTGCCACTGCGCGAAGCGCGCGAAGTGTTCGAGCGCGAATATCTGATCGCCCAGATCAACCGCTTCGGCGGCAACATTTCGCGCACCGCGGAGTTCATCGGCATGGAGCGATCGGCCTTGCACCGCAAGCTGAAGTCGCTCGGCGTCGCATAAGCGAACGGAATGCCGAAATGAGCCGCATCGCTTATGTCAATGGCCGCTACCTGCCGCTCGTCCAAGCGGGGGTGTCGATCCTGGATCGCGCCTTCGTCTTCGGCGACGGCGTCTATGAAGTCTGCCTGGTGCGCGACGGCGCGCTGATCGACGAGGCGCGCCACCTCGCGCGGCTGAAGACGTCGCTCAAGGCGCTGCGCATCGCCGCGCCGGTCGGCGAGGCGGCGCTGAGGCGTATCCTGCGCGAAGTCGTCGCCCGCAATCGGGTCAATGACGGCCTCGTCTATCTGCAGATCTCGCGAGGCGTAGCGCGGCGCGACCACGGCTTCCCGCCGCCCGGCGTCACGCCGGGGCTGGTCGTCACCGCCAAATCGCTTGATCCTCGCCTTGGCGAGGCGAACGCCGAGCGCGGCGTGGCGGTGATCACCTTGCCGGAAGAGCGTTGGGCCCATCCGCACGTGAAATCGCTCCAGTTGCTGCCCAACGTCCTCGCCAAGCAGGCGGCGCGCGAGGCCGGCGCCTACGAAGCCTGGTTTGTCGACCGCGACGGCTTCGTCACCGAGGGCGCTTCGACCAACGCCTGGATCGTCGCCGCCGACGGCGCGCTGGTGACCCGCCAGGCCGATCAGGCGATCTTGCGCGGGGTCACGCGCACGACGCTGATCGACATCGTCGTCGCCGAAGGCCTTCGCTTCGAGGAGCGTCCATTCAGCCGGGAGGAGGCGTACGGTGGGCGCGAGGCCTTCCTTTCCAGCGCCACGACGATCGCCACCCCTGTCGTCGCCATCGACGGGCGGCCGATCGGCGACGGCCGCCCGGGGCCCATAACTACGGCATTGCGACGGAAATTCGCCGCTGCGGCGGCGCGCACCTGAAGCGCGGCGTTCCCGTCACAAAACCGCGCGATGGCGGATCGCCGCTGAAATGATATAGGTTCACAGAACTTGACGCGGGACGAGGCGTCGAGTCGAAACAACAACACGGCTGCGGCAAGCGGTCCATATCGGATGTGGGGTCCCAACAATGGCCAGTGAAAAGGCGCAGAACCTTCAGGACACGTTCCTTAATCACGTTCGCAAGAGCAAGACTTCGGTGACCATTTTCCTTGTCAACGGCGTGAAACTTCAGGGTTTCGTGACTTGGTTCGACAATTTCTGCGTACTCCTGCGGCGCGACGGCCATTCGCAGCTCGTCTACAAGCACGCCATCTCCACGATCATGCCGGCGACCCCGATCACCATGTTCGAGTCGGTGGAAGAGGGACTCGACCAGCATTGAGACAGCATTGAGCGAGTTGGAGGGCGCCGGCCGGCGCGAAGCGGCGGTCGCATCGCGGACGCGAACGCTGGTGATCTGCCCGTATTCGACCGCCCGCGTGTCGGGCGACCGCGGCCCAACGCGCACCCCCGAAGCGCGCCGCGAGGAGGCGGAAGGGCTGGCTCGCGCCATCGATCTCGACGTCGTCGGCTCGATTCTCGTCGGCCTCGCCGAGATTCGCCCGGCGACTTATCTCGGCAAAGGCAAGGTCGCCGAGCTCGCCGAGCGCGCGCAAGCGGACGAGATCGCCCTTGTCGTCGTCGATGCGGCGCTGTCCCCGGTGCAGCAGCGCAACCTCGAGAAAGAATTCAAGGCCAAGGTGATCGACCGCACCGGTCTGATCCTGGAGATTTTCGGCCGGCGTGCGCACACGGCCGAGGGCGCGTTACAGGTCGAACTCGCGCATCTGACCTACCAGAAGTCGCGCCTGGTGCGGTCGTGGACCCACTTGGAGCGCCAGCGCGGCGGCTTCGGCTTCCTCGGCGGCCCTGGCGAAACCCAGATCGAGACCGACCGGCGCCTGATCGAGGAGCGCATGATCCGCATCGAGCGCGACCTCGAGAAGGTCAAGAAGACGCGCGCGCTGCATCGCGCCAGCCGCGCTGAGGTTCCCTATCCGATCGTCGCGCTGGTCGGCTACACCAACGCCGGCAAGTCGACCCTGTTCAACCGCCTGACCCGCGCCGAGGTCGTCGCCGCCGACATGCTGTTTGCGACTCTCGATCCGACGATGCGGCTGGTGAAGTTGCCGCACGGCGGCGCGGCGATCCTCTCCGACACCGTCGGCTTCATCTCCGATCTGCCGACGATGCTGATCTCGGCCTTCCGCGCCACGCTCGAAGAGGTGCGCGCCGCCGACGTCATCGTCCACGTGCGCGACATCGCCCACGCCGACAGCGACGCGCAGGCCAAGGACGTCGAGGCGATCCTTGCCGAAGTCGGCGTCGCCGGCGCCGCGGACAAATTGGTCGAGGTGTGGAACAAGCTCGACAAGCTCGACGCGGACCATCGCGCCGGCCTGGCGACAGGGCAGGGCGAGGGCGCTCCGATCGCCGTCTCCGCGCTGACCGGCGAGGGGATCGACGCGCTGCTCCAGGCGATCGAGACGCGCCTGGCGCGTGGGCGATCGCTCATCGACCTCGATCTCGAATCCGCCGACGGTCAGGGCCTGCACTGGCTCTACGAGCACACCGAAGTCATGGCGCGCCGCAACGGCGAAGACGGCGGCGTCCGCGTGACCGTGCGCGTGCCCGCCGACGCGGTCGATCGCGTCAAGCGCCGGTTCGGCGCCGCAGCGCGCTGAACCTTTCCATCGAATCGCCCGACGACTGCCGCGCCCTCGGCCCATTTGGTCGGCATGACGAGTCGTCGGTCGCCGCTATCGGCGCCGAGCGCCGCGCGGGAGCATCGCCCGAGCGGCCCCAACCTCGGAGTACGCGATGAAACTATCCCTCTTGCACACCGCGCAAGCGGCGAGACAGCTCGATTCCTGGGTGGTGCCGGAAACGCATCCAGCCAATCTGTCGTTGTGCGAGACCTTTGGCGAACACACGTTCTTTCTCGACAGCGAGGGCCTCGTCATCGCCGAGCCGAGCGAGGGGGAGAACGAGACGGAACTCGCGCGCGTCGTCAAGCTCGCGGCTTGGGCCGATGAAGAGCGCACGGAATTGGCGCTGCATCCGCGTGAGGACACCGGCCTGTTGATCGTCCTCAGCGAAGCGGCCTGAAGCGCGCGGCGTCGAGCGAGATTGGCAATCTGTAATGGCGAGAAACGTTGCCATCGAGATTACATTTTCCCCATCTGCGCAGATTGCCAGTGTTGTTCAGTATTCGGGAAGGATTGGGCTCTAGCGTCGTCTGACGGGGCGAACCGCCTCGCGCTTCGAGAGGACCCAATGACCGTATCCGCAGTTTCCGGCGCCCCCGCCGTCGTCTCCGCCCCGCAGACGGCGGCGACGCGCGCCGCCGACGGCGATCGAACGCAAGCCAGCGCTCAGACCGCGCAGACCAAAGACAACGACGGCGACTACAAGCCGATCGCGGCGGCGAGTTCTCCCGCCGCTTCGAGTTCGAGCGGCGTCCAGGCGGCGCTCACCCTGTTGAAGGCGGGCGGCTGATCCCGCCGAAGTCGGCGAAATCGCGGCTCAGCCGCGGTTTCGCGCCGCCTTCGCGGTGAGCGCGTCAGCGCCGCCGCGCTTCGACCATCGCCGCGAGCTTCGTCACTGTGCGCCAATTGCGCATCGTCGAGACGACGCCGAGCCGCGCGTCGAGCCAGGCGTTGCTCAATTTGCTGCGCGCGACGCCATTGGGCAGGCTGAGATAGACCTCGGCGCCGACGACGACGAAGGCGTCAGGCGGCGAACGATCAGTCTCGAGCCGTGCGATGCGCTCGGCGCTCGGCGCAGCGGAGAGGCACGCCGCGTGCAGCATGTCAGGTTCGACGTCGGCGGCGAGGAACGGATTGCCGGCGACGAGTCTCAACCAGCCTTCGCCGTCGCGCAGCGCGATCGGCGCGTCGATGTCGAGAATGCGCGTAAGCGACGCGCGGACGCGAGCGGCGATCGCCGCGCCTGCATTGGCCGGCGCATCGAAGACGACGTTGCCGCTCTGCGGCGGCGTCTCGACCTTACGGCCGCCGGCGTCTGCGAACGCCGCCTGCAACGCCGCCATCGTCAGCCGATTGGCGCCGCCGACGTTGACGCCGCGCAGCAGGGCGACGAAGGTCGTCGCTACGGCGCTTGTCTTTCGCGCTGCTTGGCTTCGCTCCACAGCGCCTCCATTTCGTCGAGCGTCGCGTCAGCCGGCGCGCGCCCGACTTCGCCGAGCCGCGACTCGATATGAGCGAAGCGGCGTTCGAACTTGGCGTTGGCGCTGCGCAGCGCCGCTTCCGGATCGACGCGGACGTGACGAGCGAGATTGGCGACCGCGAACAGCAGATCGCCGACTTCGCCGGCGACGCGGTGCGCGTCATTGGCGTCGAGCTCGGCCTCGACCTCGTCGATCTCTTCGCGCAGCTTGGCGAGCACGGCGCGCGGGTCGTTCCAGTCGAACCCGACCTTGCCCGCCTTCTCCTGCAGCTTGAGCGCGCGGGTCAGCGCGGGCAGGGCGAGCGGCACGCCGGCGAGCGCCCCGGTCGCCTCCTCGGCGGGCACGCCGGCGGCGCGGCGCGCTTCGGCGCGCTCGCGCTTCTCCTCGGCCTTGATGCGGCCCCACAGCGCCTTGACCTCGTCGCTGGAAAGGTCGCGCGCGTCGCCGAACACGTGGGGATGGCGGCGGATGAGCTTGCGCGTGATCGCGTCGACCACGTCGCCGAAATCGAAGCGGCCGTCCTCTTCAGCCATCCGGGCGTGAAAGACGACTTGCAGCAGCAGGTCGCCGAGCTCTTCGCGCAAGTTTGCGACGTCGCCGCGCTCGATCGCGTCGGCGACCTCGTAGGCCTCCTCGAGCGTGTAGGGGACGATGGTGGCGAAGGTCTGCTCGAGGTCCCACGGGCAGCCGGTCTCAGGCGTCCTGAGCGCCGCCATGATCTCGTTGAGGCGGCTGATGTCGCGCGATGGCTGCATGGCCGAAGCTCCGGCGCGGGCGGGCTGGATTTCGGCGCTCGCGCTAACGGCCGCGCCAACGCCACACGGCCCGCGCGCCCACGAAGGGCGGGCGAGCCGGAAGGCGGACGGATCGAGCCGTCAGACGGTGATCGAAATGGCCTCGCGACCCTTCGGCGTGTCGACGACGCGCATGTTCACGTGTTGACCTTCGGTCAGACGGGAAACGCCCGACGGGCCGAGGATCGAAATGTGAACGAACACGTCCTTGCCGCCGTCGTCGCTGGCGACGAAGCCGAAGCCCTTGGTGTCGTCAAACCACTTGACCGTGCCGCCCAGCGCCACCGCCGTCGACGGGTCTGGCGCGACACGACGCGGCCGCGGCTCGGCGCGTCCGGGACCGTCGCTGAACGAGCGCTGCGGACGCTCGACGACGCCGGCCGTATCGACTTCCATCACCCGCGTCACCTGCGCGCCTTTTGCGCCGGCGCCGACGAGGACCTTGAGCTTGGCGCCCGCGGGCACCGAGTCGTGGCCCGAGGCGTGCAGCGCGTTGGCGTGCAGGAAGGCGTCGCCCTGGCCGTTGGCCAGCTCGACGAAGCCGTAGCCCTTGTCGGCCTTGAACCACTTGACCACCGCGTCGATCGTGGGACCGGCGGCCGGCGCAGGCGCCATGCCCATCGCCGGGGGGGCGCCGAAGCCTCCCTCGGCGGCGCCGCCAAAGGCGCGCGGCGTCCGCGTTTTCGGCTCGTACGGCATCGGCCCGTCGTCGTCGAAACCGCGCTTGCGGGGCGCCCGGAAATCTTTACCCTTGCTCATGTTAGACTACTTCTCCGCCCGATAAATTCTTCATCCCGATTCCGGAATCGTCCTGAAGCGTCCGCGCCGCCGGCTCATCCGGCGGCAAGAGAGCGCTCTGATACGGGATGGTCAAAAGTGTAAGGAAGCATGCTCCGTGCTTCAGTCGACGTCCGCGGCGACACACCGCTCACGCGTCGTTCCCTGCTTGATCGCCCGACCGGCGCCGTGGCGCCGCAGGTCCGATCGCTTTGAGGGCTGACCGCTCGGGAGCGGACCCAATCCGATTCAACGCGCCCGCCTCGTCCAAGCTCACCTCGCCGCGACCCATCACGGCAACAGACTTCTTTAGTTATCGTAACCTATCCGTCGCCAATCCGCCAGACCGTCTAATGGGCAATCGCGAACGAATGTAACGCAATTTCGACTCGCCTCGGTCCTGCAGCAGGCAAGCGCAATGGCGCGGTCGGCGGAGCGAACGGCGGCCTAATCGCCCACTTTGCACGGCGAGGCGGCGCCGACTTGCCCTTTAATCGACCCCGTCGCGGAATAATCGATCCCATTGAACCGAGCCCCGGACCCTCCGTCGGCCGGCGCCTCTCGCGCCGCCATGCGGGCGGCGGCGGCCGTCGTCGCATCGGCGTAGCGCTCGGCGCTCTGTCCGATCATCAGGCACAGGCAGGCGATCGCCAGCGCCCCGACAGTCGCGAACTCCAGCCGCTTCAGCCACCCCAGCCAATCGATCATCTTCCGCCTCTCGCCTACGCACGCGAACGGCTCAAGCTGGCCGTCGCGTCGGCTGAGAAGTTACGATCGTTAGGGTAAAGGAAGCCTTGCCGGTGCGCCTAAATGTCGACGAGCTCGTGCGCGCCCGGCGCCCGCTCCTGGATGAACGCGAAGCGCGCTTCCGGCTTGCTGCCCATCAGCCGCTCGACCGCGTCGGCGGTCGCTTCGCTGTCGGCCTCGATCAGCGCAACCCGGAGCAGGGTGCGTTTGGCGGCGTCCATGGTCGTGTCGCGCAGATCGCGCATCGACATTTCGCCCAGGCCCTTGAAGCGGCTGACTTCGATCGCGCCGCGGCCGGGAAAGCCCGACTTCATCAGCTCGTCCTTGTGGGCGTCGTCCCGCGCGTAAAGCGACTTGCCGCCCTGGGTCAGCCGATAGAGCGGCGGCGCGGCGAGGTAAAGGTGACCTTCTTCGATCAGCTTCGGCGTCTGGCGGTAGAAGAAGGTAATCAGCAACGAGGCGATGTGGGCGCCGTCGACGTCGGCGTCGGTCATGATGATGATCTTGTCGTAGCGCAGGTCGCCCGAGCGATACTGGGCGCCCGAGCTGACGCCGAGCGCCTGCATCAGGTCGGCGAGCGCCTGGTTCTGCGCCAGCTTTTCGCGCGTCGCCGAGGCGACGTTGAGGATCTTGCCGCGCAGCGGCAGGATCGCCTGGCTGGCGCGGTCGCGCGCCTGCTTCGCCGAGCCGCCCGCCGAGTCGCCCTCGACGATAAATAATTCAGAGCCTTGCGCGGAAGAGCTGGTGCAATCGGCGAGCTTGCCGGGCAGCCGCAGCTTGCGCGTCGCCGCCTTGCGGGCGACGTCCTTCTCCATTCGACGGCGCGCCCGCTCGTCGGCCCGATCGAAGGCGAAGTCGAGCAGCTTGGCCGCCTGGCTCGGCGCGGCGGCGAGCCAATGGTCGAAGGCGTCGCGCACCGCCGCGTCGACGAGACGCGCCGCCTCGGCGGTCTGCAGCCGGCCCTTGTTCTGACCCTGGAATTCCGGCTCGCGGATGAACAGCGACAGCATCGCGGCGCAGCCGCTCATCACGTCGTCGGCGGTGAGCGCCGCGGCGCGCTTCGATTGGCCGATGCGCTCGGCGTGGTCCTTGAGACCGCGCAGCAGCGCGGCGCGCAGGCCCACTTCGTGAGCGCCGCCGTCGGGCGTCGGGATGGTGTTGCAGTAGGAATGGATGAATCCGTCCTCGACCGCGACCCAGGTGATCGCCCATTCGACCGAGCCGTGCTTGCCGTTCTTCTCGACCTTGCCGATGAAGACCTGGTCGACGACCAGTTCCTGTCCCTCGATGTCGGCGGCGAGATAGTCCTTCAAGCCGCCGGGGAAATGGAAGGTCGCCTCGGCGGGGACTTTCCCCTCGGAGTCGACGAGAGAGGGCGTGCAGCGCCAGCGAATTTCCACGCCGCCGAAGAGATACGCCTTGGCGCGCGTCATCTTGAATAGCCGCGCCGGATCGAAGTGCGCCGCCTTGCCGAAAATCTGTTCGTCGGGATGGAAGCGCACGCGTGTGCCGCGGCGGTTGGGGGCCTTGCCGACCACTTCGAGCTTGGTGACCGGCACGCCGCGCTCGAAGGCTTGGCGGTAGAGCGTCTGGCCGCGCGCGACCTCGACTTCGACCCGCGACGACAGCGCGTTGACCACCGAGACGCCGACGCCGTGCAGGCCGCCCGAGGTCTCGTAGGCGCCGGAGTCGAATTTGCCGCCGGCGTGCAACTTGGTCATGATGATTTCGAGCGCCGACTTGCCGGGAAATTTCGGGTGCGGGTCGACCGGCATGCCGCGGCCGTTGTCGGCGACCGACAGCCACTCGCCGTCCTCGAGCGACACTTCGATGTAAGTCGCGTGGCCGGCGACCGCTTCGTCCATCGCATTGTCGATCACCTCGGCGAAGAGGTGGTGCATGGCGATGGAATCCGTGCCGCCGATGTACATGCCGGGCCGACGCCGCACTGGCTCCAGGCCCTCGAGCACTTCGATCGAGGCGGCGTTGTACTCGGCTTCGCCCATCGAGCCGGAATGGCCCAGGCGGGCCTTGCTCGGGAGAGACTTGCGGCGCAGCGCCGTTGCGCCGCCAAAGAGGTCGTCGGTCATGTTTGCGTCAGGCGGGTGATTCGAGAATGCGCCAAAGTACCACGTCGGGACTCATGGCGACAAAGAAACGCGCGGCGCGCATCGTCACGGATGGCGCGCCGCTGTGGGATCGCCTTCGCGCCACTCGAGCGCGACGACCTTGCCGTGCTCGACGGTGAGCGCGAGATCGCCGCGCTTGAGCTGCAATGCACGCTCGCCGAACAGCTTGCGCCGCCAGCCTTGCAGCGCCGGGACGTCGGCCCGGTCGTCGCCGGCGATCGCTTCGAGGTCGTCGACGGTGGCGATCATCTTGCTCGCCACGCCGCTCTCGTCGCTGACCTGCCTGAGCAGCACTTTCAGCAGCTCGACCGTCGCCGCCGAGCCGCCGCCGTTGCGTCGCTCGCGCTCCAGCTTGGGCAGGGTGCGCGGATCGCGCGCGAGGCCGCGCTCGACAGCGGCGACAATCTCGTCGCCGGCCTTCGAACGCTCCATGCCGCGCGGGAATGCGCGCAGGTTGCCAAGCGCCTCGCGGGTGTGCGGCGCGGCGAGCGCAATTTCGATCAGCACGTCGTCCTTGAGCACGCGCGCGCGCGGCACGTCGCGCGTCTGCGCCTCGGACTCGCGCCAGGCGGCGAGGTCCATCAGCACGGCGAGGTCGCGCGGCTTGCGCGCGCGCATCTTGAACCGCTCCCAGGCGCGCTCGGGGTGCTGCTCGTAGGTGGCGGCCGAGGTCAGCACTTTCATCTCGTCCTCGAGCCAGGCGCGTCGGCCCGACTTGTCGAGCTGGGCGAGCAGCGCGCGGTAGACGTCGCGCAAGTGGGTGACGTCGCCGATCGCGTACTCGATTTGCGCCGGGGCGAGCGGGCGACGCGCCCAATCGGTGAAGCGCGACGATTTGTCGAGCGCCACCTTGCACACTGACTGCACCAGCTCGCTGTAGGAGACCTGGTCGCCGTAGCCGCACACCATCGCCGCGACCTGGGTGTCGAACATCGGCGCGGGCACTTGCCCGGTCAGCTTCCAGAAGATCTCGACGTCCTGCCGCGCGGCGTGGAAGACCTTGACCACGTTGGGGTCGGCCATCAACCCGAACAGCGGCTTGAGATCGATGTCGGGGGCGAGCGCGTCGATCGCCAGCGCCTCGTCGTCGGACGCCACCTGAACGACGCACAGGATCGGCCAGAAGGTCGTCTCGCGCAGGAATTCGGTGTCGACCGTCACGAAGGCATGGCGGGCAAAGCGCTGACAGGCGTCCGCCAGCTCCGAAGTCGTCGTGATCAGGGCCACCGGCCTTATCCCTTGGCCGAGGTCGAGCTCTTGGCGCGGTCCTTTCGCGCCGGGGCGGGCGCGTGGCGGGGCATGCCGAGGCGCTTGTCGAGGTAGGCGCCGACCGTCTCCTGCAAGTCTTCCATGCAGTCTTCGAAGAAGTGATTGGCGTTGGCGATCACGGCGTGCTCGATCGAGATGCCTTTCTGCGTCTTCAGCTTCTCGATCAACGCCTGCACTTCTTTGAGCGGCGCGACGCGATCCTTGTCGCCGTGAACGAACAGGCCGGACGAGGGGCAGGGGGCGAGGAAACTGAAGTCGAAACGGTTGGCGGGCGGGGCGATCGAGATGAATCCTTCGATCTCCGGCCGCCGCATGAGGAGCTGCATGCCGATCCACGAGCCGAACGAGACGCCGGCGATCCAGCAGGCGCGGGCCTCGGGACTGATCGATTGCGCCCAGTCGAGCGCGGAAGCCGCGTCGGAGAGTTCGCCCTGGCCGTGGTCGAACGCGCCCTGCGACCGGCCGACGCCGCGAAAATTGAAGCGCAGCGCCGAGAACCCGCGTTCGGCGAACGCGTAATAGGTGTTGTAGACGATCTGATTGTTCATCGTCCCGCCAAACTGCGGGTGCGGGTGCAGCACGACCGCGATCGGCGCGCCACGCTGCTTGGCGGGGTGAAAGCGGCCTTCCAGCCGTCCGGCGGGGCCGTTGAAAAAGACCTCAGGCATTGCGTCTCCAAAACCACTCGTCTCCGCGCGGCGCCGCCGCACGGCTTTCCGCCGAGCCCCGGAGGGGGGGTCGCCTCGCCCAAAATCCGCCTTCGACCCGAAAGGCGCCGGGGACGGCGAAGCTTGCGGCGGACTCGGCGCGCGCCTATGTGTCGATCGCTCGAGACCCGCGCGGAAGCGGCCACATAGCACGCCCCGCCCCCTCAATTGCAAGGATAAAACGCATTCCCGGGCGCCCGTCCGCGACGGAAGGTGAAACAACAGTTCGGACGCGATCCGCCATGGCCTCCGCCGAGATTTCACGCGTCTACCTCGACTACAACGCCACGGCGCCGCTGCGCCCCGAGGCGCGGGCGGCGATGCTCGCGGCGCTCGACGTCCTCGGCAACCCGTCCTCGATCCACGCCGAGGGGCGGCGGGCGCGGGCGATCGTCGAAGAAGCGCGCCGCGCCGTCGCCGCGCTCGCCGGGGTCGAGCCGCGCGGGGTCGTCTTCGTCTCCGGCGGCACCGAAGCCGCCAATTTGGCGCTGACGCCGGCGATCTCGGCGCCGGGGCGGAAGACGCCGCTGACACGTCTGATCATGTCAGCGGGCGAACATCCTTGCGTCCTGCGCGGCCATCGCTTTGCGCCCGAGGCGACCGCGATCGCGCCGCTGCAGCCCGACGGCAGGCTCGACCTCGACGCGCTCGGCGAGCTCCTGGCGCGCGACGAAGGCGCGCCGATGCTGGCGCTGCAAGGCGCCAACAACGAAACCGGCGTGCTGCAGCCGGTCGCCGAGGCGGCGGCGCTGGTCCATGCGGCGGGCGGAATCGTCGTCTGCGACGGCGTGCAGTTGCCTGGGCGGATCGGTCTTGCCGCCGCGACATCGGGCGCCGACTTCGTCTTCCTTTCGGCCCACAAGTTCGGCGGTCCCAAGGGCGCGGGGGCGCTGATCGCGATGCGTCCCGACCTTTCGATCGAAGCGCCGCTGCTGCGCGGCGGCGGGCAGGAGCGCGGCGCACGCGCCGGCACCGAGAACGTCGCGGCGATCGCCGGTTTCGGCGCCGCGGCGCGCCTTGCCGCCGCCGAGGCCGAGCGCGAGGCGACACGGCTGGCCGCGCTGCGGGATCGGCTGGAGCGGCGTCTGCGCAAAACCGCGCCGGAGGCGGTCGTGTTCGGCGCGGCGGCGCCGCGCCTGCCCAACACCCTCGCTTTCGCCGCGCCGGGCGCCGCCGCCGCGACGCTGCTGATCGCCCTCGATCTCGCCGGCGTCGCCGTGTCGTCGGGCTCGGCCTGTTCGTCGGGCAAGGTGACGCCGTCGCATGTGCTGGCGGCCATGGGCGTCGAGCCCGGGCTCGCCGCCGGCGCGCTCAGGGTCAGCTTCGGCTGGGCTTCGCGCGACGATGACGTCGACCGCTTCGTCGCCGCGTTCGGCGAAGCGCTGGCGGGACTGCGCCGGCGCCGCGGCGCCGCCTGATCCGGCGCGGCGCGGCGAGAACGGTTGCGCACCGCCGCCGTCTCGATGCATATAGATCAAGCCGGAGTCGCAAGCGGGTTTGCCGCTTGTCGGCATGAGGAGGCGTCGATGGTTCGTTCGCTGATCACAGGTCTAGCCGCCGCGCTGGCGCTCGCCGCCGTCGTTTCGGCCGCCGACGCGCAGACGGTCCGTCATCACCGTCACATGCATTACGCGGCAGTCCGTCCCGGCGACATCGTCGTCCACGCGCGCTCTTATCTGGACCCCGGCACGGGGGCCTCGTATGGCGAGATTGGCACTGGCAACCGCTACTTGACCGACACTGCGCCCGCTTCGCTTGGCGAACTGGGGTCGACGTTCGGCAACCGCGGCTTCGATACTCTGCCGACCCGCTTCAATCCGCCCGGCCGGCCCGAGCCGCTGTTCGAGTTCTGAGCGACCGAGCTTCTGTCGTCGACGAGGCGGCGCCGCGAGGCGCCGCTTTGCATTTCGGCGGGGCCCGGGCGACGGAAACTTCGGCGACGGACCTGCGGGTCGGGGGCGCAAAACCGGGTCGCCGCGCCTCTGACCCGGGCGAAAAGCTTGCTTCGCCGCCTCTGCCGGTGTAGGAGCGGCCAAACCCCCACAGTCCTGTACCCATTCCAGGAGCAGCTATGGCTCGCGTCACCGTCGAAGACTGCATCGACAAGGTCGAGAATCGCTTCGACCTCGTCCTGTTGGCCAGCCATCGCGCCCGCGCGGTTTCATCGGGCGCCCAGATCCATGTGGCGCGCGACAACGACAAGAACCCCGTCGTCGCGTTGCGCGAGATCGCCGACAGCAAGTTGTCGCCCGACGATCTCAAGGAAGATCTCATCCACGCGCTGCAGAAGCACGTCGAAGTCGACGAGCCGGAGGCCGAAGCGGCGCCGCCGATGATTCATACCGCCGCGCCGGCCGAAGCCGACGCCGGCGCCGGCGCCGAGGCGCAGTTCGATCGCATGACCGAAGAGGACCTCCTGCGCGGTCTCGAAGGCATGGCGCCGCCGCCCGAACCGGAAGAAGAGACGGAGTAGTCGCGCGCGCGACTGCCCGCCAAGGGGCGAAACATTCTTGACGCGCCGTTACAAGCATCGGCGCCTATCCACAACGTTCGGGAGCGGCCGCGCGATTTCGCTAGGCCGCTCTCGCCGTTTTGGTATCTTCACAATGGAGAATCACTCGCGCGATCTTCGCGCTGACGAAGCGGTGTCTGGCGGACCGTTCCCTTCGTCGGTGACGCGAGTCGGTCTCGGGTGCGGCGACCGAGTCGGCGCATGCGTCGGTGGGGGCCAACGTGAGCGAAGAGGCTTTCAAGAGTATGTCAGCGTTCCCTGTCGAGAGCGCTGCTTCGCCTGAGGAACGACCTGTCGGCCTGGTCGAAATCGCCGGGCGGGTCAAATGGTTCGACGTCTCGAAGGGCTACGGATTCATCATCCCGGACAGCGGCGAAGGCGATGTGCTGATCCATGTGACCGTGCTGCGGCGCGACGGTTTCCTGACGATCTACGAAGGCGCGCGCGTGGTGGCCGAGGCGCAGCGACGCGACAAGGGCATGCAGGTCTTTCGCGTGCTGTCGGTGACGCCGGGCGAAGGCGCGCAGGCGGCGCAATTGCCGCCGACGCGCCTGCGCGCGCAGGCGACCAATGTCGGCGGTTTCGAGATCGTCGTCGTCAAATGGTTCAACCGTGCGCGCGGCTTCGGCTTCCTGACCCGCGGCGAGGGCACCGAGGACATCTTCGTCCATATGGAGACGCTGCGGCGCTACGGCTTCGCCGACCCGCAGCCAGGCGACACGATGCTCGCGCGCTTCGGGCCTGGCCCGAAGGGGCTGCTCGCCGCCGAAGTGCGGCCGCTCGACGGCGGCCGCGGACATTCGTCACATTGATCTTGGCGCCGACCGAACCGGGGGCGGCGCCATGAGGCGGCGCTTGCGGCTGAGCCGCGTCGCGACCGTGTTCGCCGCGGCGCTCGCCTGGGCCGTCGCCGCGACTTTCGTGGCGCCGGCGCTCGCCGACCCGCTTGAGCCGTTAACCATCAGCACACAGACCGGCGACCACGCCTTTTCGGTCGAGATCGCCGCGACGCCGGCGACGCAGGAGCGAGGGCTGATGGATCGCCGCTTCATGCCGATGGATCGCGGCATGCTGTTCGAATTCGAGCGCGACGACCCGGTCGCCTTCTGGATGAAGAACACTTACATCCCGCTCGACATGGTCTTCATCGCCCGCAACGGCGCGGTGATGCGGATCGTCCATCGCGCCGAGCCGTTGTCGGAGACGGCGATCCCATCGGGCGGTCCGTGCGCGGCGGTGCTCGAACTCAACGGCGGAGTCGCCGCTCAGATTGGCCTGAGGACCGGCGATAAGGTGCGCCACGCCTTTTTCAAACCCTGACCTCGGCGCGGCCCCGGACGCTGGGTCGCGTTGCATCCTGGCCGAGTCTTGCTACAGTCGGCGACGAAACCGTGTCCAGGGCGCTTTCCGCGCCAGGGCGCAGGGAGTCGTTTTTGGCTCAATCGCAGTTGAGCCCAGATACAGCGCGCGCCGGGAATGGCGCTGCGCGCTTCGGGCGATCGGCGCGGGATCGCGGCGCGCCTCGCGGCCCCTATGCCGCGCTGGATCTGGGTACGAACAATTGCCGCCTGTTGGTGGCGCGTCCGACCGCGGACGGCTTTCGCGTCATTGACGCCTTCTCTCGCGTGGTGCGCCTCGGCGAGGGCCTTTCCCATAGCGGTCGGCTCAGCGAAGCCGCGATCGAGCGCACGCTCGACGCGTTGCGGGTCTGTCGCGACAAGATGGCGGCGCGCGGGGTGATGCGGGCGCGGCTGATCGCCACCGAAGCCTGCCGCGCCGCGGAAAACGGCGTCGAGTTCCTCGAACGGGTGCGCGAACGGCTTGACCTCAAGCTGGAGATCGTCGACCGCGAGACGGAGGCGACGCTGGCGGTCGCCGGTTGCAGCGAACTCGCCGACCGCGAGGCCCAGTCGATCCTACTGTTCGACATCGGCGGCGGTTCGTCGGAGATCATCTGGCTCGACCGCGGCGCGCGCGACGGCGTCGCCGTTCGCCGGTTGCAGTCGTGGGAGTCGCTACGGCTCGGGGTCGTCACTCTGGCCGAGAAATTCGGCGGCGACGAGGTCACGCCGGAAGCTTTCGCGGCGATGACGCATTTCGTCGCCGAAGCGCTCGCGCCGTTCGCTGCGCAGGTCGCCGGCCGCGAGCGCTGCGGCCGCTTCCACCTCCTCGGCACCTCGGGCACGGTGACGACGATCGCCGGCGTCCATCTCAACCTGCCGCGCTACGACCGGCGCGCGGTCGACGGGCTGTGGCTGACCAGTAACGAAGTGGACGCGACCGTCACCCGCTTGCGGGCGATGACCTACGCCGAGCGCGCCGCCAACGCCTGCATCGGCGCCGAGCGCGCCGATCTGGTGCTCGCCGGCTGCGCCATTCTCGAAGCGATCCGCGGCCATTTTCCCGCCCAGCGCATCCGCATCGCCGACCGGGGCCTGCGCGAGGGCATGCTGATGCAGATGATGCGCGCCGACCGGGTGTGGCCACGGGCGCGCGGCGGGGCGTTCGCATGACTGGCGGCAGTTCGGGACACGAAGGCGGACGGGCGCTGAAGACGCGCGTGCGCACCGCGCGCAAACGCTCGCTCGCCTCGACCCTTTGGCTCGAGCGTCAGCTCAACGATCCCTACGTCGCGCAGGCCAAGCGCGAAGGCTATCGCTCGCGCGCCGCCTACAAGCTGATCGAGATGGCGGAGAAGTACGGCTTATTCCGCCCTGGACAGCGCATCGTCGATCTCGGCGCGGCGCCCGGCGGCTGGAGCCAGGTGGCGGCGCAAGCGGTCAAGGCGGCCGAGGGCAAGGGCCGGGTCGTCGCGATCGACATCCTGCCGATGGACGCGGTCGTCGGCGTCGAGTTCGAGCTGATGGACTTTCATGCGCCCGACGCGCCCGAGCGGCTCAAGGCGCGGCTCGGCGGTTTGGCCGACGGGGTGATGTCGGATATGGCGGCCAACGCCACCGGCCACCGCAAGACCGATCATCTGCGCATCGTCGGGCTCGCCGAGCTCGCCGCCGATTTCGCCAGCTCGGTGCTGGCGCCGGGCGGTTTCTTTGTCGCCAAGGTGCTCCACGGCGGATCGGAGGGCGAACTGCTGGCGCGGCTGAAGCGCGACTTCGCCGTCGTGCGCCACCTCAAGCCGAAGGCAAGCCGCGCCGACAGCGCCGAGCTCTACGTGATGGCGACCGGCTTCCGCGGCGTGCGCCAAGACTGATCGGCGGCGATCAGCGGGCGTCGGCCGCCGCCTCGCCCTCGACGTATCCCAGGCGGCTCGACAGGTCTTTGGCCGATTCGGCGAGCGCGTGGAGGTAGCGTTTTTCGTTGCGGACCCCATCTTCGCGCGGCGTGACCAGACAGAGCGTGGCGACGCAGACGCGGCCGGGGCGGTAGACGGGCGTCGCAAAGCAGCGCGTGAACGTGTCGACGACGCTGTCGAAGGCGACGTAGCCGGACTGCGCCGCCGCGCGCGCCTCGGCGATGAAGTCCGTCGGCTTGAGCCCTCGGCCGCTCGGCAGGCGAAAGTCCTCGGCGGGGATCAGCGCCAGGATCTCGGCGTCGCTCATATGCGAGACCAGCAGCCGCCCCGAAGCGGTCCACGGGATCGGCACAGGATCGCCGACATTGGAGGAGATGCGGAAAGGCCGCACCCCCTCGCGCATCTGGGCGACGACGTATTTGTCGCCCTCGAGCAGGCACATCTGCGCGGTTTCGCGCGTTTCCTCGGCGAGCTTGGTCAACAGCCGATCGCACTCGCGCATCAGGTCGAACTGCTCGGCGTAGGCGGCGCCGAAAAAGTAGAGCTTACGGCCGAGGAAGACGCGTCCCTCGTCGCCGCGGTATTCGAGGGCGCCCTGGCGCAGCAGCAGGTTGACGAGTTCGTAGACCGAGGAGCGCGGAGCGCCGATGCCGGCGGCGATCTCGTTGGGCCGCAGCGGCTGTCGCTTCAGGCGCAGGTGCTGCAGGATCTCGAAGGCGCGATCGAGACCGCGGGCGCGGCGATTGGTCGACTCGCGCGATAAGTCATCCATACGCGGCCTCCGGCGCTGCGCTGGGGCGTCCGCGGGTCTCCATGCCGTGTTCAATCACTTTCCCCTGTAGGCGACGCAGTCGATTTCGACCTTGCAGTCGACCATCATGCGCGACTCGACGCAAGCGCGGGCGGGGGGCTCGGCGCCGAAATACTCCGCGTAGATGGCGTTGAACGCCGCGAAATCGCGCGGGTCGTCGAGCCAGACCCCAACCCGCACGACGTCGCGCAGTTCGTAACCCGCTTCGTGGAGAATGGCGACGAGGTTGTCGATCGCCTTGCGCGCCTGAGGGCCCAACCCGCCGGCGACGATTTCGCCGTTCTCCATCGCCGTCTGGCCGGAGACGTAAAGCCATCCCCCGGCTTCGACCGCGCGCGCGAAGGGCAGGGCCTGCTTTCCCGCTCCGGTTTCGCCGGCGCCGTATCGCTTGATCGACAATGAACTTCTCCGACTACTTGGTGAAAGGCGAGGATTTGAGGAATTCGGCCAGCCGTTCGGTGCGCGGCCGGTTGAACATCTCGCGCGGATCGCCTTCCTCGCCGATCCGCCCCTGGTTCATGAAGATGACTCGGGTCGAGACTTCGTAAGCGAAGCGCATCTCGTGCGTGACGATGACCATGCTCATGCCGTCGGCGGCGAGTCCCTTGATGACCTGCAGCACCTCGTTGACCAGCTCGGGGTCGAGGGCGGAAGTCACTTCGTCGAACAGCATCAACTTTGGGTTCATCGCAATGGCGCGCGCGATCGCCACGCGCTGCTGTTGGCCGCCGGAGAGCTGGCCAGGGAAGCGACCGGCTCGGTCGGCCAATCCGACTCGATCGAGCCACCGCTCGGCGACTGCCCGCGCTTCGTCGCGCTTCATGCGCTTCACTTTGACGAGCCCCAGCATGACGTTGTCGACCGCGCTCATGTGGGGAAAGAGGTTGAACTGCTGGAAAGCCATGCCGGTCAGCGCGCGCTGGCGCGCGATCTCGCTCTCCTTCTTGCGTCGACGGGTTCCGTCAGTGGTCACATAGCCGATCTCTTCGCCATCGATGAAGATTGAGCCCCCTTGGAAGTCCTCCAGCATGTTGATGCAGCGCAGCATGGTCGTCTTGCCGGAGCCGCTGGAGCCGATGACGCTGATGACCTCGCCGGCGCGCATCCGGCAATCGACGCCTTTGAGGACTTCGACGAGCCCGAAGCTTTTGTGCAGATCGCGGATTTCGAGGAGGTGGTCGGACATGGAGCGTCTCAGGTGGGCAGGGCGACGCGGCGCTCGACGTATTGGCCGAAGCGCTCGATGGCGTAGTTGACGGCGAAATAGAGAACGCCGGCGAAGAAATAGAATTCGAGGCTGAGGAAGGTGCGCGAAATCAGCTCTTGGATCCGCAGCAGCAGCTCGCCGACGCCGATGATCGACAACAGCGTCGAGGCCTTGACCATTTCCGCCGCCGTGTTGACCCAGGCGGGCAAGATCTGCCGCAACGCCTGCGGCCCCAGCACATAGGCGAAGGTTTGGGAGAAGGTCAGCCCGATCGCCTTGGCCGCCTCGGTCTGCCCGAGCGGAATCGCCTGCAGCGCGCCGCGGACGATCTCGCCGACATGCGAGCTGCAGAACACGGTGAGCGCCAGGACGCCGGCCTCGAACGGCGGCAGGTCGAGGCCGACCGTGCCGAGGACGTAATAGCTGGCGAACACCAGAACGAGCACCGGCGTGCCGCGAATGAAATCGGTGTAGCCGCGCGCCAGCCAGCGCAGCGGTCGCACGCCGTAGGTCAGCGACAGACCGACGCCGACGCCGAGGATCGTGCCGAGACTGATCGCCAGCGCCGAGATGGCGACAGTCGTCCCCAACCCTTTGAGGATCGAGTCTCGCGCCGCGAGGGCCTGGTCGAGGAAGCCTAAGACATCCATGTCGGTCACCGCGGTATGGCGAGGCGGCGTTCGACGAAGCGGATGAGCGCGGCGAGCACCGCGCACGTCGCGACGTAGAGCAAGCTGGTGACGATCCAGGTCTCGATGACGCGGAACGTCTCGACGTTGATCTTGCGCGCCTCGAAGGTCAGCTCGGGGATGGCGATGGCGGCGGCCAGCGAAGTGTCCTTGAACAGCGAAATGAAGGTCGAACCCAACACGGGCAAGGCGTTGCGCAACATCAGCGGCAGAATGACGGAGCTGCGAATCTGGCCCTCGCGCAGGCCGATCGCCAAGCCGGCCTCGTGCAAGCCCGGTGGCACGGCGGCGAGGCCCGCTCGGAACACCTCGGCAAGATACGCGCCCGAGTAGATCGCCAACGTCAGGATGAAGCTGTTCGTCTTGTTCAACGTCACTCCCAGCTGCGGCAGGGCGAAATACGCGAAGAGGATCAGCACCAGGATCGGCGTGTTGCGGATGATGGTGACATAGAGGCGCGCCGGCCGGCGCCACAGCTGCGACTTTGCGGTCAGAGAGAAAGCGACGACCAGGCCGATCACGCAGCCGATAAGGATGCCGGCGAAGGCGAGGCCGAGCGCCAGCGCCAAACCTTCGAGCAGCAGATCGAAGCTGCGCCAGACCGCGGCGAAGTTGAGGGTGTAGCCCATGGGGGCGTCTCACGTTTGGCAGAAGAGCGGCCCAGCCAGGGGGCCGGGCCGCTTGGGCGCTCTAACGTTACTTGAATTCGACCGGGAAGCCGATCTCCGGCGGCGGCAGTTCCTTGCCGAACCACATCTTGAACGACTTCGCGTAAGTGTCGAACTCGACGCCGGTCATCGCCTCGTGCAGCGCGGTGTTGACAAAGTTCAGCCAATCCTGGTCGCCGCGCTTGACCGCGCAGGAGTAAGTCTGCGGGTTCCAGCCATAGCCGCCGTCGCGGTACTTGCCGGGGTTCTGCGCCATATACCAGGCGAGCGACGACTGGTCGGTGGCGGCCGCGTCGGCGCGGCCGGAGCTGAGCGCCTGGTAGATGAGGTCCTGGGAGTCGTACTGGTCGACCTTGGCGTCCGGCAGCGCGGCGTGGACCATCGACTCGGCGTAGACGTTCTGCAGCACCGAGATGGTGACAGCCGAGCCGGCCGCCTTGAGCGCCTTGTAGTCGGCGTACTTGCTGTCGGCCTTGAGCATTAGGCCGACGCCTTCGCGATAGTAGGGAATGGTGAAGGCGACCTGCTGCGCGCGCTCGCCGGTCACCGTCATGAACTGGCAGGTGATGTCGACCTTGTCCGTGGTGATGTTGGGAATGCGGGCGTCGGACGACTGAATGACGAAGTCGATCTTGTCAGGGTCGTTGAACAGCGCCTTGGCGATGATCCGCCCCATGTCGACGTCGAAGCCCTGCAACTTGTCGTCGGCGCTCTTGAAGTGCCACGGCGCGTTGGTGCTGCCGGTGCCCATCACCAGCCGGCCGCGCGCCAGCACCTTGTCGAGTTTGCTTTGATTCTGCTGAGCGTCGGCCGGCGACGCCGACAGAAACGCCAGTGCGGCGAGTCCTGCCGCCAGGGTGAGCAGTGCCTTCATCTCATGAGCCTCCAGCCGGAGTCGTGTTCGAGATCCACTATTTTGGACATCAGTCTGAAATAGCAGATTGACAAAACGAACACCCGGACATTCTCCTTGTCAAGCCTGGCTGCGCCGGGCGCGAGAAATTCTGCAGGAGGAATGATTGGCCGAGGCGATCTCCACCCCAGCGGTCGTCGTCGACATCGACGTCGCCGCGCGCAATATCGGACGTTTCCAAGCCTACGCCGACGTCCATGGTCTGCGGGTTCGGCCGCACATCAAGACGCACAAGCTGCCGGCGGTCGCTGAGATGCAGCTCAGCGCCGGCGCGATCGGAATCACTTGCCAGAAGATTTCGGAAGCCGAGGCGATGGCGGCCGGAAGCGCCGCCATTCGCGACGTGCTCATCACCTACAACATCGTCGGCGACGGCAAGCTCGCCGCGCTGCGGGCGCTGGCCAGCCGCGTCAAAGTTTCGGTCGTCGCCGACAACCCGATCGTCGTCGACGGCCTGTCCGCCGCCTTCGCCGGCGCCGAGCCGCTGACCGTGCTGGTCGAATGCAACGTCGGCGCCGACCGCTGCGGCGTCGGGACGCCCCAGGAGGCGCTCGAGCTGGCGCGCCGCATCGCCGCCGCGCCGGGCCTCGTCTTCGGCGGGTTGATGACCTATCCGCCGGCCGGCGGCGTCGCCAAAACCGAAGCGTTCATGGCGGCGGCCAAAAGGCTGATCGAATCGGCGGGACTGCGCGTGGCCTGCGTCAGCTCGGGCGGCACGCCCGACATGATGCGCGCCCACGAGGCGCCGACGACGACCGAATACCGGCCAGGAACCTATGCCTACAACGACCGCTCGCTGGTGGCGCGGGGCGCCTGCGGCTGGGGGGATTGCGCGCTCGTCGTGCTGACGACGGTCGTCTCGACGCCGGCGGCGAACCGGGCGATCGTCGACGCCGGGAGCAAGATCCTCACCTCCGACCTGCTCGGACTGACCGGCTACGGCCATGTCGTCGGCCGTTCCGATCTCGCCGTCGATCAGTTATCCGAGGAGCACGGTCGCTTGGTCGCCTCAGGCCCGACGCGATTGCAGGTCGGCGACCGGCTGCGCATCGTCCCCAATCACGCCTGCGTCGTCAGCAACATGGTTGACGCGGTGCACGTCGTGCGCAGCGGCGGCGCGCCCGCGCTTTGGCGGGTCGCCGCGCGGGGCAAGGTCGAGTGACGCGGCGCTTGGCGTTTCGCCGGGCTCGCGTTACGTCGTCGCCGTAGCCGCCTCTGCAGACTTGTCGATCGAGCGTCGCTGTCCGGAGACGTCGGCGCCGGCGTCGGGCTTCAGCCGGGCGAAGATCGCCACCGAGCTGACGGCGACCAGCGCCACCACGGCGAAGCTCAGCGTCATATCGCGCGGCGTGAGCGCGGTATCGCCGAGACCCCAGCGGAACGTCTGGACGCAGGCGGCGGCGAGCGCGACGCCGACCGCGCCCGACATCTGTTGGGCGACGCTGGCGAAGCTGGTGGCGCGGCTCATTCGCGTCTGGTCGATGTCGGCGTAGCCGATCGCATTGAGGGCGGTGAATTCAAGCGAGCGGAAGAAGCCGCCGGCGAGCAGCGCGGTCAGCAGCAACCAATGCGGCGTCGCAGCGGTGAACAGGCCGCAACTGGCGAGGAACAGGACCGACACGATTCCGTTGGCGACCAGCACGCGGCGGAAGCCCCAGCGCTTGAGGATCGTCGCGGCGGTGAATTTCATCGCCATCGCGCCGGCGGCGGAGGCGAAGGTCAGCGAGCCGGATTGGAACGGCGTCAGGCCGAAACCGATCTGCAACAGCAACGGCAGCAGAAAGGGCATGGCGCCGATGCCGATGCGAAACAGGAATCCGCCGACCACGCCGGCGAAGAAGGTGCGGATCTTCAACAAGCTGAGGTCGACAATCGCCTCGGGGTCGCGGCGCGCATGCCCGACGTAGAGCGCGAGCAGCAGCAGGCCGGCGACGACCAGCGCGGCGTCGAGGACGCGCGGCATGAACGGCACGCCGGCGACCGTCAGGCCGAACACCAGACTGAGAAGGCCGGCGCCAGAGAGCGCGAAGCCCTTGAAGTCGAAGCGCGCGACGTCGCGCTCGCGGATGTTCTCGATGAACCGCAGCGACAGCAGGACGCCGGCGACGCCAATCGGCACGTTGATCCAGAAGATCCAGCGCCAATGGAAATAGGTGGTGATGAAACCGCCGAGCAGCGGCCCGACCACCGGGCCGATCAGCGCCGGCACGGTGAGGTAGGCGAGCGCGTTGACCATGTCGCTCTTCGGCGTCGAGCGCAGCAGCACCAGCCGCCCGACCGGCACCATCATCGCGCCGCCGAGGCCCTGGAAGACGCGCGCGGCGATCAGCGTCGTCAGGCCGGTCGATGCGCCGCAGAGGATTGAGCCGAGCGTGAACACGACGATCGCTGAGCAGAACACGGTGCGCGCGCCGATCTTGTCGGCCACCCAGCCGGAGGCGGGGATGAACACCGCCAGCGTCAGCATGTAGGAGGTCAGCGCCAGCTTCAGCACGATCGGATCCTGGCCGAGGTCGCGAGCGATCGCCGGCAGCGAGGTCGCGAGCACCGTTCCGTCCATGTTTTCCATGAACAGCGCGGTGGCGATGATGAAGGGGGTGAGGATCCAGGGGCGCATCAGGGGCGCGGCCTTCTTGGCGCCGCTGGGTCGCCGCGGCAAGGCGCGGGGGTCCGGAGCCGGCTCACAATCGGGTGAGGCCGGCGGCATTCCCAGGCGTCGGCCGCGATCGACGAGCGGCTCGGTTCAACCGCCAGGGCGGGCCAAGCTCACTGCGCGACCGCCGTCGCCGGCGATCGGATCACGCCCACGGCGCTCTCGCCCAACGAACCAGCCTGGTCCGACAGGGTCGCGCGCGTGTTGGGATCGATGATCGCGACGGGCGCGGAAATCGCCAGCGTCGCCGCTTTGCCAAGCGTGTCGGCCGCCCCCTGAGCGACGCCGCCGAGGCGCTCGCCGAGCGTCGGCTTGGCGTCGGTCAAGGTCTGGCCGCCGGCGAGGCGTTGGCCGATCGCCCGCACCACTTCGCTGGTCGCGAACTTGCCGTGGTTCAGTTCGTCGTCGGACTGGATCTTGCTGAGGTCGATCACGTTGACGCGCGCCTTCTCCAGCTCCGAACGGTACGGCTCGGCGTTCGGGTCGATGGCGCCGAGGCGCGGCTCGTCGCCGGCGAGCCGGCGCGACGCGAGCAGCGCGTAATCGTCCTGCGAGACGAACAGCGTCACCGGGGGGTCCTTGTCGGAGGCCTCGATTTCGGCGATCTCGCGACGAAACACGTCGAAGTCGAGATCGGGCGCGGCGAGCATGATGTCCTTGATCTTGGGCGAGAGCTTGCGATCGCGGATCGCCATCTGGCGCAGCGCTTCGACGGCGACGAAATTGCCCATCGAATGGGCGAGAATCGAGATCGACTCGACATTCGGATCTTTCGTCAGCGCTTGCAGAACCGCTTCGAGCCCGTCGCGCGAATAGGTCGCGCTTTCGCGGTCGTAGACATAATCGAACAGCTTGCCGCGCGACGGCCAGGTGAACAGAACCGGGACGACGCGGGCGCCGGAATCGTGGGTGATCTGCGCGAAGCGGTAGACCGCCTCTTCGAATCGCGTGTTGTAGCCGTGTACGAACAAGAGGACATGTCGGGTCGGGCCGGCGCGCAGACGCTGGTCGAACGCCGCCTTGGCCTGGTCGAGATCGAGCCGGTCGGCGCGCAGGGTGACGAAATCGTGCGCGGGATCGCCGGGAACCGTCGACGGCCACTGCACGTCGCCGATCTTTCGCGTTTCGTCGGGTGGAATGGAGACGACGATGTCGGCGAAGGCGAGCCCGTGCGCCCGCTCGCCGTTGAACATGACGCCGGGCGCGACCGGATTGTCCGACCGCGTCGTCGCCACCATCATGTCGACGGCGCTCGCGCCGGGCGCGCTTGCCGACACCACCACCAGATTTCCCGAAGGACGACCGGCGCAGCCGGCCAAAATTAGGGCGAGGAGCGCAGCGCCGGCAAATGCAAAGGCTTTGGTCACGCCGCCCCCAGAAATCCAGGATTCGAGGCGTGGACCGGGCATAAGCCATTGGTCCCGATCCGCGCGGCAAAGCGCACGTCTACAGGCAATACTGTTGTTTCTCAATGAACGGAACACGGCCCCGCGCCCGCTTCGGTCGCGGCGACGGGGAGGGTGGCGGCGGGCGGGCGCTCGCCGCGGTCTATCCTCAGCAGGCTAAGTTCCTGATTTTCCGCGTTTCGGCCAATCGGAAAATCTAGAAAACCTGGAGCGTCCGAGCGAGACGTTTCGGAAACCATCGCGACAAAATAGATCGGCCGCCCCGCCTGAGGCGTAGCGATGCGCTCCGTTCGCTGCTGCTGCGCAGAGAGCGGGCGCCGCCGCCGCTAGGAACTTCGCGCCGCGCGTGTTAGGCAGCCCCGCCATGACGCGGCGGCGATTCTGACCCCGGCGAAAGGCTCCTCATGGCGATCCTGGAAAACTCGACGATTTCTGAAGGCTTGGCCTTCGACGACGTCTTGCTGCGGCCGGGCCACAGCACGGTGATGCCCAGCGCGGTCGAGATCGGCTCGCGTCTGACGCGGGCGATCAGCCTCAACCTGCCGATCGCCTCGTCCGCCATGGACACGGTCACCGAGGCGCGGCTCGCCATCGCCATGGCCCAGGCCGGCGGCATCGGCGTCATCCACCGCAACCTCACGCCCGAGCAGCAGGCGGAGGAGGTGCGCAAGGTCAAGCGCTTCGAGAGCGGCATGGTGATCGACCCGATCACGATCTTCCCCGACGCCACGCTCGCCGACGCGCTGGCGCTGATGCGGCGGGCGGGCATTTCTGGCGTGCCGGTGGTCGAGCGCGGCCCCGACGGCAAGCCGGCGCAGCTCCTGGGAATCGTCACCAACCGCGACGTGCGCTTCGCCGACGATCCGCTCCAGCCGATCACTGAATTGATGACGCGCAAGGTAATCACCGTCGGCGAGGGCGTCGGCAAGGACGAGGCGCGCCGCCTGCTGCATCAGCACCGGATCGAGAAGCTGGTGGTGGTCGACGAGGCTGGCCGCTGCGTCGGCCTCATCACCGTCAAGGACATCGAGAAGGCGACGGCGCATCCGCACGCCGCCAAGGACGGCGACGGCCGCCTGCGCGTCGCTGCGGCGACGACGGTCGGCGCCAAGGGCTTCGAGCGCGCCGAATTGCTGATGGAGGCGGGCGTCGACTGTCTCGTCGTCGACACCGCCCACGGCCATTCCGAGCACGTGCTGGAGCAGGTCAGGCGCATTCAGCGCGCGACCAACAAGGTCGCGATCATCGCCGGCAATGTCGCGACCCGGGAAGGCGCGCAGGCGCTGATCGACGCCGGCGCCGACGCGATCAAGATCGGCATCGGGCCGGGCTCGATCTGCACCACCCGTATTGTCGCCGGCGTCGGCGTGCCGCAATTCAGCGCGATCCTCGAGGCGGCGGAGGCGGGGCGCAAGGCGGGGATTCCGATCATCGCCGACGGCGGCATCAAGTATTCCGGCGATCTCGCCAAGGCGATCGCCGCCGGCGCGGATTGCGTGATGATCGGCTCGCTGCTCGCCGGCACCGACGAAAGCCCGGGCGAGGTGTTCCTCTATCAGGGTCGCTCCTACAAGAGCTACCGCGGCATGGGCTCGCTCGGCGCCATGGCGCAGGGCTCGGCCGACCGCTACTTCCAGCAGGACATCAAGGACCAGATGAAGCTGGTGCCGGAAGGGGTCGAGGGCCAGGTGCCCTATCGCGGCCCGGCCGGCGCGATCCTGCATCAGCTCGCCGGCGGCTTGCGCGCGGCGATGGGCTATGTCGGCGCGGCGACGATTCCCGAATTCCAGGCGAAGGCGAAATTCACCCGCATCACCTCGGCGGGCCTGCGCGAGAGCCACGTCCACGACGTCGCCATCACCCGCGAGAGCCCGAACTATCCGACGGCGAACTAGGGATCAAAGCCCAACGGTTCGCTTCCTTGCCGGAACATCGAAAAAGGGCGAAACGCAGTTGGTCGCGCGTCCGACGGCGGGCGTCAGCGATGCGCCCAAGCACGAACCCGCTCTTCGCGGGATTGCTACTGCGGGCAATGTAGCGAGTTTTCCCTAGAGTCTTGAGCGAGGCGCGGCAGCGCCTTGAGCATGGAGTTCCCTTCATCATGAAAG
>JBEKVR010000013.1:0-52563 GCA_049513815.1 Roseiarcus sp. | reverse complement strand
GTGCGCCGCTGATAGGCGCGAAGCGAACCGCTCCGCCATTCGCGCGTCTTGCCGTCCTCGCCTTCCAGACGCGCGCGCGGCACGGCGATCCGCGTCTTGCCGAACGTGCCCGTCAGCGTCCGTTCGCGATGCCCGTGGCGCACGCCCACGACCGATGGCGCCACTTCGTCTTCGCCTGGCTTGCGCCGGCCGTAGCGCGGACGCGACAACGCGTCGGAGAGTTCCTCCTCCAGCATGCCCTCGATAAACCCGCGCACGCGAGCGCGCACCCCGTCCTCGATCGCGTCGAACCAATCATCGAAAAGCAAAACCTCGGCGGCGAGCAAAACCTCGGCGGCGACAGCCGCCTCCTTCGTGGTATCCTTCGTCATGGCGTGGTCTCCGTTCCAGCGCGCCAACGCCGGAATCATTGGGGTTCGGCAACCCGGAGACTACGCCAACCCAATTCCAACCACCTCCGCGACGGGACCCACGACCCAATCTGGGAGCGAGTGTCCGCTCAGACATTTGGGTCGCCCAAAGCTGTCATTCCGTTCCCGGCCAGCGCCGGCCAGTGCATGTGAGGCAGCTCTCGAAAGCAGCCGCCATCCGGGCGCGACGCTTTCGGCGACTATGGCGAAATCCGGACATTCGATGCGCGCCGGCGGTTACCGATCATTGGCAGGCAGGCTCAGCTTGCTCGCAGCCTACTTTACGGTGATCGTGAAGCCTGCGGTGCGTTCGACGCCGGCGGGAAAGAACACGTCGAGCTGAACTGAATCTGAGCCGGTAAAGCCTTTCTGGGGTGTATAATAGACACTCTCTCCAGATATTTTACGCGTGTTGCATTGCTCGAAGTTGCCGGTGAAATGGCTGTAGTCCGCTCGCTGGACTATACGGATTGTGCCTGACGACGGTCCGCTTAGGACCCTGACATCGATCGCGCCCCGCGAGGTGCAATCAGCGTTGACGTTGGCGAGATGGGCGAGCAGTAGCGTGCCGCCGGCCACCATGACCTTGTTGTAGTCGTCAGCTTGCGCCGCCGTCCCTGAAGCGAGCGTCATCGCGAGCGCGATCGCGCCGCTTCGCCCGATCAGCTTTCGGTTCATCGCGATTCCCTCAAGAGTCCGAAACTCGCGTTCGCGCCCACCGATAGTCGTGGGAAGGCCGCATGCGGTCAAGCACCAGCCCTTGCGCCGTAACGCCGCTCTCGGCGCCTCGACATGTAGCCGCTCGACCCGTTGGCGGAGCTGGCGCTCAACCACCAGGGGGACCACGCGTCTGCGTTGACCGCTGGCCTTCTTCCCGGGTGAACGGACGCTGTGCGTCGATCTCATCGCAGAAGGCTCAAGCCTCGCTCGGCTTGGCGCGGCCATTCGCCCTACCAGAGCGCGCAGCGTTTGCTCGGAATCTTCGTCCTGAGGCGCCGCGAAGCGGCCTCGAAAGGCGAGGCAAAACGCGCGTTGACGCGATGGCTGGAGCATCCTTCGACGCGCCCGCGCGGACGCGCAGGCGGCTCAGGATGAGGTCGGAGTACGCCTCCCGCGACGCGCCTCTACCGACCCACGGCCTGAAAGCCCCATTCCAGCAGCCGACGCGCTTCGCGGGCTCGCTCCGCTTCCGTCCGGGCGCCGTTGAGGACCAGGATCAGTCGGCGGCCGTTCTGGACCGCCGATCCCACCAGGCCGAAGCCGCTTTGGGCGAGATGGCCGGTTTTCACGCCGTCGGCGCCGATGGCGATGGCGAGCAGCGGGTTGCGGTTTTGCTGACGGACGCCGTTCCAGGTGAACTCGGCTTCGCCGAAATAGGGGTAGAACTGCGGGTAGGTCCGGATGACATAGGCGGCGAGGCGCGCCATGTCGCGCGCGGTCACGGTCTGCCGCGGCCCGCCGCCGCCCCAGGCGTTGGCGAAATGCGAGCGGGCCATCCCCAGCTCGCGGGCGCGCTGGTTCATCAAGGCGACGAAGGCTTCCTCCGATCCGGCGACGTCCTCGGCCAGAGCGATCGCCGCGTCATTGCCCGAGGCGATGACCAGACCGCGCAGCAGGTCGTCGACGCGGACTTGCGAGCCGACTTGCGCGAACATGCTGGAGCCGCCGGATTCGGCGTCGCCCTCGCGCGCCGCCCGCGGCGAGATCGGCGCGGAATCGTCGAGCCTGAGCCTGCCCTCGGCGACGGCGCGGAAGACGATCTCGGCGGTGAGGATTTTCGTCGTCGACGCCGGCGACATCGGCGCGTCGGCGTTCTTGGCGAACAGCGTCGCGCCGGTGTCGAAGTCGACCAGCAACGCATAGGGGACGCTCGTCTGCGGCGCGGCGGCGCGCCCGGGCTCAAGGCCGGCGAGCAGCAGCAGCGACGCAAGCGCGACGAGGAGGACGCGACGGATCATGTCGAGGCCCGGCGAGAACGTTGGCTCGAGTCGAATACAAGGCCGGAGCGCCGTGGGCGGCAAGGGGTTGGTCGAGAACGGGGAACTGCAGCCGCACCCGCGGGCGTTCATTCCGTCTTCGTCAGGGCCGCCTTGCTTGCCCTCACCCCAGCCCTCTCCCGCAAGCGGGAGAGGGGGCGGGCGCCTCCTGCAAACCGCAACTCGCGCTAGTCCGACGGTCGGAAATTGCGGATGCGGTCGAACGTCACCGCGACGAGGATGAAGCCTCCGACGAAGCAGCCTTGCCAGAAGGCGTTGATGCCGAGCAGGCCGAGGCTGTTGCGGATGATTTCGATCAGCGCCGAGCCGACGAGGGCGCCAAGGGCGGTGCCGACGCCGCCGACGAGGTTGGCGCCGCCGATGACGGTCGCCGCGATCACCTGCAGCTCCAAGCCGCTGCCGAGGTTGGTCGTGACGGCGCCGAGCCAGCCGGTCTCGATGATTCCCGCGATTCCCGCCGACAGCGCGGAGACCATATAGACCGCGACCTTGATCCGCCGGACCGGCACGCCGGTCAGCCTCGCGGCGCGCTCGTTGCCGCCGATGGCGAAGACGTAGCGGCCGAACTTGGTCCAGCGAAGGACGAAAGCCGTGAGCAGCGCGAGCAGGAGCGTCAAGACGACCGGATTGGCGACGCCGAACAGTAACGCGCCGCCGCCGAGAAACAGCAGCTTGTCCTGATCGGGCCCGAACTCGAAGACGACGGTGTTGTTCGAGGCGACCATCGCCAGGCTTCGCGCCAAGGACAGCATGGCGAGCGTGACGACAAACGGCGGTACGCCGACGTAGGCGATGAGAACGCCGTTGAAGGCGCCGATCGCCAGCGCGCACGCCAGCGAAGCCGCGACGCCGACCTCGATGCTGTAGCCGGCGTGCATCACGACCGCGAGGATCATGCTGCACAGGCAGAGGACCGAACCCACCGAGAGGTCGATGCCGCCGCTGATGATGACGATCGTCATGCCGAGCGCGACGATGGCGACGAACGTGAAATTGCGTGTGATGTTGAAGAGGTTGTTCGGCGTCGCAAACGAGTTCGTCGCCAGAGACAGAATGACGCAGGCGGCGGCGACGGCGACGAGGACCCAAAACGCTTGGCCCGACGTAAGGCGGCTCATCCAAGCGTTGCGTTGTTGTTTGACCTGCTCGTCCGTGATCGGCGTCATACGCGAAGCCTCGAAGCAAGCGGGGGTACGGTCGGCTGTTGGCTAAAGGACATTCTCAATCGCCCCGGTTATCAGGCCGGTGACCTCTTCGGGCGAGCTGTTGGCGATCGGTTTGTCGGCGACCTTTCGCCCCCGTCGCATGACTACAATACGATCGGACACGGCGAACACGTCGGGCATGCGATGGCTGATCAGCACGATGCCGATGCCGCGATCGCGCAGACGGCGGATGAGGTCGAGCACTTCCGCGACCTGACGCACGGAAATGGCGGCGGTGGGCTCGTCCATCAGCACGATTCGCGCTTCCGATAGGCGCGTCCGCGCGATGGCCACAGCCTGGCGTTGCCCGCCCGACATCTCCTTGACGAGGTCGCGCGCCCGCGTGTCGGACTTGAGCTCGGCGAAGATCTGGTCGGTGCGCCGGTACATCGCTCCGTAGTCGAGCACTTTGAACGGACCAGCGCCCAACTGAAGTTCGCGGCTGAGATAGACATTGGCGGCGGCGGTGAGGTTGTCGCACAGCGCGAGGTCCTGATAGACGATCTCGATGCCGTGCGCCCGGGCGTCGGCCGGCCCGCGCAGGACGAGCTCGACGCCGTCCAGGCGCATGGCGCCGCTGGTCGGCGGATAGTTGCCGGCGACGACCTTGACGAGGGTCGACTTGCCGGCCGCGTTGTCGCCCATCAACCCCATCACTTCGCCGGCCTGCAGCGACAGCGATACGTCGTCGACGGCGTGGATCGCGCCGAAATGCTTGGAGATTCTTTCCAGCTCGAGGAGAGCCATTCTCGCCCCTTGCCCGCCGGCTCTCGCTCCCGCTCGCCCGCCGGATCGCGGGCCGGTTTCCGCTCCCGTCTAATCCTAACGGCTTAGCGAGGCGGCGCACATGCGTCAATGCGCGGTCATACAATTCGAAGGGACGAGCGACCGATGGGGGTCGCCCGTTGATTTTGCCCGTCAGCAAGCGTTTACTCACGCCCAAGCTGACCACGGTCCCGAATTCGGTGACCCGAGAAGGCAAGCCGCGCTCAAGGGCGTTTCTTGTCGGGAGGGCGCAGACTTCTCATTCACAGAACCCTCATCGATGCCTCCGGGCGGGAGTTCAGGCTCGCACGGCGACGATCGCATCGGTCGCGCAAGGCGGGAATGCGCAGCCGCGGGGCCGCTGGCAAGCGGCATTGGTGGCGACGCGCGAACAATCGTTCGGCGTCAGGAGTAAGGAGGACAGCGATGAAGAAGGCGCTATTGGCAGTGGCGGCGGTCGCGTTGGCTCTTTCGACGACTTCCGCCTTCGCGCAGAAGAAACAGCTCGTGATCGTGGTCAAGGGGCTCGACAACCCGTTCTTCGAGGCGATGCATCAGGGCTGCGAAAAGTGGAACAAGGAGAATCCGAAATCTCCCTACGCTTGCTTCTATACCGGGCCGGCTTCGACGTCGGACGAGGCGGGCGAAGTGCAGGTCGTCGGCGATCTGCTCGGCAAGTCCGACACCTCGGCGATGGCGATTTCGCCTTCCAACGCTCCTTTGATCGCCAACGCGATCAAGAGCGCCAAGCCGAAGATTCCGGTCATGACGATCGACGCGGATCTGAAGAAGGAAGATTCCGCGTTGCGCAAGACCTATCTGGGCACCGACAATTTCATGATGGGCTTCAAGATGGGCGAATATGTCAAGAAGGCCAAGCCGAAGGGCGGCACGGTGTGCTTCATCGAAGGCAACGTCGCCGCCGACAACATCCTGCGCCGCGCCGTCGGCACCCGCGAGGCGCTGTCAGGGAAGAAAGGCTTGGATAGGCTGAACGGCGAGGGCGGATGGACCGAGCTCGCAGGCTGCCCGGTCTTCACCAACGACGACGGCGCCAAAGGCGTGCAGGCGATGGCGGACATCCTCGCCGCCAATCCGAAGCTTGACGCGTTCGTCTTAGAAGGCGGCTGGCCGCTGTTCGGCGCGCCCGCGGCGTATCGTCAATTGACGGATCAGTACAAGACGCAGATCGCCAGCAAGTCGCTGGTCCTCGTCGCCGCCGACACCATCGGCGACGAACCCGCGATGGTCAGGGAGGGCCGTGTTGAAGCGCTCGTCGGACAGCGGCCGTTTGAAATGGGCTACAAGGCGCCGTCGGTCATGATCAATTTGATCGAGGGAAAGCCGGTCGACGCTACGCTCTACACGGGTCTCGACGAATGCACACAGGCCAACGTCGACACTTGCATTCAGAAGTGACGTTGGCCTGTCGCAGGCTGTGAGCCGCGCCGGCCGCAGGTTTCCGGCGGCCGGCCGGAAGCGAGTTCAGGGAACGTAGCCGCGCTCGGCGAGCGGTTGCCCGCACGCTCGCCGATCGTCTTGTCGTTCCTCCTCACCCCAGCCCTCTTCCGCAAGCGAGAGAGGGGGCTCTGGCGGCGTCGCCATCTCCTTCTCCAGCAAGCGGGAGAAGACGGCGGCGCAGAGCGCGGTCGGGAGCGGGGACGTCACTTCGAATGCGCGAAGTCCCAGTAGAGCTGGCGCGCGCGGCGGAACAGCGGGCCGGGCTGCAGGTCGCGCTGCTCGATGCGCTTGACCGGCGACACCTTGCCGTAGTTGCCGACGACGAAGATTTCGTCGGCCGCTTCGAAGTCGGCGAAGGCGAGCGTCGCCTCGCGCACGTCGACGCCGTCGGCCTTGAGCAGCTTCAGCACGCGCTGGCGGGTGATCCCGTTGAGGAACGAGCCGTTGGCGACGGGCGTCATGACGATTCCGTCGCGCGCCAGGAAGACGTTGGCCGTCGCGAGTTCGGCGACATTGCCGAGCATGTCGGCGAGCAGGCAATTGTCGAAGCCGCGCGATCGCGCCTCCATCAGCGCGCGCGCGTTGTTGGGATAGAGGCAGCCGGCCTTGGCGTCGATCGGCATGGTGATCGCCAGCGGTTTGGCGTAGCGCGAGCGGGTGATCGCGATGCCCGAAAGATCGCTCAGCGCCGCCTCGTAGATGGTCAGCAGAAACTTGGTCGACTCGGGATCGGGCGGCACCGAGCCCGGACCGTTGCGCTCGGCCCAGTACATCGGCCGGATATAGAGTTGCGTTCCCGGCGCGAACTTCTTGATCCCGTCCCAGGCGAGTTGCTGGATCGCCTCGGTCGACATCGTCGGCTTCAGCCACATCGTCTTGGCGGAATGGTTGACCCGCGCGCAATGGCGGTCGAGGTCGGGCGCGACGCCCTCGAACGCGCGCGCGCCGTCGAACACGCTCGAAGCGAGCCAGAAGGCGTGGTCGCGCGGCCCGAGGATCGGCGGATTGCCCTCGATCCAGCGGCCTTCGTAGTAGGTGAACGTCTGCGACCAATTGGACATGAGCGCCTTGCCTCGGCTTCAGCTAGCGGACCGGGAAGGCCCGACAATGCCCCCGCACGCGCTTGGGATAAAGGCGCTTGTCGCCGCAGGGTTAGCCGGCGCGCCGAATGAGGAAACGGAAAACCCCGTCGCTCTCGACGTTTTCGACCAGCGTGTCGCCGCTCGCCTGGCAGAAGGCTTCGAAGTCGACTGGGCTCAGCGGATCGTCGGCGAAGACTTCGAGCGCGCCGCCGGCCGGCAGCGCGCGCAACGCCTTCTTGGCGCGCAGGATCGGCAGCGGGCAATGGAGTCCGCGCAGGTCGAGCGTCACGTCGGCCAAGAATTCTCCCTCCTCAAACGAAGGCGAAGACGGCGCTCGCCGTCGCCGCCGCGTCGGGCGCGTCGCCGAAATCGGCGAGCCGATATTCGGCGAGCCGGTTGAGCCGCGCGCGCGGCAGAGGCGCGCGTCCCGGGTCGCCGATCAGCGCGCCGACGCCGGCCAGGCGGCAGCGGTCGAGAAACGCGGTGACGCGCGCCGCCAGCCCCGCCTCGTAGAACAGATCGCCGACCAGCACGAGGTCGACGTCGGGCGGCGGGCCATCGAGCGGATCGCCGCAGACCGCGGCGACGGTCACCGCGTTCGCCTCGGCGTTGAGCGCGATCGCGTCGATCGCGTCGGGGTCGACGTCGATCGCGGTCGCTTCGCGCGCGCCCGCCTTCATCGCCGCGATCGCGACGACCCCGCCGCCCGCGCCGAGATCGAGGACGCGTTTCGCCGCGACGGTCTCGGGATGGTCGATCAGATAGCGCGCCAGCGCGAGCCCGCCGCCCCAGGGATAAGCCCAATAGGGCGCGCCGGCGCCTGACGCGAGCCGGGCAAGACCGCTCGCCGGGCCGGCGCGGTAAAGACGAAGCTCGGGCAGCAGCGCCGGCGTCGCCAGCGTCAGCCGGGCGCTGAGGATTTCGCGCCGCGAGCGCGAGCAGGAGGGCGTTTGAGCGAGAATGCGCGTTGCTCGGTTGGGCGTCGCCGATGGCCCTGCGTAGCCGGAATGTGAAACGTCGTCAAAGCGTTGACGGGGCGGCGCTTGCGCCCGGCGGCGAATTGGTTCATCGCAGGGGCGAAATGAGAGGGCCGCGCCGCGAGGCGGCGCGCGCCGCAGGGACGAATTCGCATCATGCTCAGCAAAGACGACATTCTCGCCGCGCTCGCCGCCGTGCCGGGGCCGGACGGCAAAACGCCGCTCAACCAGTCGGGCGCGATCGACGGCGTGACGATCCGCGACGGCAAGGTCTTCGTCGCGATCCGCGTCCCTCCGGCCCGCGCGCGCGAGTTGGAGGGGATGCGCGCCGCCGCCGAGGCGCGGATCAAGCCGCTTGCCGGCGTGACCTCGGCGCTGGTGACGCTGACCGCCGAGAGCGCCGGCGCGCCGGCGCCTTCGGCCGCGGGCGGCGGCCACGCCCATCGGCGCGCGCCCGAAACACGGGCGATCCCCGGCGTCGCCAAGATCGTCGCGGTCGCTTCTGGCAAGGGCGGCGTCGGCAAGTCGACCACCGCCTGCAATCTCGCGCTCGGCCTCGCCGCGCTCGGACTGAAAGTCGGCGTGCTCGACGCCGACGTGTTCGGCCCGTCGATGCCGCGCCTGCTCGGCATAAACGGCAAGCCCGACCTCGCGCCCGACGGCCAGAAGCTGAAGCCGATGGAGAAGTTCGGCCTCAAGGTGATGTCGATCGGCTTCCTGGTCGACGAGGGGGCGGCGGTCGTCTGGCGCGGGCCGATGGTGATGTCGGCGCTGAACCAGTTCCTGCGCGAAGTCGAGTGGGGCGAGCTCGATGTGCTGGTCGTCGACATGCCGCCGGGCACCGGCGACGCGCAATTGACGATGGCGCAGAACGTGCCGCTGTCGGGCGCGGTGATCGTCTCGACGCCGCAGGACCTGTCGCTGATCGACGCGCGCCGCGGCATGGCGATGTTCCGGCAGGTCAACGTGCCGTTGCTCGGCGTGGTCGAGAACATGAGCTATTTCGTTTGCCCGCATTGCGGCGGCCGCAGCGACATCTTCGCCCACGGCGGCGCGCGTCATGAGGCCGAGACGCATGGCGCGCCGTTCCTCGGCGAGATTCCGCTCGACATGACGATCCGCGAGACCTCCGACGGCGGCGCGCCGATCGTCGTCAGCGCGCCCGACAGTCCGCAGGCGAAAGCCTATCTCGCGGTCGCCGAGCGCGTGCGCGACGGCCTGTTCGCCGCCGCCGCGGCGCACGCGTCGCCGCGCATCGTGATCGAGTGAATTCTTCGCGCCGAGGGCGCTGTAGGCGCGGCCGTTGGCCGCGCGACGCGCTCGCCGAGCGCGTCGACAAGGACGGCGGCGCTTCGTCGGAAGATCGAGGAGTCTTTCATGCCTGACCAGTCGCCCGACGTCACCCCCACCGAGCTGCGCGTGCGCGACGGCGGGCGCGTGTTGCGCGTGAGCTACGCTGGCGGAATGACGGTCGACATCGCCGCCGAGCGCCTGCGGGCGGCGACCCCGAGCGCCGACAAGAGCGAAGCGCCCGCGGGCGTGACGATCGTCGGCGTCGAGACGATCGGCAACTACGCCGCGCGCTTTTCCTTCAGCGACGGCCATGACACCGGGCTCTACACCTGGAAACTGCTGCGCGAGCTGGCGACGAGCTGACGGCGTCTAGCAGCCTTTCGCATTTCGCAACTGGAGCGCCGAGCGGACACGCGCCGCCGCCGCCGTGATTCGTCACGGGGTCGGCCCGTCGGCGCCGATCGACCGGCCGCGGCGCGCCTGAGCGCCCGGCGGCGCGTCGCCTCGCCGTCCGCTCGGCGGATTGAGCGACCTGCCCTGGACGGCGCGCGCTGAGGCGTTTGCGACGGCCGCCGATGGTCGTATCGCGGCCCCGTCCCAACATTCCGTAGCGGAAGTATTAGATCTCTTCGCCTTCGAGTCGGCGGTTGTTCTATTACAAATCGACACGATATCGCGGGCTTGTTGATGGGTAGCGCACAATGACGTAAAAGACATTATCGTGTAAGCTTGAGTTGAGTAGTTACTAGATGCTTTGCGCGTAGAGCTTACTAGTGTGATCATAATGCTACGATACGAGATTATTGAAATCGACAACGCAATATAGACGCATGAATGCTTGTTGGCGGCGAAGGGGCGTGATAGGCGAAATCATGGCTGCGGACCGCTGAGACCGAGAGCCGCTGCAGTTAGGCGGCGTCGATCCGGGGGGCGCGAACCGGTTCGAGAGCGGAGGGCGCGGGCAATGATGCGGATGGTTTTTGTTACGGGGTTGGCGACGGCGCTGCTGGGCGGCGCGGCGCTGGCGGCGGATCTGCCGACCAAGAAGGCGGCGCCGGTCTTCGTTCCGCCGCCCCCGGTCGTCAGCTGGACTGGCTTCTACATCGGCGTGAACGGCGGCTACGCCGGCGACCAGTACAAGTATCCGTTCTCCGGATTTCTTGAAGAAGATGGAGATGCAGTCATAAACGGCGGCGGCAGCGCTAACCTCACTTCGAGCGGCTTCCTGGGCGGCGTACAGGCCGGCTACAATTACCAGTTCGCCACGTCCTGGGTTGGCGGCGTCGAAGCGGACATCGACGGGACTTCGATCACCGGGAAAGTCAGCGTCGGCGCTTCCGGCGTTTACGACGTGGACCTGCCGTGGTCGGCCTCGGGCGCCGCCAAGTCCGAACAGTCCTATCTCGGCACCGCGCGCGCACGGCTGGGCTACCTGATCACGCCGCAATTCCTCCTGTTCGGAACCGGCGGTCTGGCTTACGCTCAGGTCAAGACTTCGGCGAACCTTGGCTACAACATTAACGGCGATAGCGGAGCGTTCTCCTGGTCGAAGAACACGACTCACGTCGGCTGGACCGCCGGCGCTGGCGTCGAATACAAGATCAACAACAACTGGAGCTTCAAGACCGAGTACTTGTACGTCGATCTCGGATCCAGGACGCTTCTCAGCGGCGGCTACGACGACGGCGATGGCGACGCCTACGGCTACTCCTTGAAGGTTCATCCGACCGACAACATCGTTCGCGCCGGCCTGAACTACACCTTCAACTGAGGTCGCGCTGCATCGTCGCCCCGAGGCTTCGGCCTGACGACGGCTGGCAGCCTGAAACGCGTTGGGGAGCCCGGCCTGTCGGCTGGGCTCTCTTTTTTCGCCCTCACCGCTCCGGCGGCGCGCTGGCGCCGAGGCCGAGCGAGCGTTGCATCATCACCGAATCGGTCCAATGGCCGAACTTGTAGCCGACCGACGGCAGCCGCCCGACCTCTTGGAAACCGAACGACTTGTGCAGCCTGAACGACGCCTCGTTGGCGCCGTCGATGTAGCCGATCATCTGGCGATAGCCGCCCGCCGCGCAGGCGTCGACCAAAGCGGCAAGCAGCATGCGGCCGACGCCGCGGCCGAGCCGGTCGTTGCGCACGTAGATCGAGTGCTTGACGGTGTAGCGATAGGCGGGGCGCTTGCGGAACGGCACGGCGTAAGCGTAGCCGACCACTTCGCCCATCTGCTCGGCGACGACGTGCGGCAGCCGCCCGCGCTGCATGTTCTTGCGGCGACGCTTGAGATCGTCGGCGTCGGGCGCGTCGCTGTCGCCGTCGTAGTTCGGATCGACGCCCTTGCGGATATGATGGAGGTAGATCGCCAGCATCGCCGGAACGTCGGACTCGCGCGACGGACGCACGACGACGGACGGCTGGGCGAGCGGCGGGTTGAGGTCGGGCGCGGGCGTGCTCATGGCGGTCCTAGAGCGAATTGGATTTGATCGGAATCACCCTTTGCGTCATGGCCGGGCTTGACCCGGCCATCCAAGCGGCGACGCTCCGCGCAGCAGGCCGCCGCAGAAGCGCCCCTGTCGATCCTCCGACCGACACAGTTTGGATGGCCGGGTCAAGCCCGGCCATGACGGTGGTTAGGCATGAATTCAGAACGCTTTGGCCGAGCCACATGGACCAGGGCGCGCTCATTCGCAAGAGGCGAGGGGGTCACTCCTTGACGACGTAGGTGCGGAAACGGATCGCGCCGCGCTCGTCGACCTCCCGGTAGAGGCCCTGGATCTCCGACTCGAAGCCGGGAAAGAGATTGGCGGCGCGCTCGAAGGTCTTGAGATAGTCGATCATCGGCCGGGCCCGCGGGCCGAGCCGCTCGCCCGGCACGATCGTCGCGATGCCGGGCGGATAGACGACGAACAGCGTCGTCGCGATCCGCCCTTCGAGTTCGTCGAGCGTCACGTAGTCGACGTTGTTGCGCACCAGATGGCGCGACGCGGCGCGCGGCGTCATCACCATTTCGGGCAGGTGGTCGGCCTGGAACTGCGCCCGTTGCATCGCGCTGACGTCGGCCTCGCGGAAGAAGGCGTGCATCTCGGCGCACAGGTCGCGCAACCGCTTGCCGTGATAGCGCGCCGGCCGCCGCGCGACGAATTCCGGCATCAGGTCGTCGAGCAGGGCGTTGTCGTCGTGCAGGCGCTTGAACGCCACCAGCGACGACACCAGCGTGCCGGCCTTGCTCGATTCGACGCCTGGCGTGAGCAGGAACAGCAGCGAGTTGAGGTCGTTCTTCTCCGGCACGACCCGGTTCTCGCGTAGATATTGCGCCACCACCGGCGCCGGCACGCCGTGCGCCTCGTAGGCGCCGGTTTTGCGGTCGAAGCCTGGCGTCAGCAGCGTCAGCTTGGCCGGGTCGGTGATGGCGAAGCCCGGCTCCAGTCCGCCGAAGCCGTGCCAGGCTTCGCCCGGCGCCAGCTCCCAATAGCGCGCGTCGCGCGCCAGCAGATCGGTCGACACGCTCTCCCACGCCACGACATGCGACGCCCCTGCGTTGGCGACGTCGGGAATGGCGACGCGGTCGGGGACGAACGGGTCGAAAAACCAGCGCCGCGCCGGGTCGCGCTCCTTCTCCTCGAACTCGCGCTTCACCGCGCGCAGCTTCTTGCGCAGTTCGACACCGAGACGAATCGTGTCGTCCCACAGCACTTCGCCGGAACGGCCCTTCATCATTTGCGCGCCGACGTCGAGCGAGGCGAACAGCGGGTAGAAGGGCGAGGTCGAGGCGTGCTGCATGAAGCCTTCGTTGAAGCGGCGATGCTCGACGCGGCGCTGCTGGCCCTTGATGTGGCGGTCGCGCACGTGGATCTGCGACGCCTGCGAAAAGCTCGCGAGCTGCTTGTGTGCCGACTGCGTCGCGACGATCCCGGGCGAGGCTTCGCCCAGGCTCTTCAGCCCCATCGCGAAGCGCCGCTCGTAGAGCGGATGGAACTTCATGAAGCCGGCCCAGGCTTCGTCGAACAGGATGTAGTCGCACAAATGGCCGATGCGCTGGACGATGCGTTCGGCGTCGTAGATCGTGCCGTCGTAGGTGCACTGCTCGATCACGGCGACGCGGAAGGGCCGCTCGCGTTTCCACGCTTCCGGGTCCTTGACCAGCGGATTGGCGCGGATCGCCGCGCGGATCGCTTTCTCGTCGAAGGCGTCGGCGGCGATCGGGCCGATCAGCCCGTGGGCGTTGCGCTCGGTCGACAGGAAGATCGGCACGCCGCCGCCGATCAGCAGCGCGCCGTGATGGGCGGCTTTGTGGTTGTTGCGGTCGAACAGCACGAGGTCGTCCTCGGCGACCAGGTTGCCGAGGACGATCTTGTTGGAGGTCGAGGTGCCGTTGAGGACGAAATAGGTCTTTTCGGCGCCGAAGATCGCCGCCGCCTCCTTCTGCGCCTTCAGCGCCGGCCCTTCGTGGGTGAGCAGGTCGCCGAGTTCCAGAATCGAATTGTCGAGGTCGTCGCGGAACACCGCTTCGCCGAGATGCTCGACGAAGATGCGGCCGATCGGGCTGCGCGAATAGAAGATGCCGCCGTTATGGCCGGGGCAGGTCCAGAGCTGGTTGCCTTCCTCGGCGTAGTCGACGAGGGCGCCGAAAAACGGCGTCTTCAAGGTTTCGGCATATTGCTTCAGGCGCGAGACGAGGTTCTTGGCGATGAACTCCGGCGTCTCCTCGGCGAGGAAGACGTAACCGTCGATGAAGTCGAGCACTTCGACCGGAATGTCCTCGAACCGCTTGCGCCGCACGAGGATCATGATCGGCATTTCGAGGCCGCGTTTGCGCATCAGGTTGATCAGCGAGGCGGCCTTGCCTTCGAGGCCTTTCTTGCCCCAATCAACCACCATGCAGCCGATCGCCGCGTCGGTCTGCACGGCGATCTCAGCGTCTTCGAGGCGTCGCGCCTTGATGACCTGGAAGCCCATGCGTTCGATGGCGGCGACGATCTGGTTGACCCGAAGGCCCTCCAGATCGTCGGCGTCGAACATCGGCGCCGAGAACAGGAAGGTGAATCGCTGGAAGAAGTTCATGGTTGCGCGCCTCGGCGGCTCGAATTCGCGCGCCCGTTCGCGTCGCTCGGCCGCCCCGCCCTGCTGTGGCGCCAACTCCATGACAGAACCATGACGGGAATGACAAGCCCACTGTTCATTGAGGGAAGGAAAGACAATGCTGAGGCTCGATCCGAAACGCGCCGCGCTGGTGGCGATCGACCTGCAGAAGGGGATCATCGGCATGCCGACCGCCCCGCACCCGGCGGCGGCGGTGGTCGCCAATTCGACCCGGCTCGCCGAGGCGCTGACGCGCGCGGGGGGAGCGGTCGTGCGCGTCCACGTCGGCTTCTCGGCCGACGGCGCCGACCGGCTCAAGCAGGAGGTCGACCAGCCGATGGCGGGCGGCCCACGGCCGCCCGACTGGATGGAATTCGTTCCCGAGGTCGCCGGGTGGAAGGGCGCTCTCGAGATCGTCAAGCGCCAGTGGGGCGCCTTCCACGGCACGGAACTCGATCTGCAGCTCAGGCGGCGCGGGCTCGACACGATCGTGTTGACCGGCGTCGCCACCAATTTCGGCGTCGAGCAGACGGCGCGCGAAGCCTGGCAGCTCGGCTACTCGGTCGTCGTCGCCGAAGATGCGACAAGCTCCGTCAGCGAAGCGGCGCACCGCTTCGCCGTCGAGACGACCCTGCCGCGCGTCTCGCGCGTCCGCTCGACCGAGGCGATCCTGGCGGCGCTGAAGGGCTGAGCGCACACCGGAAATGCGTCCAGGTTGCCGGATTGCGAAGTTGCTACGCGCCATCCTCCCCCGCCTCGCGGGGGAGGATGGCGCGTCGCCTTCGCCCTTCTCGTGCGTCAGCTTAAGTGCGGTCCGATCAGCGCCAGGTCGGCCGGGCCGAGCCGATCGTTCGCCGTCCACGCCTGGTGCCAGTAGGGGTAGAGCAGCGTCGGCTGGCTGACCTTGTCGAGCCGCGCGCGCTCCTCCAAGCTCAGCTTGACGTTGGCGGCGCCGAGATTGTCCTTGATCTGCGCCTCGGTGCGGCCGCCGATGATGACCGTGGTGACGGCGGGGCGGCCGAGCAGCCAGGCAAGCGCGATCTGCGCCGGCGAGACCCTGTGCGCCTCGGCGACGGCGACGAGTTCGTCGACGATGTCCCACAACTTGTTCTCGTCGGCGATCGGCGGCTCCTTCCAGCCGGCCGCCAGGCGCGTGTCGCCGGGCGTGGCCTTGTTGCGCCGATGCTTGCCCGACAGCAGGCCGCCGGCGAGCGGGCTCCACACCAGCACGCCGAGCTTCTGGTCGATCGAGATCGGGATCAGCTCGTATTCGGCCTCGCGCGCCTGCAGCGTGTAGTGGATCTGCTGCGACACGAACGGAATGCGCCCTTCGCGGCGCGCGATCTCGAGCGCCTTCATCACGTGCCAGCCGGAATAGTTGGAGCAGCCGACGTAGCGCACCTTGCCCGAGCGCACGAGGTTGTCGAGCGCCTCGAGCGTCTCCTCGAGCGGCGTCAGCCCGTCCCATTGATGGACCTGATAAAGGTCGATGACGTCGGTGCGCAGCCGCTTGAGGCTCGCTTCGGCGGCGCGGATGAGGTGCCAGCGCGACAGGCCCTTGTCGTTGGGGCCCGGGCCCATGGTGAAACGCGCCTTGGAGGCGATCAGCATGCCGGGCGGGCGCTTGCCGCCCATCGCTTCGCCGAGAATCCCTTCGGCCAGCCCGGCCGAATAGACGTCGGCGGTGTCGATCAGATTGACGCCGGCGTCGGCGACGAGGTCGATCAGCCGGCGCGCTTCGGCGAGCGACACCGCGCCGACCTTGGCGAAGCCGCCCTGGCCGCCGAACGTCATTGTTCCCAGGGTCAACTCCGAGATCATCAGTCCCGAATTGCCTAACTGTCGGTATTCCATCGTGATTCTCCATTGGCGCAACGCGCTCGGGCGGCTGGCGCAATCGCCCGCCGTCGTTTCGCCTTTGCGCGGCGATTGGCCGGGACAGACGCCCGAACCGCTCCGGCGCGCGGGCGCCGGCTGGTCGCGGCCGTTTATCTTAGCTTTCCTAGCAGTGTGGCGGGAGAGGGTGGGGGAAAACAGGCCAACCGTCGGGAAAAGCTTGCCGTGGCGGCCACACGGGGACTAACATGCCAGCGTCGCCGAAGCCAAGTCGAGCGGGATCACGATCGTGAGAGCCCTTCTCTGCCGCAGTCCGCGCAATCTTTCCCTCGTCGAACGGCCGGCGCCCGTCGCCGCGGCGGGCGCGCCGCTGGTGCGCATAAAACGGGCAGGCGTATGCGGCGCCGATCTGCATATTTTCGAGGGCACGCAACCCTATTTCGAATATCCGCGCGTGATCGGCCATGAACTCGGCGGCGAGATCGCGGCGGTCGCCGGGCCGAGCCGCTTCCGCGTCGGCCAACAGGTCACGGTTCTTCCCTATGTCGCTTGCGGCCAATGCGTCGCCTGTCGGCGCGGCAAACCGAACTGCTGCCAGCGCATGAACGTGATCGGCGTCCACAGCGACGGCGGCTTCGCCGATTGGCTGGCCGTGCCGGAGGACAATCTCATCGACGCCGAGGGCGTCAGCATCGACCAGGCGGCGATGGCCGAGTTTCTCGCCGTCGGCGCGCATGCGGCGCGGCGCGGCGCGGTGGAGCCCGGCCAGAAGGTCGTGGTCGTCGGCGCCGGCCCGATCGGCCTCGCCACGGCGATCTTCGCCCGCGCGCACGGCGGCGACGTGACGATGCTCGACACGCGCGCCGATCGTCTCGCCTTCGCGCGCAAGGCGATCGGCGTCGAACATGCGATCGAGGCGGGCGAGGGCGCTCGCGACCGGCTGGGGACGCTGACCGGCGGCGATTTCTTCGATTGCGTATTCGACTGCACCGGCTCGCCGCCGGCGATGAACGCCGGCTTCACTCTCGTCGCCCACGGCGGCAGCTACGTGCTGGTCAGCATCGTGCTAGGCGACATCACGTTCGCCGATCCGGAATTCCACAAACGCGAGACGACGCTGCTCGGCAGCCGCAATGCGACGCGGGCCGACTTCGAGACCGTGTTCGCCGCGCTGCGCTCCGGCGCGATCGCGACCGAGGCGCTCGCCACTCATCGCGCCTCGCTCGACGACGCGGCGCGCGTCTTTCCGCACTGGCTCGATCCGGCCAGCGGCGTCGTCAAAGCGCTGATCGAGATCTGACCGATGCCTTTTCCCATTCTGCAATTCGGCACGAGCCGCTTCCTTCAGGCCCACTTCGATTATTTCGTCGCTCGCGGCTTCGCCGATGGGCCGGGGACGCGGCGGATCGCCGTCGTCCAGACGACCGCGTCGGCTGAAAGCGCGCGTCGCGTCGCCTTCTTCGACGCCGGTCTCCCCTATCGCATCCACGTGCGCGGCCTCGTCAGCGGCGCGGCGGTCGACGCATGGGAGGAAGTCGACAGCATCGGCCGCGGCGTCGACGCCAATCTCGACTGGCCGGCGGCGGAAAAGCTGTTCCTCAACGCGCGCTGGATCGTCTCGAACACCGGCGACCGCGGCTACGAGCTCAACCCGGCCGATCAGCCGGACAACGGCGTTCCGAAGTCGTTCCCCGCCAAGCTGACCAAGCTGCTCTACGCCCGCTTCGCCGCCAGTCGCCCGGCGCCGACGCTGTTTCCCTGCGAGCTGATCGAAGGCAACGGCGACCGTCTGAAGGCGCTGACGCTGGAGCTGGCGGCGAGCTGGGGCCTGCCCGAAGCCTTCCGTCGCTGGCTCGGCGACGACTGCTTGTGGGTCAATTCGCTGGTCGACCGCATCGTCTCAGCGCCGTTGGAGCCCGCGGGCGCGGTCGCCGAGCCCTATTCGCTGTGGGCGGTCGAGAACCGGCCCGGCTTGATCATGCCGTGCCGCCACCCGAGCGTCGTCGTCACCGACGATCTCAAACGCTACGAGCGGCTGAAGCTGTTCATCCTCAATCTCGGCCACACCTATCTCGCGGAATTGTGGAGCCGGCGCGGCGGCGCGGCGAACGAATTCGTGCGCGTGGCGCTCGCCGACCCGGCGACGCTCGCGGAGCTTAACGATCTTTACGATCGCGAAGTGCTGCCGGTTTTCGACGGACTTGGCATGGGCGAAGAGGCGCGCGCCTATCGCGCGTCGGTCATCGAGCGTTTCCGCAATCCATTCCTCGACCACAAACTCGCCGACATTTTCACCAACCATGCGGCGAAGAAGCAGCGGCGCTTCGGCGGGCTCGCCGCCCTGGCCGAGCAGCACGGAATCGTCGTCGCCCAGCCGCGCCTCAAAGCGGCGCTCGCGGCCTGAGGCGCGCCGCCCAGGCGAGGGCGCTCCGGGCCTGAACGGTCGGCCGCCGCCCTTGCCGGCGACGGGGGAAATAGTCCAATCTCCGCCCGCCGTCGGCGCTTAATCGCGCCGCGCCCAACCCCGGAGTTTCCTGTGATCGCTTTCCTTCCGTCCGCCGTCGTCCGTTTCGCCGCCGCGGCGGCGCTGGCCTTGACGCTGTCGCCCGCGATCGCCGCGCCGGCGCCGGCGCCGGCAGGGACGGTCGACATGGCGAAAGTGCTGCAGCCAGGGCCGTTGCCGGAACTGTCGCTCGGCGATCCCAAAGGCGTGACGGTGATCGAATACGGCTCGCTGACCTGCTCGCATTGCGCCACCTTCGCCACCACTGTTCTCCCCGCCTTCCAAAAGGCCTATGTCGACACCGGCAAGGTCCATTTCATTTTCCGCGAGTTCGCCCGCAATCCGCTCGACGTCGCCGCTTTCGTGCTGGCGCGCTGCGAGGGCGACGACAAGACCCTGGCGACGATCGACCTGCTGTTCGCCGAGCAGGATAAGTGGGCCTTCGTCGACAATCCGCTCGAGGCGCTGATCACCGCGCTGCGGCCGACCGGCATGAGCCACGACCAGGCGATGACCTGCCTCAAGGACCAGTCGAAGGCTAACGCGATCACCAAGATCCTCAACGCGGCGGAAGCGGACGTGAAGGTGCAGGGCACGCCGACCTTCGTCATCGACGGCAAGGTCTACGACGGCGAGCTGTCGACGGCCGATCTCGATGCGATCCTGAAGCCGCTGATCAAGTGAGGCCGTCCATCCTCCCCCGCTTTGCGGGGGAGGATGGCGGATAGCGCCTTCGCCGAGCGCCGAAAGAGACCGTCGAAACGGGCGGCGGTGTCGTCTACAGTCTCACCATTGCAGCCACTTGCGTCCGGCGAGCGCGCCCGCGGCGACGACGACGAGCGTCGCCAACGGGTACCAGCTGGCGACGAACAGCGGCGAATCGTCGGTGCAATTGGTGGCGTAGATCGTCGCTGCGGCGCCGGCCGCCGCGGCGCCGGCGAGCGCGCCGGTCAGCGCCGGATGGCTCGGCGCGCCGGCCCGCATGGCGACGATCAGCGCGGCGAGCGGCGGGATCGACATCAGCGGGATCAGCGTCAGGCAGTGCAGGGCGTTGGTCCCGACAAGGCGCGTCACCCACAGATCGGCCGGCGTCACGACGAGTTCGACGACTGCCGCGCCGCCGAGCAGAACGAACGGCGCGACCAGCGCCGCCACCAGCGCGCCCGGCCGCGCCTCGGGCCTGAGCAGCCTGACCGCCAGCAGGACGCTCGGCAGCAATAGCGCCAGCGTGTCGACGAACTTGAGGTCGAAGCGCATGGTGCGGGCGGCGGCGGCGAAATCGTGCCGCGGCCCGAGCGCCGTCATGAACAGCACGGCGCTTACGCCAGCGCCGAGAACCAGCGCCAGCGCGACGCGGCGGCCGAGCCGGAGCGGGGGCGGCGGCGGTTCGGCGGCGAGCGCGTTGATCAGGTCGGCGGTCTTCATTGGGTCGCGCTCCGCCAGGCGACCGCCAGCGCCTTCAGCGCGCGGTGCAGCGCCACCCGCACCGCGACTTCGCTCATCGCCAGTCGCGCCGCGGTCGCCGAGATCGATTGGCCTTCGAGCGAGATCGCGGTGACGATGTCGCGCTGGCGCGGCGCAAGCTGCAGCATCACCCGCTCGATGTCGCTGCGGGTGTGCGGGTCGTCGCCTTCGGGCGCGGCGAGCACCGCTTCGAAATCCTCGATCGGCTCGGCTCGGCGCACGCCGCGTCGGCGCATCGCGTCGATGATCTTGTGGCGGGCGATGGCGTTGACCCACGGCGAGAGCCTGGGGCCGCCGTCCCAGGTGCCGCGCTTCAGGTGGATCGCCAACAAGGTTTCCTGCACGACATCCTCGATATCCGCGTCGCCGACCCTGGCGCGGGCGAAGGCGCCGCGCGCCATCGCCCTGACCGACCGGCCAATCTCCTCGAGCAACCGCCGATAGGCCGCCTCGTCGCCCGCCAAGGCGGCGCGCATGGTCGGCGCCCATTTGTCGTCGCCGGGGCCCGCGGCGGGGGTCTCGCTCATGTCCGTTTCGTTCCGTCGCCGCGGTTTGTTACGCCGCCGCCGGCGCTTTTGCCACGTTCCGGGCGCTCCGGACCGCCCGCGCCGTGTAACACGCGGCGGCCGTCCCGCGAAGACGCCGTTGACGGTTCAACGGAGGTCGCCATGACGGACCTGAAACTCATCCCGGCGCGCGGCGCCGGGCCCTTGCCGGGCCGCGTCGGCGTCGGCTTCAAGCCCGAACATTTCGCGGCGATCCTCGCCGGCCCGCGCGAGGTCGGCTTCTTCGAAGTTCACGCCGAGACCTACATGGGCGACGGCGGGCCGCCGCATCGCCGGCTCGAGGCGATTCGCGACCATTATCCGCTGTCGCTGCACGGCGTGGGGCTGTCGATCGGCTCGCCGCGGCCGCTCGACCGCGACCACCTCGCGCGGCTCAAGGGGCTGATCCGCCGCTATCAGCCGGCGCAGTTTTCCGAACACCTCGCCTGGTCGAGCCACGACGAGGGCTTCCTCGCCGACCTGCTGCCGTTGCCCTACGACGACGAAACGCTGGCCGTCGTCTGCCGCCATATCGACGAGACACAGGAGACGCTGGCGACGCGCATGCTGCTCGAGAACCCGTCGACCTACGTGCAGTTCAGCGACAGCGCGATCTCCGAGACCGAATTCCTCGCCGAAGTCGTCCGCCGCACCGGCTGCGGCCTGTTGCTCGACGTCAACAACGTCTTTGTCAGCGCGACCAACCACGGCTTCGACCCCTTCGCCTATCTCGCCGCCTTTCCGCTGCGCCATGTCGGCGAGATCCATCTCGCCGGCTACGCCGACGCGACCGACGACGAAGGCGCGCCGTTGCTGATCGACGCCCACAATTCGCCGGTGCGGGCGGCGGTGTGGGCGCTCTACCAGGAGACGGTCGGCCGACTGGGGCCGACGCCGACGCTGATCGAATGGGACAACGACGTGCCGCAATGGCCGGTCCTGCTCGCCGAGGCGCGCCGCGCCGATGCGGCGATGGCGCAGAGCGCCAACGCTAGGAGGATGCGTCATGCCGTTTGAGACGACGATCGCCAGCTTCGCCTGCGCGCTGCTCGACCTGTCGCGTCCGGCTCCCGCGGCGACGCGGCGAGGCGACGAACGGCCGGTCGAGCGCCGCTTCGCCGTCTATCGCAACAATGTCGCGGTCGCGCTGATCGGCGCCATCGAGGCGCGCTACCCGGTCGTCCGGCGCCTGGTTGGCGACGACTTCTTCCGCGGCATGGCCGGCGCCTTCGTCGCGGCGGAAAAGCCGCGCTCGCCGGCGCTGATCCGCTACGGCGACGGCTTCCCCGCCTTCATCGCCGGTTTTCCTCCCGCAAGCGCGATTCCCTTCCTCGCCGACGTGGCGCGGCTCGAGAACGCCTGGGTCGAGGCCTATCACGCCGCTGAAGCCGACGCGCTCGGCCTCGACGCGCTGGCGGCGATCGCGCCCGACGGGCTCGAGGCGCTGCGCTTTCAGCCCCATCCCGCCGCGCGGCTGCTCCGATTCTCGCACCCCGCCGCGTCGATCTGGGCCGTTTCGCAGGGCGAGGGCGAACCGCGTGCGCCCGAGGTCTGGTCGGCCGAGGAGGCGCTGGTCGCGCGGCCTGACGCCGACGTTCTTGTACGCGTTCTGCCGCCTGGCGGCTTCGCCTTCGCCGCGGCGTTGTTTTCCGGCGCGAGCCTGGGCGAAGCAGCGGCGCTCGCCGCGGCCGACGGCTTCGATCCCGGCGCCCATCTCGTCGGCCTCATCGAGGCCGGCGCGTTCCAATCCCTGATTTGAAGGAGTCCCGACGATGACGACCGCTGACGCCCCCTCGGCGCCGCTGATGCGCGCCAATCCCATCGCCCGCTTGACCGACGCTTTGTTTGGCTGGCTGCCGATGTCGCTCGCCATGCTGGCGTTGCGCTTCGCTGTCGCCGTCCCGTTCTGGAAGTCGGGCATGACGAAATGGGACGGCTTCCTCACGCTCTCCTTCGGCGCGCGGCAATTGTTCGTCGACGAGTTCAAGCTGCATCTGTTCGGCGGCGAATACGCCTTTCCGTTCCCCGAGACGATGGCGACGCTGTCGGCGCTCGGCGAGACCATCCTGCCGGTCCTGCTCGTCTTCGGCTTCGCGACCCGCTACGCGGCGCTCGGCCTCCTGGCGATGACGGCGGTCATCCAGCTCACCGTTCCCGACGGTTGGGCCAACTTCCATCTGCCATGGGCGGCGATGGCGCTGTCGATCATGACCTTCGGGCCGGGTCGGATCGCGCTCGACCGCCTCCTCGGATTGGAGCGCGGCCGCGTGTAGGGGACCTGGCGCGGCGGCGGGAGCGTCGGTTTTGGCGAGAACCGAGGCGGAATCGGCCTTTGAGCCTGAGGGAATGGGCCAAAACTGCGCCGATGCCGACCGCGGCGCCGCTCCGCCGGCCTCACGCAGCGAATTTTCGGCGGCGGCCGCGCCCGATCCTGCGACAGGCCGCGGACTCCGTTTGGTCATCACGAAGGCGTGATGTGCGTTACAAACAGCGTTACAAAGTCGTCTCGTTGCCGCTCGAGAGTTGTTGGTTCGCTCAGTTTTGTTATGACTTACTCACGGGGAAATTGACTGCTGAATGTTGGTGACGGAAGAGACTGCGACAACGAGAGGCGGCGTTAACGCCGTCGTCCTCCTGGGTTCCGCGCGCGGCGTCGAAAAGTCGAGTGACGCGGCGGCGTTGCCGCGTTTGGCGCTGGCGCTCCTCGCCTACTTGCTGCTCGATTGCCCGGGCGGGCGCGCTTCCCGTGAGGAGGTGGGCGCCTTCCTCTGGGAAAAGGTCGACCGCGCTCGCCAAGCCGGCAACCTGCGTCAATTGCTGTTTCGCATCCGCTCCGCCGAAATCTCCCTTGACATGCAGTTGTTGGAAACGACGGCCACGGAGATCGTCCTCAGTCCGCGCAACGTATCGATCGATCTGCGTCGCTTTCTGGCGGCGATCCGTTCGACCGAAAGCGTGGACGTCGCCGCCGCCTGCGAAGCGTATGGCGGCGACCTGCTCGCCGGCTTGACCGCCCACGGCGATGCGCTCGAGAGCTGGCTGGCGCGCGAGCGCGCAGCGTTGCGCGCCGAGTTCTTGAGCGCGTTGACGCCCTACGTCGAGGCGCAGGCGAAGGGCCTGGTCGAAGAGGCGGCGATCGTCGCCGCCACGCGCATTCTGGAAATCGATCCACGCCAGGACATCGCCTATCGGGCGCTGATCCAGGCCTATCAGGAACGCGGCGACGCGACGCGCGCCGACCAATATCGACGCCAACGCGACCACGTCCATGAGGTTCGCGCCGAGCGGCGGCCGGCGCCTGTCGTGGTCCTCCCGGTCGAACGCGCTTTGAGGCGGAACGCGCCCGCCAACGGGGCGGTGGAGCTGGCGGCGAACGCGCCGCGCCTGGACGCGCGCAACGACGAGCTGCCGCGCGCGATCGTTTCGCCGCATGCGCCGAGCTACGCGCCCGCGGCCGGGCGCGAGCTGGTCGCCGAATTGGGCGCCGACATCGCCACGCGCCTGGCGCAGACCCGGGCGCTGACTGTGCTCGCAGTCGACTCCCTGGTCGACCAGAAGGCGCAGCAAGAGGCCGACTATCTCGTCGAAGTCCGACTCGCCCAAGGCCGGATCAGCGCCGTTCAGCTGCGCCTGCTGACGCTGCCGGAGCATCAAATTCTTTGGGCCGCGTCGTTCGCCGACAGCAGCCAATACTTCGAGCGCGCGCCGGTTACGTTGAACTCGGTTCTGCGTCATATCGAGGATCGCGAGATCGCGCTGCGCGAAGGCGTCGACGGTTTGCGCGTCGCCTATCGGTTCACGCTCGAGGCGCAACGGCTGCTCAACGCCATCGACTTGCCGTCGATCCGGCGCGCGCGCCGCCTGTTGAAGTCGGCGCAGACCGTCGCCCCCGACTTCGTGCCGACCATCGCCGCGCTGGCGCGATCGCACGTCATGGAATGGCTGGTGCGGGCGCCCTTCGAGGTCGCGCCGCTGGAGTTCGCCGAGCAGTTCGCCAAGCAAGCCATCGCCATCAGTCCCGACGATCACCGCGGCTATCACGAGCTCGGTCTGGTGCGCGTCTATCGTCGGCGGCTCGACGAAGGCATCGAATGCCTCAACCGCGCCGCCAGCCTGTGTCCGGAAGACCGCGGCGTGCGGGCCGATCTCGCCGACGCGCTGGTGTTCAACGGCCAGTCGCGCGAAGCGATCGCCATGCTCGACGATCTGGTGCGCTCCTTCGATCCGGGCAACGACTACATCCGCTGGGTGCTCGCCGGCGCCCATTTCGCCCGCGAGGACTACGGAGCGACGCTGCTGCAAGTGAAGCAGATGACCAATCCGGCGCCGGCGTTCCGCATCTCCGCCGCGTCGCGCGCCCTGTTGGGCGACATCGCCGGGGCGCGCCGGGTGATGAAGGCCGCGTTGGATTTCAATCCCAACTTCGATCTGCGCGCCTGGCTGGCCATATTTCCGTGCCGCGACAAAGTCTTTCTGAGAAACTACACTGAAGGTCTGCGCGCGGCGGGATTTATGTGATCGCCGCTCCGCGTCAGTTGGCGCGGGCCGAGGAGGGAAGCATGAGCAAAGCGATCATTCTGCGCACCAAGGACGACGGGCGTATTTGGCTGATCAGTTTCGATCGGCCGACGATCTCGGAGATTTCGGCGAGCACGGCCCGCGGGCTCGACTTGCCGGTGACGGAAGTCGAGACGTTCGCTGCGGCCGGGCAACGTTCGGCCGCTGCGTCGTTCCCGGCGCACGTCGTGCAATAAAGTGATCGACGCCGCGTCGCTTCCGGCGCGCGGCGTCGTTTCTCGCTATTTCGATCGCGTTCTCGCGCCGGCTGAGACGCTCGCCGCGTTGCGGCCGCGGCTGTCGGATTTCGGCGTCACCAGGCTGGCGCGGCTGACCGGGCTCGACGAGGTCGGCATTCCCGTTTGGGCGGCCATTCGTCCGAACGCCGCCACGCTCGCCGTGTCGCAAGGCAAGGGCGTCGACGACGCCGCCGCGGCCGCCTCGGCGATGATGGAGGCGATCGAGGTCGCCACCGCCGAGCGGCGCGATCTGCCGCATCTCACCCTGTCGCCGCGCGCAATGGCGGCCTCTGGGCGCCGCGCCGCGCCGCTCGACGAACTGCTGCGCGTCGGGGCGTCGCCCCCGCGTCCCGACGAGCCGATCGACTGGATCGCCGGCGTCGAGCTGATGGACGACGCGCCGGTCTGGGTTCCGCTCGACGCGGTCACGCTCGGCGAGGCGGCGGCCGAGGCGCGCTATTGGCAATCGACCGACGGTCTCGCCTCGGGCAACGTGCTTTGGGAGGCGGCGTTCCACGGTCTGTGCGAGCGCGTCGAACGCGACGCGCTGGCGCTTTGGTCGTTGTGCGACGACGCCGAAGTCGGGAAACGTTGCCGCGATCCGCGCGATTTCGACGATCCTGAGCTCGCCGCGCTTGCGGCCAAGATCGAAGCGGCTGGACTTCGCCTGCGCCTGTTCGACATTTCGACCGACGTCGCGATTCCCGTCTGCTTCGCCGCGATCTCGCCCTCACTCGACAGCGATCCGGCGCGCTGGCGCCATTTCGACCTGCAGAGCGGCAGCGGCTGCCATCCCGATCCGGCGCGCGCCGCTATTCGCGCCGTCACCGAAGCGGCGCAGTCGCGGCTGACCGCGATCTCCGGCGCGCGCGACGATTTCGATCCCGGCGACTACCGCGCGCGCATCGCGCGCGACCTGCTGCCGTTCGCCCAGGCCGAGCCGTCGGCCCATGCGCCGGCCGCCGCCGTCGCAGTCGCGCCCGCCGAGTACATCGGCCACATCGCCTCGCGCTTGAGGGCGATCGGCGTCAGCTCGGCGATTGTCGCGCCGCTCGAGGCCGGCGATCGCGGTTTCGCCGTCGCCAAGGCGCTGGTCTCCGATCTCGAGACGATTCCCGGCGCGCGCCGCTTTCCGCTCGGACCTCGCGCGGTGCGCGCCAAGCTCGCGCATCGATGAAGACGCTGTTCGCCGGCCCGTCGCTTTATGGCGACATCGTCGGCGGGCGCATCGCCGCCGCGCCCGGAATCGTCTGTCGCGGTCCCGCGGCGCAAGGCGACGTCGCCGCCGCCGTGCTTGACGGCGCGACGGCGATCGGCCTCGTCGACGGTCGCTACGAGGACGTCGCCGCGCCCTGGCACAAGGAGATTCTGTTCGCGCTGAGCGAGGGCGTGGCGGTCTATGGCGGCGGCAGTCTCGGCGCGTTGCGCGCCGCCGAATGCGCGCATTTCGGCATGATCGGCGTCGGCGAAATTTTCGCCCGCTACATGAACGGCGATCTGGTCGACGACGCCGCCGTCGCCCAGCTTCATGCGCCCGCCGAGTTCGACTATATGCCGCTGACCGAGGCGCTGGTGAACGTCGAAGCGACCATTCGCCGCCTTGCCGCGCGCGGACTGATCGAGCCGGCGCTGGCGCAGGCGCTGGAGGCGAGCGCGCGCGCCCTGTTCTTCAAGCGCCTCACGTTTCAGGCTTTGGTCGAGCGCGCCGGCGCGCCGGCGTCGCTGATCGCGCTCCTCGCCGATCATCGCGTCGATCGAAAGCGGGAGGACGCGCTGGCGTTGGTCGCGCAGTTGCGGGCGCGCGACGACGCCCGCGCGGCGAAGCCGGCCTGGGAGCTGGCGCGGCCGACGGCTTGGCGGCGGCAATTCGAACGGCTCGTCGAAGCGCGTCGCGCGCGTGAGTGTTGAGGCGCCGCGCGGCCCGCCTGTCCTCGGCGGCGCACGAATTCTCGATCGACAAACAGCGCCGATCGGGGCGCGCCGTCACCAGTGGAACGGTTCGACGGTCCTGCGCTCGCCGAGCCTGAAGGCGTCGGCGACGAGTTGCGAAGCGGCGCCGTCCACCACGCTCTCGCCGCGGGCGAGGAGTTCGGCGAAACGGGCGTAGAGGTCGGCGTATTCGGTCGCCGGATCGCTCGCCTCCAGGCGGCCGTCGACCAGCAACTTGGCGCCGCCCTCGATCAGGCTGAGGCGCGGCCCGTCGACGACGTCGATGTCGACGCGCCAGGTCTGGCGGCCGCTGCGCCGCCAGTCGAACGTCGCCGTCAGTTGCGCCCCAGGCGCCGCGGCGGGGCAGACGAGCACGAGCGAGGCGGCGATCGGCGTGTCGCGATTAGCCGGATAATCGAGCTTGGCGCTTTTGACGTACACCGGGCCCGGCGCGATCTTGGCGAGGATCGACAACGCGTTGATGCCGGAATCGAACACGCCGAAATTGCCGTCTTGCCAGATCCATTCCTGGCCGGGATGCCAGACGCGCACGTCCTCCGTCCATTCGATCGCCACGCGCGCGAGCCGACGGCCGACGAGGCGCAGCCGGGCCGGCTCGACCGGGCGATGGAATTGCGAATGGCTGGCGGCGAAGACGATCCGACCGCGCTCGGCGGCGTGGGCGGTCAGATCGCGAATTTCCGCAAGCGTCGGCGCCGCGGGCTTTTCCAGCAGGACGTGCTTGCCGGCGTCGATCGCTTCGCGCGCCAAGCGATGGCGGACGTTGGGCGGCGTGCAGATCGCCACCGCGTCGAGGCTCGGCGCGGCCGCGTAGAGCTCGGCGGGCGTCGCGAACGTGGGGACGCCCTCGACTTTCGCCCCCGACCGGCTGACGACGCCGACCAAACGGAAGCTCGGGTCGCCGGCGATGACCGGAAGATGCTCGTCGCGGGCAACCTTGCCGACGCCGATGATCGCGATCGAAAAAGGCGCCACCTCGGACCCTCCGAAGACCCGAGGGCGAAATAGCGCCAGCGGACCGGCGGGAGCAAGCGCCGCGTGAGCCGGCGCCAGCGTTTTCGGCTCAGTCGTCGGCTCTGGCGGAGGCCTCCCGCGACCGTAGCCGCGTCTTGGCGAGCCGCGCCGCCGCCAAAGTCATATCCGTGTCGACGATCGCCGCGTATTCGCCGGCGAGACAGGCGAGCGCGACGCGGTGAACGATCTCCGCCGGCCAGAAGCCGCCGGCGCCGTCGGCAAGCGCGACCGCCCAGCAGGCGTCGGCGACGACAAAGACGCGATAACCGAGATCGGCGGCGTGGCGCGCCGTCGCTTCGACCGAATTGTGGGTCAGCACGCCGCAGATCGCCAGCGTCGTCGCGCCGAGGCCGTCGAGCGTTTCCTCGAGCGAAGTGCCAACGAAGGCGCTGTGGGCGCTCTTCGCCACGATCGCCTCGCCGGGGCGGGGCGCGGTCTCCGGCTTGAAGGCGTGGCTCGGCCGGTCGGGGCGATAGGGCGAGTCCGGCTCGACCGAGTCGTGGCGGATATGGACGATCGGCAGGCCTTCCTCGCGCCAGGCGGCGAGCAGGGCGGCGATCGCCCGCTCGGCATGCGGGTTGTTGCGCGGGCCCCAGCGCGCGTCGTCGATCGCCAGTTGCAGGTCGACGAGTATCAGCGCGGCGTCGCTCGGCAGGCGCATCGCGTTCCCTCTATCGCGGCAGCAGAACCCAATAGTCGAGGTCGAGGACGACGCTCGGCTCGTAGCCTTCGCCTTGGCGCAGCGGGAAATCGCCACACGGGCGGTTCTTGGTCGCGACCGTCCGCAACCGCAGCGCGCCGACGTCGGCGCGGCCGGGCGGCGCCGCCGTTTCCAGAACCTCGCTCCAGGCGAAAACCGTATCGCCGGCGAACAGCGGCGCGACGTGCCGGCCGCCGTTGATCGCGGCGATGTGGAAGGCGTTGGCGAGGCCGTTGAAGGAAAGCGCGCGCGCCAGCGAGATGACGTGGCCGCCGTAGATCAGCCGCCGGCCGAAGCGGCCCTGGCCCTCGCTGTGGAGATTGAAGTGCACCTTGGCGGTGTTCTGGTAGAGGCGCGTCGCGATCTGATGCTCGGCTTCTTCGACGGTGACGCCGTCGACATGGTCGATGCGCTCGCCCGGCGCATAGTCGCCCCAGCGATGGGGCGAGCCGGCGAGGGCGAAATCGTAGGCGCCCGCGTCGATCTCGGGGCAGGCGGCGCCGAGTTCGGCCGGCGCGATCGCCGCGGGCAGATCGGGGACGTGCGCTTGCGGCGCCGCGGCCTCCGGGTCGCGCTTGCGCACCATCACCCAGCGCACGTATTCGAGCGCGAGCCGCCCGTGCTGGTCGAAACCCTGCGAGCGGACATAGACGACGCCGCTCTGGCGGTTGGAATTCTCCTTGAGGCCGATCACCTCGGAGGACGCCGACAGCGTGTCGCCGGGGTAGACCGGCTCGAGAAAGCGGCAGGCGGCGTAGCCGAGATTGGCGATCGCGTTGAGCGAGACGTCGGGCACGGTTTTGCCGAACACGACGTGGAAGGCGAGCAGGTCGTCGACCGGCGAGCGCGGGTAGCCGATCGCGCCGGCGAAGGTCTCGGCGCTCTGCACGGCGAAGCGCGTCCCATAGAGCGCCGAATAGAGCGCGACGTCGCCGACCGTGACCGTGCGCGGCGTCGCGTGGCGGAGCGTTTCGCCGAGGCGGAAGTCCTCGAAGAACCGGCCGGCGGCGGTCTTGGACGGGGCGCTCACGACGGCGTTCAGAAGACGTAGGGGTAGATGTAGAGCGTGATGATCTGTTCGACGAGCAGGATGAGCAGGAACAGGACGATCGGCGAAATATCGAGACCGCCGGTGTTGGGCAGGAAGCGGCGGATCGGCCGCAAGGCCGGCTCGGTCATCGCCACCAGCGCGCTCCAGATCGTCCGGACGACCTCGTTGCGGACGTTGACGACGTTGAAGGCGATCAGCCACGACATGACCGCGGCGACGATGATCACCAGCTTATAGAGATCGAGGGCGAGAATCAGGACGTTGAGTATGGCCCGCATGGACGCTCCTTGTCGGCCTATTCCCGCTTTCTTTCGTTGACACCCGCGGGGCGCGCACGTAAACAGCCGCGCGGACGGGGCTGTAGCTCAGATGGGAGAGCGCTGCAATCGCACTGCAGAGGTCAGGGGTTCGAATCCCCTCAGCTCCACCAAAACCTTCGTAAATCCTTGGGAAACCAAGGAACACAAGAAATCAACGCCTTAGCGTTCCCGAGTGTCACACGTCCGTGATACACAATGGGAATGGAAAAGGTGTCCACCACCCTTCACATGATCCGGAGAAATGGCGTCTGGTATTTCAAGCGCCGTGTTCCCAGGGACCTCGTCGGGGTGCTCAAAACCAAGACCATCCAGTTCTCGCTCGGCACTCCTTTCACAAAGGCCGCGACCAAGAAGCGCGAAAGGGCCGACGTCGAGTGGACGGCCAGATTTGACGAAGCCCGAGCGAAGCTGAAATCGGGCTGCAAGAATTCGTCCGAGCCAGTCCCTAACGCCCTGCGCCCGCTCACTCGCCCGCTTGCCATGCGACTGGTTCAAGAGGATGTCGAGCGCCGGGACCGATTGCGCGAAGAGACGTGGCGATCGGAACCGAGGCTCGACGGGCCTGAATACGCCGAAGCGAGAAAAACTCTTGAAGAGAACCTCTGCGTCGCACTTGGTCGTGCGCGAGATTACGATCGCGAGCAGATCAGCGCATCCGAGGTCGAGCGGCTCCTGAAGCAGAGCGGCGCGGTTCTCGACGAGAAGCTATTGGGGCGCGCCGAATTTGAAGAGTTGGTTCGACGGGAAGCCGTCGAATTGTCAAAACGCGCTTTGGCGCATCTGGAGGGCGACCGCGGCCAATCCCACTTCGACGATCTCTTCGATCCGAAGCAACCGCCTCCCGTCACCGTCGCGGAGCTAGTCGCGCAACTGGTCAGGTTGAAAGAACAGGAAGGGGCGGCCCAGAGGCAAAGTCGGAAAAATCTCGACAAGCAGCGGGCGAACGCGGCGCTGATCGAGGAAATCCTCGGAGGCGACACCCTGGTTCGCGACGTCAAATATGACGCCTGCCGCGAGGCGGTTACCGTCCTGGCGCACGTTCCGCCGAACCGTACCAAGAAATACAAGGGTATGCGGCTTACGGAGGCGATCAAGCAGGCCGAGAACGAAGGTCAAGCCCCGCTCTCCTTCGTCTCGCAGAGCCAGTATCTCGGCACGCTGAAAGAGCTTATCGAGCTCGCGGTCAATAAGGAGTTGCTCGCCAAGAACTACGCGAGCGATCTGAGGCCGCTCAAGCGGGACGATGTGGCGGCGGAAAACAAGCGCGAGCCGTTCGACCTTGACCAGCTACGCCAGTTTTTCCATAGCCCGTACTACGAAGATTGCGGTCGTTACGACGTCCCTTATCGCCACGCCGACAAAGGTTGGCGATTTTGGCTGCCCCTCGTACAGCTCTTCATGGGCATGCGTCCGCGAGAAATCTGCCAAATGCACGTCAGCGATCTCTGTCGGACGAAGAACGGCACGTGGTTTGTCGATGTCGTCGCGACGGATGATGAGGACGATGTGACGACAGGCAAGTTCAAGAAGACGACCAAGACCAAGACGAGCAGACGCAAAGTCCCGCTTCACCCGGCGCTGATCGCGATCGGCTTCGATCGGTTCGTCGATGAGCAGGGACGGACGTCAAACGATCCACGCCTTTTCCCCGACATCAAGCGAAACAAATACGACGATCCAGCGCATTATCCGCTGCGCCGATTTCGCGAGAAATATCTGAAAGAGGCGGTTTCCCTGCGACCGCGACAGAGCCCCTACAGCTTCAGACATAGTTGGCGCGATGCGGCGCGACGCATCAGGGCATCCGACGATTTTCTAAAGGGGGTTGGGGCTTGGACAGGCGGAAAGACGACCGCCGACAACTACGGATCGAAATCCAACCCTGATCTCTATGCGGAGGACATGGGCAAAATCGCCTACGACGGTCTCGACCTCTCGCATCTCTATCCGAAGAATTGAGTTTGCGCTGTCCGACCCGGCAATCAATGGCTAAGCGCATAGTTTCCCGGCTCATAGTCCATGTACGGCTCGATGACTTTCTCGACCTCAGCTAGAGTGACGCCGAGTTTACCGCATGCGTCTTCGAGCATTTGCGATAGCATCTGGATTTCGCTGTTCAGGTCATCACATTCTCTGAAAGCTGACAGCCATCCGTTGCCGATCGCCGTTATCTGAGCAAGCACCTTGAGGGCTTCCTGCTTGCTTGCCTCTTTCACGACGCCGAGCGGGCCAACCAATTTGTCGAACTTGGCATCAAGCCGTACGAGTTTCGCCCAAAGCGCCTGCCTATTGGCTTCGGTCGGCGACGTCGTCAGTTTTCCGTCGGCAATCTGAAAATGGTGTCCGAGAAAGTCGAAACCGTTTGCGGCGTCGCCCTTAACCTCTGGCTTCAGTTCGAAGTGCCCGCCTGGGAGAAACGCCACCGCTTTCGTCAGCGCCCCAATCTTCTCTTCGAGGAGCTTTTGGCTCGACGACGGAAGCAGGAAATCGTCGGCATAGTTGACCAACGGCTCGAGTGACATTGTGGAAAACCACATTGCCCAGATAAGTCGCGAGACGCAGTAACTGCTGACGATCGGGGAGCAGGCGGAGCCTTGGGGAAGTCCCAGGCGGGCCGTGTGCAGAAGGTCATCCATGGTGTGGGGGAGAGAGGGGACAGACAGGCCGCCCTTCATGAACTCCTGGTCCAACACGACCTTCATATGCCGTCCTACGACGACATTTTCCACCACCTCCTTGGGGAGGGGCAGCTCGGTGACCAGCTTCTCCAATTCGAAGCTGGGGTAGAAGTCTGCGATGTCGAGCCGGGCCAGATGAACCTGTCCCGCCCCCAGATACGCTTTCACTTCCTTTGCCGCGGCATGGGTGCCACGCTGCGTGTACTGGAACCAGCGAGGCTTGTAATAGGCCGACATGATGCGGTCGACCATGTGCTGACTTGTCCGATGAAGAAGGCCGAAATTGTGGATCGGCCGCACGCCGCCCGATTTCTTCGCTTTGGGATGCACGCGCACTTGCTCAGACAGCGGCGCGGAAAACTCCAGCAGCGAAGGAACCGAAAGGCAGCTCTCAAGGGTTTGACGCTGTAGCGGTTTCAGCTTCTTGTTGGCGGCGAAAGCGGAAACCAGTCGAGCGTCATAGCCATAGATCAAGATGTCGCGAGCCTCCGCCGCGGCAGCGGGATCGACCTTGATGCTCATGCGCAACTTGAAGGTGTATTCTTTTGTGGCAGCCCTCGCCAAAGTGAGCTTTGCTTTAGCGTCGGACACTGCGGCGGGCGAAAGCCCGGTCTTGAACTCGACGTTGTCAATCCAAACCGTCGCCACGTAGGACGCTCCAAACGGTGCGCTCTGGAACTCGGTGGCGCATCGGCAGCATCTGAGTGCCTGCATCCGGGGCAATAACACGCAGGGAGTTAAGGCGGGGGAAACTGCCCGCGTCTGGGGACCTTCCGTTTGCTCGGGTGACGGCGAGGGCCACCCTCTCAATCGGCGCTCGAGCGTCCTGAACGATATTAGAGTACGTCACGGTTCTTCCGGTGGGTCTCGCTTTACAAAACCCCACAGCGCGGTTCCGAGGGCCACGCGGGCGTCCATGCGGGTTTGCTCGAAGTCGCCTTCGTCACAGATTGGCGTGTTCTACAAGAAGCGGGGCACGGATTTGAATTCGTGCGTGCAAGTACTTGCCTGAGTTTCCGGTCGCTTTCCCTCGCGGAGGGAACCTCAATTTTGAAGGCGAACTGCAATTGAAAACATTGATCTATTTTCCCCTCAAGACGTCCGTCAATGAGTGGGTGGGAAGGTCTCCAGAACTATTGCTAGCGTGGCGAACATGACAGTGTGGCTGAACCGATTTAGCATTTTCCAGTCGACTGTCGTCTTGGCTGGATCGAAATTGTCTCCCGGAACTGGAATGAGCCAGTCGTTACGATCTCCTTCAAAAGGCCGAGTTCGCGTTACGGAGAGCGGCCTCACGCCTTGCGCCTGTATCGACACCGTCTTAACGAGGGCGACAACTCACGCTGGCGGCGCATGCCATGGCGAAAGATTTAGAGGGGGCGGGCGGCCTTTATCGAATACTCAGCCTCGACGGAGGCGGGGCGAAAGGCTTCTACACGCTCGGTGTCTTGAGAGAAATAGAAGGCATGATCGGATGCCCGCTGCACGAGCGTTTTGACCTTGTCTTTGGAACAAGCACCGGAGCAATCATCGCGGCGCTCATCGCCCTCGGCTATCGAGTGGAAGAAATCCACGCACTCTACAAAGCGCATGTACCGAAGGTCATGGGTAAGAGGAGACCTCACGAGAAATCGTTGGCCCTCGCAGAACTCGCGAAGGAAGTGTTCGGAGAAACGAAATTTGATGCTGTAAAGACCGGCGTCGGTATCGTGACCACGAAATGGGTGATCGAGCGCCCGATGATTTTCAAAGGGAGCATCGAGCAGGCGCACGGGCGCACAGGGACCTTCCTGCCAGGCTTTGGATGCACGATTGCTGAAGCTGTCGAAGCATCCTGCTCAGCGTATCCATTTTTCGATAGAAAAATACTCACGACTGGGCTTGGCGACCGGGTGGAACTGGTCGATGGCGGCTATTGTGCCAATAACCCAACACTATATGCGATTGCTGACGCAATCATGGCCATGAGGGTTAGCCAAGACGCCCTTCGAGTGGTGAGTGTCGGCGTCGGCGTGTATCCGGAGCCGAAACCCCATTTTTGGACCAAGACCAGGTGGGCGAAATATCTTCTCAGCGTGCAACTATTGCAGAAGACATTGGAAATAAATACGCAGTCAATGGATCAGTTGCGTACGATCCTATTTAAACATATAGCTACAGTGCGTATCAGCGATACGTTCGAAAAACCCGAAATGGCGACTGACTTATTTGAGCACGATCTGGAAAAGCTGAATGTTCTTCGCCAGCGTGGCAGTGAGTCCTTCGCGAGCCGTGAAGAACAACTACGAGAGTTTCTGTTGTAGGAAATTTCATGCCTATTCCTGAAGGGCAGCTTACAACTTGGTCTGGACTAGGCTCCGTCGCTCAGTCGCGCGACACCTATGCCACAATCAAGAATGTTCTTGAGAGCAAATCGACTTCTTACGCCAACCGAGGGTTTACAACGTTTCTCCAAGGGTCGTACGGCAACGACACGAACATTTTTGGAGATAGTGATGTTGACGTTGTAATAGAGCTAACCTCATCGTTCTATTATGACTTGAGTAGATTGGCCGATGCGGAGCGTGCGGGCTTTAGCGGCGCTTACGGCAAGGCGGAGTACACACTGCCAACTTTCAAGAAGGAAGTGATTGAGGTCGTAACTCAGAAATTTGGCGATGGCGTTAAGATGGGTGCGAAGGCGATACACATTCCGGGCAGCGGAAATCGTAGAGACGCTGACGTTCTCCCTGCGTTTAAATTCCGCCGGTATCGCAAATTTGTTAGCGTCGGCAGCGAGGATTATGTTGAAGGTCTTTGCTTTTTCGCGTTGGACGGTTCACGCATCGAAAACTTCCCAAAGCTGCACTCTGAGAATTGCACTGCAAAACATCAAGCGACAAACCAGTGGTTCAAGCCGATGGTGCGCATCTTCAAAAACATGCGCAATCGCATGGTGAGCGAGGGTTTGATCGAAGATGGCCTTGCGCCGTCCTATTATCTGGAGGGGCTGCTCTACAACGTGCCAATCGAGAAATTCGGGGGGTCGTACGTAGACACATTCGTCGCATGCATAAGCTGGCTGTATAGCGCAGACCGAACGAAGTGTGTGTGTGCGAACGGACAATTCTTTTTGCTGACTGAAGGATTGTCGGTCACCTGGCGGGCAGATAAGTGTGAGAAATTTTTGAAGGCTGCAGTGGACTTTTGGAAGAGCTGGAATTGAGACGAGCAACGCGGTGGCGTTACGCTGCGGAAAGTTGACATCGGTGCTATAACAGAACGTTGCAATTACGATGTTAAATTATTCGGCCATTCGGCGCAACTTTTTGGCTTGGGATTGGTTCTAGTTGGTACTTATGGCTAGATACCACAATTGCGGATTACGGCGATCATTGCTGTTAAATATAATAGCAATATCATTACGTTACATGCGACTTTGGCCCGATAATCTGTTATGATTTGACCCTAACCGAAGGGTCAATTCGAACGATGATCATTCTCTCGATCGGGCACTCATCGCACGATTGGCCGACATTCCGGGGCCTGCTTGATCAGGCCGAGATTGGGGTCATCGTCGACGTCAGATCGAACCCGGCGTCGAGGCTGCCGCACTTCAACCGCACGGCGCTGAAGGAGCGTCTCAACGCCGCCGGCGTGGGCTACGTGTTCCTGGGCGTTGAACTCGGCGGCCGTCCCCGGAACGGCGGCGTTCCGGACTATGAGAAAATGGCGACCAGCCAAGTCTTCGCCGAAGGCATCGCGCGCGTTGAGGAGATGGCGGCGCGGACGCGGCCGGCGCTGATGTGCTCCGAGCACGAACCGCTGACCTGCCATCGCTGCCTACTCGTCGGCCGGCGGCTCGTCGAGCGCGGCAACTCTCTGGCGCACATACTCCGCGATGGCACAATTCAGCCCAGCGAGGTCACGGAAAATCGCCTGCTTGCCTTGACGCGCCAGACCGAGGGCGACCTGCTTGCCTCTCGCGACGAACGTTTGCGGACGGCGTACCGCCTCCAGACGCTTCGGATCGGGAGGACAAGACGATGATCTTGGACGATCTAACTCGTGATAATCCCCACTTATCACGACCCACAAACGAGGTCGCAGAGGGGCTGGACACCTCGCAAAGAGAGAACCTGCCGAGCTCGTTTGGAGGTGGCGGCTGCGCAAGTACTTGCACGCGACAGCTCACCGACCGTGTTCTCGCGCTTGTCGAAAGCAGCATCTCCGACAACACGCGCCGCGCGTATCGGTCCGACCTCGCTCATTTCGAGGCTTGGGGTGGCCGTCTGCCAGACGACCCGGCGATCGTCGCGTCCTATCTCGCCGCCCATTCCGACACCCTGAGTGTCGCCACGCTCGTCCGCCGCATGGCGACAATCTCCAAGGCGCACGAGGCCAGGGGCCTACCCAACCCGTGCCGATCGGAAATCGTCCGCGCGACGTTGCGAGGCATCAAACGCACACGTGGGACCGCACAGCGGGAGGCGAAGCCGCTGCTCAGAGAGGACCTATTCCGGGTGCTGGACGCAATGGGCGAGGGCGTGAAGGACATGCGCGACCGGGCGCTACTCCTGATCGGCTTCGCGGGAGGGTTCAGACGATCAGAACTCGTGGCGCTGGATTGCATCGCCATCGACCGCGTCCGGCAAGGGCCTGATTGTCATGCTGAGGCACTCCAAGACCGACCAAGAAGGGGCAGGTCGGAAGGTCGGTATCCCGTTCGGCCGAACTTGCCATTGTCCGGTCCAGGCCCTTGACCGATGGCTTGCCGTCTCCGGCATCGACGAAGGTCCCATCTTCCGGCCGGTCGACCGGCACAGCCACGTTGCCGCCGAGCGACTTTCGGGTGAGGCCGTCTCGCTCGTTGTCAACGAGCGCGTCGCCGCCGCCGGTATGGACCCCGCTGGTTTCTCCGGTCACAGTCTGCGCGCGGGTTTCGCTACAAGTGCGGTGCAGGCAGGCGTGTCGACGCTCAAGATCAGGGCGCAGACAGGGCATGCAAGCGACGGAATGCTCTCGAGGTATTTTCGTGACGGGGAACTATTCGTCAGTAATGCGGCAGGTGTGTTACTTTAAGGCTCTCGCGGAAGGATCGGATCGACCCGCTCCCCCTTTCCTTCGCCACACCCAGGCACACGGCCCCTTGAGGGCGAGTAGTGGATCGCTAGCCAACCCCTTTCCGTTTCCAAAGTTTCAAACCAAATGGACCTTGATTTTGCGTGACGAGTTTCGCGAGGTACTGGCGGAACACCTCCTCGTCAGGAACTAGCTTCAGATAAAAATCGCGAATGGCGTGTCTAAGATGGGTATCCACAACAGCGTATTGTCCGGTGCAGACATTGAGAACCTGCGATGACCAAGCAAGCTGATATTTCGAGTAGGACGCGATCTTTCGTGAAAATTCTTCTGAGAACTCATCAACAATTTCCCCGGTGGAAATCTCCAACCCCAGTCCGTTTCCGCGCGCGGGAAATCCAAGCGCCGAGTAGAGTGGATTTCCATGTTTGATGCCGGATAGGTAATAGAAGATTTCTGTCAGCCTCTTGCGATCTTCGTGCTCGCTGAATAGGCCTTTGATTTTCGTCTCCATCTTCTGCGCCACGCTCCAGCGCATGTTCTCGTGAGCAGCCCATTCCGTCGCGTGCGAGGGCTCATGGGCGGTGTATGCTAAGTCAAGGCGAAGCTCAAACTGGGTGAGAGTTAGCACGGCCGCCTCAGACACATGCGCATGCTTTAAGAGCAATTGAATTGCGTCATGTGTACGGATTATGCGAGCGATGATGAGAAGCGGAACGAAGATGCTTTCGTTGATTGGCGTCTGCTCGCTGCGGAAGTACGCAACAATTTGACCTGTTAAGTCAGTAGCCGCTTCACGGACTAATCCAGCGGTGGTCTCGGCGTCCGGGGAACTGTCAGTCAAGCGTGCCACCTAACTCCTTGAAGAAAGAGAGCGCGGCGTTCGCAACATTGTCGACCGGATGCTTTTGGCAATAGTTGTAAATCCAGAGCCGCATGCCCGCTTGGTCCCAATCGCGAAGCGGACGCGCGCCATATACCCGCGTATCCATGCCGAAGATGTAGCCCTGGACCCACTCCTCGTATTGCCAATAATCCGCGGTGGCTTGCCAAGCGACGAAGTCTCCGGCACTTCCATCCATGAAGGGGCGGAATGCGTCGTAAACTTTGACATATTTTCCGCATGACGAGCCGCCTGCGCCGTGGATTGCCACGGGCTTGCCCTGCGCGAAAGCAGGCTCTGAATTTGATGCGGCAATAGCGAGGAGGGCAATCGCAAAGATCAATGTGCGCGTCACTGCTGTTCTCCTTACGAATGCGGCTGGGCTGGTCCTTCTAGTGGTCAAAATCTTACGCTTGGTACCCGTCCGGGAATGTCGCAAAAGGGCGGGAAGGGGTCATTCCGCAGCGATTGGCAAACAATTACTCGCCCTCGCTGCGAGGTATGTCGATTTGCCATCGATTAGTTTCCTGGTCATCCCAAGGCCCTGTCAATCCGTTTGATCATTCTGTAAATGAGTGCAAGAGCCGATAGTATTAGACACAGAAGCGCGAACGCCTCATATAGAAACATTGGGATATCTACCTCCCATCCCGCCTTTGGGTCAGTAAGTGTGGTGATCGCACTCGCAACATCGCTAGTGCTGTCAATTGCGGCTAACAGGGAGCACAGTAGAATTAAAACGCGGATAGCATACTGACGATCAACTTCCTGCACGCTTAAAACTGCAAACATTGGGCCTAGATACAACAATATGAACATAGTATATGGTAACGCATGTTTCATACGTAGATTGGGATCATCAAGAATGCCCAAGAGTGCGGTATATACGCTGGCGCTATGACCAGTTATTAGTGAAATACGAAACAGGCCATCGAAGTGAATGACTATGGTCGCGTATAGCGCGACAATGACCCCGGTCCAAGTGAGGATCGTCGAAGGCCAGTTGCCGGTCGCGCGCGCCTTTGCCATTTTGAAGGTCCATTCCGCGCCCCAAGTCCGACCTGTCTCGGGAAAACTGGGTGCCGCTCAGATTTCTTCCTATTCACGCTTCCGCGGGAGACGACCGAGCGATCGCGGTGCGCGACGCCTCTGAGCGTATTCACCTGTGTCTGACGTGCAAGTTCAAACTTCCGCTTCGGGTCGGCTTCAGCCATTGGGCGACCCGCCCAGCCGGGTACCAAGCGTAAGATTTTGACCACTAGGATTGTGAGCGTCGTGGCCAGACGCGGTAGGGGGAAGCGGATGCGCGCGAGCGCGCCGACTGTCTTTTACCACGCTCCTAAGACGTGGTCCGCACTTATCCTGCTCGCGAGGACGCCTCTTTGAGCGCCCCGATGGGGAACTGCATATTGCAAGTGGTAGCGACTACCGTGGATCTATCGGGCCGTCGAAAGCAAGGAATTGAGGCTTGATTGCTGGCGCACAGAAGTGATACACAAACCGCGTGCTCGGTCCGTTTAAGTCGCTGATTTCAAAGGGTATGTTGGACACCTGACGATCGTCCCCTCAGCTCCACCAGCCAGTCCGCGCAGCCCGACGCGGATTTCCCGATTTCCAAAACCGACGACAAGTCCGTAAGTTAGCGGGGGCCGTCTTTGAATGCGCGCCGGTCAGGCGGCCTCGTCGCGCCGCCACGGGGCTACGGCGGCGGCGAGTCTGACGGCGTGGGATTCCGTTTCCTGTTTCTGCATCGCGCAGAGCGACCGAGGCGCGGAGTCGGGCCTCGAATGCTCTCGATGGGGAGCCGCCCGCGGCTGTCCCGTCCCGCTGAATAGAGCTTCCGGACGATTAGGAGCGAGCTGGGTCTGAACCCAGTCCCAGGTCTCGGCGTCGATGATCGCGTCGCGCTGTCCTTCGTACACGCGACCCTTGTGAGGGAGCCGCCCGACGTAGATCGGATTGGACAGGATCTGGTGTAGGCGTCCGCGGCTGACGAGGCCGCCGCCCGTGCGTCATCCAGTTCCGCCGATCCGTTCCGGCAGACGCAGGTCCTCGCGGTCGAGCGCCACTTTGAGCGGGACGACGGCGCCGAGCTCGAGGTAGCGGCGGAAGATCTGCCGCACCAGAGCGGCGTGTTCCTCGACGACGTGCAACGCCCGGTTCTCGCCCCGATAGCCGAGCGGAACGACGCCGCCCATCCATAAGCCCTTCTTCTTCGACGCCGCGATCTTGTCGCGGATTCTCTCCCCCGTGACCTCGCGCTCGAACTGGGCGAAGGACAGCGGCGCATTGAGGGTCAACCGGGCCATGCTCGTGGTCGTGTTGAAGGCCTGCGTGACGAAACGAAGGATACGTCATGTGCGTCGACGAGCTCGACCAGCTTGGCGAAGTCGGCGAGCGATCGGGTGAGGCGGTCCACCTTGTAGACGACGATGACGTCGACCCGACCTCGTTTCACGTCCTCGAGTCGTTTCTGCGGCGCCGGGCGATCGATCGAGTCGCCCGAGAAGCCGCCGTCGTCGTAGCGATCGCGGAGTCACTTCCAGCCCTCATGGGCCTGGCTCTTGACGTAGGCCTCCGAGGCTTCGCGCTGATTGTCGAGCGAGTTGAACTCCTGCTCGAGGCCGCTGTCGGAGGAGACGCTGGCTGAGCCGGGGCGTCGCCCGCCAATCCGCCGCGCCGACGCGGGCCAACCCACGAACGCTTCGTCGACGGCGCCATCCGCCGCGCTCTTCACGCCGCAACGGTCGTCAACCGAGCGCCGCGAAAATGCATGCCGCCGAACTTGCCCGAACGCAAACGCTTGCAATTATGCAACTCATGCTTGGGCAAATCTTTGCAGCAACGCAAATCCCGTTTGCAGACGCTGGGAGGCGCTGAACGCCAAATTCTTTGATCCGAGTCAAATGAGCTGCCATCCTTGCAAGCTACGGCTTAAGCGGACTGATCGCGCGCTGCGATCGCTCGGTCTAAGAATGCGAATGGATTGCGTCGGCGCTTTGCGTCGTCGACTGAGGGGGCAGACGCCACGTGGTTATGAAAATCAATAGCTTGAACGCCTCAGCGCGTGTCTTGACGTTCAGTGGCGCCGCTACGTGGCGCAGCGCGGCGAACCTGCGATGAGCTCGGCGATCGCGAGCGATCATCGCGTTGTCGGCGTCGATCCGCGCGCTGGCAGTGCGCGCGTGCAAGTGCAACTTCGCAAGTCACAGGGTCGCGGAACGCCAAAGTCGCCGTTATGAAAAGCGAGAAGCGCCGGGCCGCGTACGCGAACGGCTAGGGCGCCGGGATTGATCGGAGCGGGCAGCGTCGGGCGCGAAGTGGATTGTCGCGGCCAACGACAACAGGTTGGGCCAGGGGATGGGCTGGGAATCTGGAAATACGCGGGACGCGCTGATCGTCGCCGCATGTGGCGCGAGATCGTCGGGCGCGATGCGCGCGGCGGCGGCGAAGACGACCAAGGTTGTCGCAGTCGTTGCGCGCCTGATCGTCGGCGGCGCCTTGGTCGTTGCGCAGCCGACGCTCGCTGAGCCCACGGCGGCGCCGTCGTCCGCGCCGGCCGCTCCTGCCAGCTCCGACTATTCGGCCTTCATGAATTTCGTCCAGTCCGGCGGCGCGTCGCCGACCGTCGCGGGCGACGACTCCTCCGCGACGCTCAAAGACTTCGTCCAGGTCGCCGACGCCGCGCCGGCTGTCGACGGGCCGGCGCCGAATGACGCCGTGCACGCCGGCCTCGCCGGCAAGGCGAAAGGCGACGATTACACGGTGCTGAGCGACTTCGTCCGCGTCGCCGACGCTGCCCCGGCGGTCGACGGGCCGGCGCCGAACGACGCCGTGCACGCCGGCCTCGCCGGCAAGGCGAAAGGCGATGACGCCGCGGTGCTGAGCGACTTCGTCCGCAGCGACGACGCGTCCGGCGCGGCGCCTGACGACGCCGTCCACGCCGGGTTGCGTGGCTCCGTCGCGGCGAAAGGCGACGCTGACGCCGTCCTCCGCGAATTCGCGCGCGGCGCCGACAGCTCTGGCGCGGCGCCCGACGATTCCATTCACGCCAAGCTGCGCAGCGCGGCCAAGACGACCGACGATTCAGCGGTGCCGCGAGATTACATTGCGACGACGGCGGACGAAGCGAAGCCGACGATCGTCGCCGCGGCGACCGTCAAGCCGGCGCCGGCCAAGAAGCTCGAAGCGTCCGACGACAGCCCGGCGACCTACATCGGCTCCGAGGCCTGCGTGAAGTGCCACCGCGACCAGGTCGGCACGTTCGGCCAGACGCTGCATGGCCAGATCTTCCTCAAGCATCCGCGCAGCGACGATGAAAAACTGGGCTGCGAGGCTTGTCATGGCCCCGGCTCGAAACACGCCAAGACCAAGGAAACCGACGGCGGCGCGCCTGGCGACATCATTGCCTTCGGCAAGAACGCGCCGCGCCCGGTCGAGGAGCGCAACGCGATTTGCCTGGGCTGCCACGAACGCGCCGACCGCACCTATTGGCAGGGCAGCGCTCACGAGACGCAGGGCCTCGCCTGCACCAGCTGCCATCAGTTGATGGAGAAGGTCTCGGTCAAGAACCAGATGATCAAGAGCACGGAAGTCGAAGTCTGCTTCCAGTGCCACAAGGATCGTCGGGCGCAGTTCGAGCGGCCTTCGCATCATCCGCTGCGCGAAGGCGACATGACCTGCTCGTCCTGCCACAACCCGCACGGCAGCGCGACCGACAAGCTGCTGCGCGGCGCCTCGATCAACGAGACTTGCTACAAGTGCCACGCCGACAAGCGCGGGCCGTTCCTGTGGGAGCACGAGCCGGTTCGCGAGAGCTGCCTGAACTGTCACGAGCCGCACGGCACGGTGAACGAGTTCCTGCTCAAGACGCAGCGTCCGCGACTCTGTCAGCTCTGCCACATGGGCCCCGGCCACGGCAATCCGGGCAACCCGATGGTTGTCCAGGCGCTCAACCGGTCATGCCAGAACTGCCACACCAAGGTGCACGGCTCCAATTCGCCGGCCGGCAGCCTGTTCCAGAGATAATACGGCCAAACCGAACAGAGCTCGAATGAGAAACTAAACAAGGGGAGTCGCCAGCGCGCGTCCAGGGGTGGGACGCGCTGGCGGCGGGTGCAGGGGACCATGAGCGCTCAACACAAACTGCTTCTGTTCGGCGCCGTTTTGAGCGCCGCCGCCGGTCTAAGCCGCTTCGCTGTCGCAGACGAATTGCCGACTCTGGCGCAGGCCGGCGCTCCCGAGGGCTGGTACACAGAAGGCGAGGCCGCGGTCGGCGGTCAGGTGTTCATCAAGAAGCCCGGCGACACGCCGTCCAACAGCGCCGCCAAGTTCAACGAGTACGGCGACCGCACCGATCCCTTTTCCCTGAGTTCGATCAACTTCGGTGTGGTCAAGAGAGACGGGACTTTTCGAGCCGATTTGCACGGCTCCGATATTGGCGCCGACAACCAGAAGCTCGAGGCCGATCTCGAGCAGCCGGGCGCGCAATACCTGGCCCTCGGTTGGTACAAGACGCCGCAACTGCGCTCCAACACCGCGCAGACGATCTTCGGCGGCGTCGGCTCGACCAACCTGACGGTGCCCGACAACGTTGTGCAGGCACTGTATGGCGCTCTCTTCCCGTTCGGTGGGTTCTCTCGGGGCGCCGGCACTTTCCACGATGGCACCCTCACAGGGGCAGCCAGCAAGAGCAACACGACAACCAGTAATAGCTCCCAAACCGTCGTCAATGGATTGGCGGTCAACGGCGCGCCCGGTACCTACAATTACAACTACCTTCCATGGGGCTGCTTCACCACCAACCAGACGGGCTCCACTGCCTGCAACGGCAAGACTCCGGTGCAGACGACCATCAGCGCCAACGAGAACCGCATCAATCTCGGCATCGAGCGCGACCGCAAGGAGATCGATTACCGCTGGACAGCCAACGAGCACTGGAACATCGACGTCAATTATTCGAACGAGCATCGCTTCGGCACACAGGAGCAGGGCTTCCTGTTCAGTTCCAGCACCACGACGCCGCTGGCGCAGGTGCCGATGCCGGTCGACGACTGGACGCAGGAAGCGGCGATCTCCGCCGAGTATTTCGACAAGACGCCGTGGGGCGGCAACTGGAACGCCATGCTGAAATACGGAGTGTCGCTTTACACCGACGCGTTCAATTCGTTCACCGCCGAGAACCCGTTCGGCGGCCCTGTCTACGACCCGACCTCTCTCAAGGAAACAAGCGTAACGCCGAACTGCCCGATAGCTAGCAGCGCGACCACGCCGAATTGCTATAGCTCCGGGCAGATGGGCACTGCTCCCGACAACGCCGCGCAGACGGTGACGGGCCAGATCGGCGTCGATCTGCCGGGCTTCAAGAGCAATCGCTACATGGGGACGCTCCAGTTTACGCAAATGACGCAGAACCAGGCGTTCATCCCCATGACCATCAATCCGGTCCTGGCGAAAAGTCTGGGCATCCCCTTGTCGGGCTCGGGGCTGAGCCGTTCGAGCCTCCAAGGCGACATCAACACGACACTGTTCAACAATGTGCTGTCGACCCAGCTCACTTCGGATCTGAAGAACAAACTCAGCTATCGCATCTACGACTATCAGAACGATACGCCGGCGCTGAAGATGCTTCAGTGGGCGGTCAACGACTCGGCGATCTCCACGCCGACCTCCGGCGTCGGCGCCGGCACGTACTCCCCTCACACGGAGTTGCTCTCCGCCTACACCAAACAGAACGCTTCGGACGAGCTGACGTGGAACGCGACCAAGTGGGCGACGATCGGCGCCAGCACCGGCTGGGAGCAGTATCGCTACTCGGAATATGCGGTTAACGAGACCAACGAATACACAGAGAAGGTCTTTGGACACCTCACGCCGACCGATTGGCTCACCGTGCGCTTCGACGACGGCATTTCGTGGCGGCGGTACGAGGACTACAATTGGCTGGCCTTCGTCGGCGATCTTGGGGTTGGCGCCATCAATCTCACCACCAATCCAGTTAGCGGCAACCTCGAGAATCCGGCGCTGGTCGATTTCGACCTTGCCAACCGCAATCGCAACTTCGGCGATCTCTACATCGACGTGACGACGCCGATCTCTGGTCTGACGATCACGCCGACCGCCGGTTATCGCTGGGACGACTATCCCACCGACAACAACCTTCTCGCGAACTCCGGATCCGCCATCTATGGCTCGACTCAAGCTGCGCCGACCCAGCTTGGCCTCCGGACCGACCACCACTGGAACGTCGGCCTCGAAGCGGACTGGACGATCAACTCGAATGTCTCGTTCGTGGCTTCGTACACATTCGAGCAGATCCGGCAGAGTATGATTGGCACGAGCTCGACCAACAACACGGCGAGCACCGGCTACTATCAGAGCGACATGGGCGAGAACGTCAACACTTGGACCGTGGGGGCGAACTTCCAGCTCATCCCGGACCGCCTCGCGCTCAAGCTCAGCGGCACCTACGAGCTGGCGAGGGACAATTGGAACACCGGCCCGTACTCTTGCCCCGCGGCCGCGCCGACCGCCAACTGTGGCATCGTCAGTCCGGGCAACCCCGCCTACCCGCCGGAGAACACGACGTTCAGCCACCTTGATGCGACGTTGACCTATAAGTTCGACCCGACTGTCGTGATGCAGTTGGGCAAGGGGGGCGAAGCGTACCTTCAGCTCCACTATCTCTGGGAGCGCGAGAACGTGACCAACTGGCAGGCGAACGGCACGTCGACCTATATGTACTCGACGCTCAACTCCAGCACGACGGCGTTCAAGGACATGATCTTCCTGGCCGGCGACAATCCGAACTACAACGCGCAGGCGATCTCCGCGAGCCTAGTCGTCAAATGGTGACGCGGCGGCGCAAACTAACGAAGAGGCGGTGGCGGCGCGCCGTTTGTGCGCGGCCGCCGGCCGGCGCCGAGCGTCGCCGAAGCGGAAATGGAGAACGGCGGTGAAATTGTCTTGGATATTCGGCGCCGTTGCGGCGCTGTCGATTGCGGCGGTCGGCGCCGCCCAGGCGGGGGTCGAGTTCGGTCGCCCCGACTTCTCGAATGGCCTGTCGCGGCCCGGGCTGGTGAGCTGCGACTGGAGCTATGAATCCTATTTCCGCGCCTGTCCGACTCCGCAGCTTCCGCCCAAACCGGCGCCAGCCAAAAGCAAGCAGAAGAGCTGACGATTTGCCGCGCCGACGTGGTAGGGTCGATCGTTTGATGGGCCTCGGATGGGGTCGCAGCCGCGACGACGGACGCGTCGTCTCTCGTGCGCCGCGGCTCGGCGCGCAAGTGTCGGATTGAATGGATGACGATGACGATACGGCGTTGGTTGGCGGTGACGGCGGTGGCAGGCGCCTATTTCGTCGCGTTCGCGGCGAGCGCGCAATTGCTGAAGCAAGGGGACGATGCGCTGCGTCCGCTCTATGCGCAGGCGTCGGACATCGCCGAAGGCAAAGACCTCGCCACGTCGTCTTGCGCCAAGTGCCACGGCGGCGATGGAATCGCCACCGACAGGCTTACGCCCAATCTGGCCGGGCAGCGGCCCGCTTACCTGTATTTGGAGCTGAAAGCCTACCAAGCGGGCGCGCGCGCCAACGCCGACATGACCGAAAAAGTGAAGTTTCTCAGCGACGACGCGATCGTCAAGGTCGCGGCCTACTACGCCAGCCTCGATCCGGCGCAGCCGCCGCAGACGACTCCGCCCGAACTCGACGATCCTGTCGCCGCCGGCAAGGCGGCGGCGGCGACCTGCGCCCAGTGTCACGGCGACAACGGCGTCAGCCATAAGGCAGGCGTTCCCAATCTGATCGGACAGGACGCCAAGTATCTCGTCGAAACGATGCAGTCCTACGTCAGCGGCGATCGCCCGTCCGATGAGAGCAACGAGAAAATGAAGACGGCGCTCGACGCTTACAAACACAAGGACTTCGCCAACGTCGCGTTGTTCTACGCGCTGCAGAAAGACGGCCTGACGCGGGCGCAGACGCCTGCCCAAGGCGACGCGGCGGTCAGCAAGGACAGCCTGTCGCGATGCGTCAAGTGCCACGGCGAGGACGGCGTCGGCGTCAGCCCCTCGCCGAGTCTTGCCGGTCAGGATTGGACCTACCTGGTCAAGGCGCTGCACGCTTACAAGGACGGTACGCGCGACGATGACACGATGGGCCCGAAAGCGAAAAAGCTCGACGACGCGGACATGAAGAATCTCGCCGCCTACTATGCCAGCCTGACGCCCAAGCCGACAGGCGTCGCCAGGCCGCTGACGCCCGATCAATGGGCCGACAAATGCGATCGCTGCCACGGCGCCAACGGCAACAGCACACGACTGGAAGTGCCGGCGTTGGCCGCGCAGCGCTTGGATTACCTGGAGAAAGTCCTGCATGAGTATCAAGGCGGCGCGCGCAAGAGCACGGCGATGGCGGCGATGTCGAGCGTCCTGACTGACGACGACGTTCAAGGGCTCGCAATCCATTACGCCTACGCGAAAGCGCGCGCGGCGGTCTTTGTCCCGGTGCCTAGCAAATGAACGAGCGAGCCGACCGGACGCCAGTCCGACGCGGACACGCCGCGCTCGCCTCCTCGGTGGCCCAACGCGGCGACCGACGAGCGCTCAGCCGAACCCCTATTGAGGTCTAGTCGATGGATCAAGACGTAACCGACGCGCCGCCCCCGCACAGACTCTTTCATCACTTTTCTGAGCTGCCCTACAGCATGCGCGTCCTGTTCACGGCGATGCTGCTGCTTCTCGGCATGGGGTATCTGTTCGCGCTGCTCAACATCTACTTCACTTACGCCGGACGTGCGGGCGGCAATCCCGTGATGCTTTCCTACCAAGACATCGTCGTCGCTTATTCGGGCAGCGGCCGCGGATCGGTGCTGGAAGGCGCGCTCAGCGGGCCGATGTCGACGATGCTGCCGCCAGACGAGAAAGCCCGACTGCTGACCTGGGTGCACGATAGCGCGACCAAGCCGGACTACGATGCGATCAAGCCGATCGTCGACAAGCGCTGCATGGCGTGCCACAGCGGTTCGAACCCCCATCTGCCGAACCTCTCGGACTATGACAACCTGAAGAAGGTGACGGCCCTCGACACCGGCGCGTCGGTCGCGACGCTGGTGCGCGTTTCGCACATCCATCTCTTTGGCGTGACGTTCATCTTCTTCATCGTCGGCTACGTCTTCACCCACGCCTATGTACGGCCGGTCTGGTTCAAGAGCACGGTGATCGCCACGCCGTTCGCCGCGATCGCCGTCGATGTCAGCTCTTGGTATCTGATCAAGCTCTATCATCCATTCGCTTGGGTCGAGATCGGCGCCGGCATGCTGATGGCGGCCTGCTTCGCCTTCATGTGGCTCATGACCATGTACCAGATGTGGTTTTCCAAGCCGCCCGAGGCGATCTTGCAGCGAATGGGCGGCGACGTTCCGCTGACCGACCCGGACGTGAGCGGCCGGAAAGGGCGGGATGGATTGCGATTGTTGAGCTGACGCAGAGCGGGTTTGCGCCGGCGTTCGACGATCGCGACGTCATCGATCTGACGGATGCGCAGGTCGGTCAAGAGGAGGAGAAATACGAGATGGCTAAAGTGCGACTCTATTCTGCGGAGCTTTCGCGCCGCAACATGCTGCGAGGCGTCGCCTGCGCCGCCATTGGCGCCGCCGCCGTCGCGGCGACCGGCGAACGCGCTCTTGCGGCCAAGCCGAAGCGCTCGCAGGCCGACGTCGCCTACCAGGATCACCCCCACGGCGACGAGCGCTGCGACAATTGCGAGCCCTTCCTCCCGCCGGACAAGTGCAAGACGGTTGAAGGCACGGTGGCCGCGCAGGGCTGGTGCAAGATCTACTCGGCGAAGTCGTGAACACGACGAGCGAGTCGCCGCAGACAACGCCTTAACCGCGGTTAGCGCTGGGTCGAACGACGCGTGGCGGCGGCGTCAGGCGCTTATGCGCCTCGCCGCCGCAGCCCCGCTTGGCCTTGCAACGTTACCTGACTCTCGCCGCATGCCTTGAGCGGGATCGGCCAAGCGGCGCTGGATGGCGCTAAGTGCGTCGTGGCGCGAAGTCCATCAGCCTCGACGCGCCTCGGCGGAGTGTGACCGTATCGGGCCGATCAAATCGCGGAGATCTCGCAGGTTCAAGAGGCGCGGACCTCGTCGGCGCGCCACCTATGGGAGTTCCCGACGCCGTTGGCAGAAGCGTGCTCAAACCGGACACCGCCATGGTTTCAACGTTCTTGGGGTTCGCCGCCAACTCGACTTCGCATGGCTCCGCACACCGAAGTCGGCGACGCCTCCGTAGCGGAAGACATTTCGTTCTCGCGACGCCGCGGCCGCAAGGGGCGCGAATTGGCAACGTTCTCTTTTCTGAGGGCGATCCGGCTGACGAAGTCTTCGAAGTCTTGAAGGGTGCGGTGGTGGTGTCGCGTTCGCTGACGGGCGGCCGCCGGCAAATCATCGACGTTGTGGGTCCAGGACGCATGGTCGGCTTTACTGCGCGTCGGGCTCACGAGTGCACCGCAATCGCGCAAACCGCCACAGAGCTCATCGCTTTTGATCGGTTCAGCGCGCAGAACTGGAAGGACGAAGACCTGGGCTTCAACACCGCCATACTGACTGAGATCGATCGGCTGCGTCGCCTCGTTTCACTGCTCGGTCGGAAGACGGCGATCGAACGTTTGGCGACATTCCTCGCCGACCTCTTGGGCGATGGGGAGGGATCGCAGGTCGTGAGGCTGCTGCTGTCGCGACAAGAGATCGCCGATCATCTCGGCCTGGCGGTAGAGACCGTATCGCGCGGCTTCCTCACGTTGAAGCAGTGCGGCGTCATCGCACGCGCTGGCCGAACAAGCGTCACGGTTCTCGACTGCTCGGCCCTGCGCGGCATCGGAGCCGGCGACGGAGAGACAATCGCTTGAGCAAGAGTTGCGATGGAAAGTCTCGATAATCGTGACGGCTCATGGCCTGCCGTCCACCAAGTGGTCCGGGTCAAATGTCATTGCGGCCAAAATGGCGCTTACGGCCCATTTTCACCGCGCAATCATCCGGCTCTTGCGCACGGAATCGGCGCAGGCGCAGCGACGTCGTCTGAGGCGGCATTTCGCACCGTCTGAGGCGTCTCCGCCTTGCCGTCGCCTCCGACTTGGAATTGTTCGACGAGACCCGCCAGCTGGCTGGTCTCCAGCGACAGCGAGTGGCTGGCGGCGGTCGATTCCTCGACCATCGTCGCGTTCTGCTGCGTCGAACGGTCCATCTGGTTGATCGTCGTATTGATCTGCTGCACGCCGGCCGCCTGCTCCTGCGCGCTCTTCGCAATCGCGGCGACAGTACGATTGATTTCGGAGACCTGGCCGATGATGCGCTCGAGCGCCTTGCCGGATTCGGCGACCAGCCTAACGCCAGCCTCAACCTGAGTCGCCGACGCGGAGATCAGAATCTTGATGTCCTTGGTCGCCTCGGCCGAGCGCTGCGCGAGCGCGCGCACCTCGGAGGCAACTACCGCGAAGCCCTTGCCGGCGTCGCCCGCGCGCGCCGCTTCAACGCCAGCGTTCAGAGCCAACAAGTTGGTCTGGAAGGCGATCTCATCGATCACGCCGATGATGCGGCCGATCTGTTCCGAGGACCCGGAGATCGCGTCCATCGCCGCGACCGCCTGCTTGGCGACGACTGCGCCTTGCTTGGCGTCGTTATCGGCGCTGGCGACGACTTCGCTTGCGTGTTTCGCACCCGCGGCCGACGTCTTCAGCGCGGCGGAGATTGCGTCCAGCGCGGCCGCGGTCTCCTCCAGTCTCGCCGCCTGTTGTTCGGTGCGATGCGAAAGTTCGTCGGAGGCCGAGGTGATTTCCCGCGCGCCGGAGTCGATCGCACCTGTGCTGCTGACGACCGCGCGCACGCTCGCCATCAGCTTCTCGGCGGCGGCGTTGAAATCGTCGCGGATCTTGGCGAACTCCGAGGGGAAATCCGAACGACAGGGATTCGGGAGCGATAGGCGAGCCCTCGCGTCGCAAATCTTCGCGATGGCGATGAGTCTCTTGGGCAACCTGGCAGCTCGAGAAATATCGGCGCCAAGAATGAGAGAACGGCTCACTCTGATAGGCCTTCGTTCGAGCCGTAGATTGGACGCTCGTTTGGATTGAGCGATCGTCTGATCGCGCACCTGTTTTCCTACCTGTTTCTTCCCAGTTGTGGCCCTGTTCGGAAGACGAAGGCGACAATCGCGCCCGGCTCGCGAACGAGCGGAAAATCAGGCCGAATCATAACTTGCAGCGGTCTCAACGCGTGCGCCGCCGACTGTTTCCCCGATATCTTCCCTGTTATCAGGGAATCAAGGTCGCGCAGACCGGTTCGCGCGGACTGCGCCCACCGTCAAATCAAACATTCCAGAAGATTAGGCCGTGTGGACGGATTTGATCAAGATGAAGGCGCAGGCCAGAGCGAGGAGGGAGGCGAAGTTTCTCGCCGTCTTCTCACAGCGTAACGCGATGCGCTTGAAGCGTTTGACCTTGCCAAC
>JBEKVR010000012.1:0-52724 GCA_049513815.1 Roseiarcus sp. | reverse complement strand
GGCGATTTCGACGCCGAGCGGCGCGTGGGCGACGAGCCACGGCTTGACCGTATGGCGGTCGGAGGAAGCGACGTCGAACGGTCGGTCGGAAAGCCCGGCGCGCGCGAAATCGGCGACGATCGCGGCGACGACCGGATCGGCCGTGCGGGGAAAGAAGAGCAGGGCCTGAGCCGCCGCGCCGATGACGATTCCCGCCGCGACGGCGGCGGCGAGCGACAGTGGGACCCGCCATCTGTTTGATTTCGGACGGCCGATCGCCGCGACGGCGTTACGAAGCGTCGCCGGCGCCGCCTCCGGCGCTCCATGACGCCGCACGGCTTCGCGCACCGCCGAAAGGCGCCGCAACGAAGCGCGCAGTTGCGGATCGCGCTCGAGCTCGCGCTCCAGCTCGACGCGGTGCGCCGCATCCAGCTCGTCGTCGAGAGCGGCGTTGAGGCGCAAGAGCCTGTCCTGGCGCGGGTCGGAATCGCTCATCGCTTGTCTTCCAGAATCTTGGCGAGCGCCGCGCGCCCGCGCGCCAGCCGTGACATCACGGTGCCGATCGGCGTTTCGGTCGCCTCGGCGATCTCGCGATAGGCGAGGCCGTTGATCTCCCGGAGCACCAGCGCTTCTCGCAGCGGCGGCGGCAACGAGGCGAGCGCCCGGCGCACGCGCTCCCCGTCCTCGGCGGCGATGAGGATGGCTTCTGGAGACTCGGTGTCAGCGGCGAAGTCGATGGCCTCGATCGCCGCAAGATCGTCGGCGCCGCCGGCGAAGGCGAGCGATTTTGATCGGTTCTTCGCCATCCAGGTCAGCGCTGTGTTGCGGACGATGCGCAGGAACCACGCGCGCGGTCGCTCGACGTTCGCCGTCTCCAGCGCGGTGAGAGCGCGCAGCGCGGCGTCCTGCACGATGTCCTCGGCGTCGGCGGGGTCGCCGGAAAGCCAGCGCGCCAGCGCGTAGGCGTCGTCGACGTGCGGCGGCACGATCGCCTGATACCGCCGCCGCGCCGCGTCGCTGATCATGATCCTTCCGATGTCCAGACGCTCATCGCGCCCGTTCCTTGAGAAATTCGATCACGTCGGCGCGGTCCTGAGCCTTGTCGAGATGGTAGAACATCTTCGCGCCGGGCACGAAGGTCTGCGGATTGGTAAGCCAGCGGTCGAGCGTCTGTTCGTCCCAGACGAAGTTCGCATGCTTCAGCGCGTCGGAATAGGCATAGTCGGGCAACGATCCAGCCTTGCGGCCGAACACGCCGCGATGGCGCGGACCGACGTCGTTCTTGTCGAGCGAATGGCAGTCCTGACAACCTTCGTAGAGCTGCTCGCCGCGCGCCGCGTCGCCGGCGGCGCTAGCTGGATCGACGGCGGCGAGCGCGAGCGTCGCGCCAAGGATACATCCAAGCTTCATCGCGCCGCTCCTCACGCCAGCGTCAGGTCGGTGATCGCCAGCGGCGACGAAGTCAGGGAAAACGAGACATCGGTCACGCCAAGGAGTTTGCGCAGCTCGCCCGGGGGAACGCGCATCGGCCCAGGCGCGGGCGCCGCTCCCGGCGCTGGTTGCGGGAACGCCGTCGAGCGGGCGGTGTGGAAAGTCACTGCGCCCTCAACCTTCTGCATGAGTTGGTGGATGTGGCCATTGAGCACGGTGACCGAGCCGAAGCGCGCCAGCAGCTTCAGCGCCTCGGCCGAATCCTCCGTCCCCCATCCCCATTCCGGCGCAATCGTCCACATCGGAATGTGAGCGAAGACGACGATCGGCGTCGAACTCGTCCTGCCGCCAAGATCGTCGGCGAGCCAGGCGAGCTGCTCCGGGCCGAGCGAGCCGAGCCCGTTCGCCTTGAGATCGACGACGTTGACCAGGCTGACGAAGTGGACGCCGCCGAAATCATAAGCGTACCAGCCGCCGCCGGTCGCGCCCTTGCCGAACCGGTCGAGATAGGCGGCGCGGGTCGCGGGGTCGAGAATGTCGTGCTCGCCAGGGGCGTAATGCACGTCGAGACGCACCCGGCCGATCAGTTGCGCCGCGTCGTCGAACTGCTGTGGCGTCGCCGTGTGGGTGACGTCGCCGGTGTGGATCATGAACGCCGGCCGACGGGGCAGGGCGATCACCTGGTCGAGCGCCGCGTCCAAGGTTGCCCGGGTGTCGGGATTGGCCGGCTTGTCGAACCCGATATGGCTGTCGGAGATCTGGACGAAGGAAAAGCCGCCTTCTTCCGCCGCCGCCGCGCCGATCAGGCGCGAGGCCGGGACGCCGCCGGCGACGGTCCAGACGACGCCCGTGCCCGCCCACACCATGCAGCTGAGCGCCTGGCGGCGGTCGAACTGCAGCGAATCGCGTTCCTTCATACGGTCCTCCTCGTGTTGCGGCGTCGCCGCACATGAGAAGAGACTCGCGGACCGCGGCGTTTATTCCCCGCCGCGGGAAGAAATCTACTGCGCCGCCGCGCCGACCTTGACCAGTTTGTAATCGATCGCGTCGACGAGCGCTTGGAACGACGCGTCGATGACGTTTGACGAAACGCCGACCGTCGACCAGCGCGCGCCGGTGGAGGCCTCGCCGAACTCGATTAGCACCCGCGTCACCGCGTCGGTGCCGCCCTGGAAGACGCGCACGCGATAGTCGAGCAACTCGAGGTCGTCGATATGCTTCTGGTACGCGCCGAGGTCCTTGCGCAACGCGAGGTCGAGCGCGTTGACCGGACCGTTGCCCTCGGCGGCGGAGATCGACGTCTGATCGCCGATGCGGATCTTCACCACCGCCTGCGAAGCCGAGTAGAGCGAACCGTGCGAGTTGAACTTGCGCTCGACGCTGACGTGGAAGCTCTCGACGTCGAAGAACGCCGGCACCTCGCCGAGCGTGCGGCGCGCCAGCAGCTCGAACGACGCGTCGGCCGCCTCGTAGGCGAAGCCCTGCGCCTCGCGGTCCTTCACCTCGCCGAGCAGACGCGACAGTTTGGGGTCGTCGGCGTTCGCCTTGATCCCCTTGCTGGCGAGCTGGGCGATGAGGTTGGATCGGCCGGCCTGATCGGAAACCAGGATCATGCGCATGTTGCCGACGGACTCCGGCTGCACGTGCTCGTAGGTGCGTGGGTCCTTGGCGAGGGCGGAAGCGTGAATGCCGGCCTTGGTGGCGAAGGCGGACGCGCCGACGTAAGGGGCGTGGCGGTTGGGCGCGCGGTTCAACAATTCATCGAAAGCGTGCGAAATCCCGGCGAGCTCGCGCAGCGAGCCGTCAGACACGCCAGTCTCGAACCGGTCGGCGAGGCCGGCTTTCAGCGCCAGCGACGGGATCAGCGAAACGAGGTTGGCGTTGCCGCAGCGTTCGCCGAGGCCGTTCAGCGTGCCCTGCACTTGGCGCGCGCCGGCGCGCACGGCGGCTAGCGAATTGGCGACGGCGTTGTCGGTGTCGTTGTGGGCGTGGATGCCGATATGATCGCCGGGGACGACGCGCGCCGCTTCGGCGACGATGCGCTCGACCTCGTCGGGCAGCGTGCCGCCATTGGTGTCGCATAACACCACCCAGCGCGCGCCGGCGTTGTAAGCGGCGCGAGCGCACTCGAGCGCGTAGGCCGGATTGGCCTTGTAGCCGTCGAAGAAGTGCTCGCAATCGACCATCGCCTCGCGACCGGCGGCGATCGCCGCTTTGACGCTGTCGACGATGCAGGCGAGGTTCTCCTCCAGCGTGCAGCCAAGCGCGACGTGGACGTGGTAGTCCCAAGTCTTGGCGACGAAGACAATCGCGTCGGCGTCGGCGGCGATGAGGGCGGCGAGACCGGGATCGTTGGCCGCCGAGCGTCCCGGCCGCTTGGTCATGCCGAAGGCGCAAAAGCGCGCGCGCTTGGTCGGCTTGCGCTCGAAGAAGCGCGTGTCGATCGGGTTGGCGCCGGGATAGCCGCCCTCGACATAGTCGACGCCGAGTTCGTCGAGCATGGCGGCGATCTGCCGCTTGTCTTCCAGCGAGAAATCGACGCCGGTCGTCAGCGCGCCGTCGCGCAGCGTCGTGTCGAAGAGGTAGAGGCGTTCGCGGGTCATCGTCGTTTCCTCAGTGGCGCACGGGCTCGTTCGCCCCGCCCTGTGGCGCGAGGCGCTTGGTCATGGTGGTGTTCGCCAGCCATTCGTCGTCGAGTTGGACGAGATTGCGGCGTTGGGCCTGGAATCCCAGGCGCTCGAACAGCGGCCGCGCCGTGTCGCTGACCTCGCTGGCGAGCGTCTTCGCGCCGCGCGCCGCGGCGAGGCGGACAAGCGCGTCAAGGAGGGCGGTCGCAACGCCGCGCCGGGCGAAGTCGGGATCGACATAGAGCATGTCGATCGTATCCGCGCCCTCGAGCCTGGCGAAACCGACCGGCTCGCCGTCGACGAGCGCCATCAGCGTCAGCGCGCCGGCGAGGCGCTTGGGAAAGCCGGGATCGTCGGCGCGCGCCGCCCAGGCGGCGCACTGGTCGGCGCTGTAATCCTCGATCGCGAGACTTTCGACGCTGGCGCGAAAGATCGCGGCGCAGCGATCGGCGTCGGCGGGAAGATAAGGGCGCAGGGAGACGGCGCTCATCGCATCGGCTCCCAAGTCGTCGTGCCGTCCTTCTTGTCCTTTACAGTGACTCCAAGCACTGCGAGTTCCTCACGCAGTCGATCTGACTCGCCCCAATCTTTTGCCTCGCGGGCGGCCTTACGAAGTTCGATCAGCCGGTCGATCTGCGCCAGAGTTGTTGGATCAGCCGAATAGCTTCCGTCTGCTTCCGACTTGAACCAACGAGAACTGCCTACCGCCGAGGAATGGCCGTTTGCTGTCCCCGCTGATCTGATTGCAACATGTGCCGTTCCCGTGAGCGCGACGGTCACCGTTCCTGCGAGTGCGACGGTTTCTGTGATCCCGACCGACATTTTTCGAGTGAGCTTCGCCTGATCGCAGCTGAATCCAAGAAATTGAAGCGACGCGCGAAGCGCTGTTAGCTCCTGCCTCCCTCGCAGCTCTTGGAGTCTCGCGATCGCAGCATGAGTGTTTAAGTCATCGCTAAGCGCTTCGACTACCCCATCATCAATTGCTTGGTTGGAAAGTGGTTGGTCCTTGATGACCGCATACCACTCGCGAAGCTCTTGTTGGGCGCGTTCAAGCTCTTTGGCAGTCCAGTCGATCGGATCTCGATAATGTGTCCGAAGCATCGCAAGCCGCAGCGCCTCTCCGGGCCACGTGCTATTGCCAAAGGTAGTGGTATGCAGCAGGTCGTTGATGGTGATGAAGTTGCCGAGGCTCTTCGACATCTTCTCGCCTTCGACCTGCAGGAAGCCGTTGTGCATCCACACATTGGCCATGCGCGGCGCGCCGAAGGCGCAGCACGATTGCGCGATTTCGTTCTCGTGGTGGGGGAAGACGAGGTCGACGCCGCCGCCGTGGATGTCGAAGACGTTCTTCTGCGGATCGTCGCAGGCGAGTCCGCCGCCAAACGGCGCCAGCAACTCGGCCATCGACATCGCCGAGCACTCGATGTGCCAGCCGGGCCGGCCGGGCGTCTTGACGCCGCAGGGGCTCGGCCAGGACGGCTCGTTGGGCTTCGACGGTTTCCACAGCACGAAATCCATCGGGTCGCGCTTATAGGGGGCGACGTCGACCCGCGCGCCGGCGAGCATCTCGTCGAGCGAGCGTTTCGCCAGCGCGCCGTAGCGCGGCGCGCCTTTGAGCGCGTCCATCGCGCTCGGTGAGAACAGCACGTGCTCCTCGGCGACATAGGCGACGCTGCGCGCCGCCAGGCGCTCGATCAGCGCTTTCATCTCGTCGATATGCGCAGTCGCGCGCGGCTCGTGGGTCGGCGGCAGGCAGCCGAGCGCCGCGACGTCGGCGTGGAACTGGTCGGCGGTCGCCTTGGTGACGCGCGCGATCGCCGCATTGAGCGGCAGGTCGGGAAAGTCGCGCGCGGCGCGGGCGTTGATCTTGTCGTCGACGTCGGTGACGTTGCGCGCGTAGATGACGTGATCTGCGCCGTAGAGCCTGCGCAGCAGTCGGAACAGCACATCGAAGACGATGACCGGCCGCGCGTTGCCGATATGGGCGAAGTCGTAGACCGTCGGCCCGCAGACGTACATGCGCACGGCGCGGGGATCGAGCGGAGCGAACTCGGTCTTCGATCGCGTCAGTGTGTTGTAGAGTCTGAGCGGGGTCGGCATCTCGGTTCCAAGAATTCGGGTCAAGACCAGATCGCGCGCATGCGCCGGACCGGCCGGTCGATCGCTTCTCGGAACTTTGGACAGAGAGACGCGAGCCAGCCAGCTGAGAGCTAGCGGCTAATGATGATGATCCGGCAAATTCGGGTCAGGCGCGTCATGGCGGCATCCATCTCTTAGAGGGGCGACGATGTCAAGCGCGAGGGCAGGGCTGCCCTAATCTCGCCGTTAACGCAATTTTATGGAGTTCGCACAGATTTTGTTCACCGTCCGATGATTCGCGTTTGCTTGTCAGACCGTAAGGCTCGTTCATGCGTAACCTCGCCCCCCTTTCCGCTCTCCTTGCCTTCGCCGCCGTCTGCGCGCTGGGTTTTGGACTTTCCCAGGCCGCCTCAGCCGGTCAGGCGCACGCCTTCACCATCGCCGCCAACGACGGCTACGGGCTGCAGGATTGCCTCGGCGAGGGCGGCGAATGCGGTCGCGCCGTCGCCGACGCCTGGTGTGCGGCGGAAGGCCGCGGGGCCGCGCTGTCGTTCGGCCGCGCCAACGGCGCGGCGAGTGATCCCGCCTATGTCGTCACCTGCGGCGACTGAGGCGCGCCCCGTCACTCAGCGCAGATAGTCGGCGCATTTCGGGATGTCGGCCGACCCGCCCCAAGGCTCGATCGGCACCGTAGAGGTCGAGTTCTTCGGCGACCCCTCGATCAGCTTGTCCGAATAGGTCATATAGACCAAAATGTTGCGCTTGACGTCGCAGCCGCGAACGATCTGCATCTTCTTGAAGATCAGCGATCGGCGCTCGCTGAAGACGACTTCGCCCTGCTCGAACTTCGCCTTGAATTTGATCGGGCCGTACTGGCGGCAGGCGAGCGAAATGTCGGACGTCTGCTCGGCGAGGCCGAATGCCCCGGCGAGGCCGCCCCTTTCCGGCGCCGTGTAGTGGCAGGCGACGCCTTCGACGACGGGGTCGTCGATGCCGTAGACGGCGAGTTTGTCGTTCGGCGTCAATAGCTTGAACGTGGTCGACTTACGGAAAATGAGATCCGGGTCGGCCGATTGGGCGTGTGCGGTCGCGACGGCTGTGACGAACAGGGCCGCAACAAGCCCCCAGCGCCAGGCGGATGTCATGGCGAAACTCCGAACGGAGGGCGGCGAAGCGCCGGCGAGCGGAACATAGGGTTCGCCTGGGCCGTGGCCAAGGCCGCCTTGCTAGGAATATTCGAATTCGTATATATTGGACAAAAAAAGGAAAGCGCCGAGCATGAGCGATGCGAGACTCGACGACCTGCTGCGTCGCGCCGCGGCGACCCACCATTTGGCGGTCGAGCGGGCGCTCGCCGATCTCGGCGTCACGTTGGCCCAATACGCGGTGCTGAAGACCGTTTTCGAGACGCCGGGGATCAGCAACGCCGACATCGCGCGCGCCGAGCGCTTGACGCCGCAGACAACGAGTCTCGTGCTGGCGAATCTCGAGCGCAAACGCGCCGTGATGCGCCGCGCCCACGAGCGACACGGCCGTATCCGCCGCGCCGAAGCGACGGAGTTCGGCGCGCGTCTGCTGGCGGCATGCCGCGATCGGCTCAGCGGCCATCATCGACGGCTCGCCGCGGCGCTTCCCGCGGAAGGGGGCGGCGGCGTCGAAGCCTGGCTCAGCCGCCTCGCCGATATGCGGGTTTGACCTCAGCGCGCGGAATTGCTCAAACCGCGACCGAATGCAGGCGCGCCGCGCGGTCGCGACAGGAGCGGCAAGGACAAGCGATGAACGTTCTCATTCTCGGCGGCGGCGGCCGCGAGCATGCCCTGGCGGCGGCGCTGGCGAAATCGCCGTCGCTGTCGCGGCTCTTCGTCGCGCCCGGCAATCCGGGTTGCGCCGCAGTGGCCGAAAACGTCGCGCTGCCGATCGACGATCACGCGGCGGTCATCGAATTCTGCCGCGCGCGCGACATTGGCCTCGTCGTCGTCGGCCCCGAGGCGCCGCTGGTCGCCGGCGTCGCCGACGATCTCGCTGCGGCCGGGATCCTGTGCTTTGGCCCCAGCAGGACGGCGGCGCAGCTCGAAGGCTCGAAGGGATTCGCCAAGGACTTCTGCCGCGAGTTCGCGATTCCGACCGGCGACTATCGTCGCTTCTCCGACGCGGCGTCGGCGCTCGCCTACGTCCGCGCCAAAGGCGCGCCGATCGTCGTCAAGGCGGACGGCCTCGCCGCCGGCAAAGGCGTTATCGTCGCCATGACGCTCGGCGAAGCGGAGCAGGCGATCCAATCGATGTTCGCCGGCGCCTTCGGCGCGGCCGGCGCGGAACTCGTGGTCGAAGACTATCTCGACGGCGAAGAGCTGTCGTTCTTCGCCCTGTGCGACGGAGCGCGCGCCGTTCCCTTCGCTGGCGCGCAGGACCACAAGCGCGTCGGCGACGGCGACACAGGCCCCAACACCGGTGGCATGGGCGCCTATTCGCCGCCGCCGCTGCTGACCCCGGCCTTGAGCGAGCAGGTGATGCGCGACATCGTCGCGCCGACCGTCGCCGGCATGGCCAAGCGCGGGGCGCCGTTCCGCGGCGTGCTGTTCGTCGGGCTGATGGTCGGCGCAGACGGCCCGAAGCTGATCGAGTTCAACGTCCGCTTCGGCGACCCGGAGGCCGAGGCGATCCTCGCCCGGCTCGACGACGACCTGCTCGAATTCCTGCTCGGCTGCGCGCGCGGCGCGGCGCCGGACCGTGCGCCGCGCTTCTCGGACGAAGCGGCGCTTACCGTGATCATGGCGGCGCGCGGCTACCCTGGCGTGCCGCAGAAAGGCACGCCGATCCGCGGGCTCGAGGCCGCGGCGCGCGCGCCGGGCGTATCGATCCTGCATGCCGGCACGCGCCGCGACGGCGGCGAGCTGGTCGCCGACGGCGGTCGCGTGCTTGCGGTCACCGCGCTCGGCCGCGATGTCGCCGAAGCGCAGGCGCGCGCCTACGCCGCCGTCGATCGCATCGATTGGCCGGGCGGCTTCTGCCGGCGCGACATCGGCTGGCGCGCGATCGCGGCGAAGAAAGGCGGGTGAATGGACGCCGGCGCAACGCCGATCTTCGCCCGGGGAGGCGCCGCCGAACCGATCGTCGCCATCGCGCTCGGCAGCGGTGGCGCGCGCGGCTTCGCCCATATCGTCGTGCTCGAAGCGCTCGACGAGCTGGGCGTCACGCCGGCGGCGATCGCCGGGACCTCCATCGGCGCCATGATCGGCGCCGCCTACGCCGCAGGCATGAGCGGGCGCGACATCCGCGCCTACGTGCTCGGCGCGTTGCGCAACCGCGGCGAGGTGATGGGGAAGCTGTTGCGCGCGCGGGTCGGGCGTTTCTCCGATCTCGTCTTGCACGGGCGCGGCAACCCGGTGCTGCTCGACAGCGAGGTTTGTCTCGACCTGTTCTGGCCGGAGGCGGTGCCAGACTTCTTTGAGGAGCTCGCCAAACCGCTGCTGGTCGTCGCGACCGACTTCTACGATCGCCGCGAGCTCGTCATCTCGAGCGGCGCGCTCGGACCGGCGGTCGCCGGGTCGATGGCGATTCCCGGCCTGATTCAGCCTGTCGCCTACGATGGCCGCTATTTGATCGACGGCGGCGCGGTCAATCCGCTGCCCTATGACCTGCTCTTTGATCACGCCGACATCGTCGTCGCCGTCGACGTCACTTTTGGCGGCCGCCGGCGCGAGTCGCGTCGTCCCGCCCCGTTTCAGTCGATGTTTGGCGCCGCGCAGATCATGCAGGGCGCGATCACCGCGCAGAAGCTGAAGATGCGATCGCCCGACATTCTCGTGCGGCCAGGCGTCGAACAATTCGGCGTGCTCGACTTTCTGCGTGCGAGCCAGATCTTGCGCGCCGCCGAACCGGCGAAGGACGAACTCAAGCGCCGTCTCAGCGCTCGCTTTGAGGCGGCGCTGGGGGATTGAAGCGCGCCCCGACGTCGAGCTTGGCGCCGCGCATCAGCTCCGCTCCGCTCATCGGCGTCTTGCCAGGACGCTGGGCGACGACGACGCGGATCGCCTTGTCGCCGCAGGCGACGACCATCGACGCTTCGACCAAAGCGCCGGGCGGGCCGGCCCGATCGACGACCTCGGCGCGAAGAATCTTGACCCGCTCCAAGCGTCCGCCGATGGCGATTTCACTGTGCGCGCCAGGCGCGGGCGAGAGGCCGTGGATGCGGTTGCGCACCGCGACGGCGTCGGCGCTCCAGTCGATCGCCGCTTCGCTCTTGTCGATCTTATGCGCGTAAGTCGCGCCCTCGGCGCTCTGCGGACGAAAGACGAGACGACCTGCGGCGAGTTCGGGCAGGGATTCGGCGATCAACTGCGCGCCGAGCGCGGCAAGTCGAGCGGCAAGTTCGCCCGCGGTGTCGTCGGGACGGATCGCGGCGCGGACTTCGCGCGCGACCGGTCCGGTGTCGAGGCCGGCCTCCATGCTCATCAGGTCGACGCCGGTTTCGGCGTCGCCGGCCATGATCGCGCGCTGGATCGGCGCCGCGCCGCGCCAGCGCGGCAGGAGTGACGCGTGAAGGTTGAGGCAGCCGAGCCGCGGCGCCGCCAGCACCGGCGGCGGCAGAATGAGGCCGTAGGCGACGACGACGCCGACGTCTGCGGCGAAGGCGCGGAACGTCTCCTGCGCCTCGGCGCTGCGCAGGGTCGCCGCCGTTACGACCGGTAGGCGGAATTCGTCAGCGAGCTGGTGGACTGGCGTCTTGGTCAACTCCAGGCCGCGCCGTCCCGCCGGCTGCGGCGCACGGGTGTAGACTGCGGCGACGTCGTGGCCATGCTCGAGGATGGCGCGCAAGGCCGGAGTGGCGAAGTCCGGCGCGCCCATGAAAACGACCCGCATGGTCGCGCGCATAGCATCGCGCCGCCGGGGGGTCAAAGCGCGAGGCGCGCCTTTCCCCGATCGCCGTCGAGGACTAGTTTGCCCGCGCGTCGAACCGGGAGCGCATCCGATATGAACACGCCGACGCCCTTTCACGAACTTGCAGTGCGCGTCTATTACGAAGACACCGACTTCTCCGGGCGCGTCTACCATGCGTCCTATCTGCGCTTCATGGAGCGCGGCCGCACCGAATGGCTGCGCGCGCTCGGCTACGAGCACGGCGCATTGGCGGGCGAGCAGCACGTGGTCTTCGCCGTTCGCAGACTCGAGATCGATTATTTCGCTCCGGCGGTCATCGACGATCTCTTGCGCGTCGAGACGCGCGTCGCCGCGGTTCGCGGCGCGGCGATCGACTTTGCCCAGACGGTGGCGCGCGGCGACAAGAGCCTCGCCGCAGCGAAGATCCTGGTGGCGGCGCTGCGCGACGGCCGGCCAATGCGCATTCCGCCGGCGCTGCGCGCGCTGTTGGAGGCGGCTGTTTGACGCCGGTCCGGCCTCAGACGTCGAGCAGACGGTCGAGCCGCGCCGCGAGCGCGTCGAGCCGCTCGGCGATGTGTTCGTCGAGGCTGCGCAGATCGGCGCGGGTCGGCAGAGCGACGACCGATTCGCGCAGGCGATGATGATCGTCGAGTAACAATTCGAGACGTTCGGCAAGACGCAACGCAGCCGCGTCGCTCGCCTGGCGGGCAAGATCGAGGTCATGCCGCTGGCGGGCCTGTGTCGCTTCGATGGCCTGCAGGCGCAACGTCAGACGCCACACGAAGGCGCCGACGCTGGCGAGCAGCGTCGCGACTCCGGTGGCGGCCCACTCGAAGAGGCCCCAGGCGGCGTTGCCGGCAGGCGACGAGATCGTCATGAGCGTCGGGCTCCGTTTCGCTGCGACCGTCGGCCGAGCGCGGCACGCCGATCCGGCGGCTCAGCGCGCGGCGGCCTTGGCCGGCGGGATCAGGTCGTCCGCCCGCGCGATGTCGGCGAGCGCGTCGGCGGCGGCCTTCAGTCTGCCAGCCGGCGTGTTTGGCGCCTTCGCGTCCTTGCAGACGATGTCGGCGTCGCGCGCCAGGCGGTCGGCGGCGAATGCGAGGACGCGCCGCAAGCGGCTATTCGCTTGCGCCGCGTCGGCGGCGTCGGAAAGCCGATCAAACGCAGGGTCGGTCGCGGCGCAGATCGCCGGCAGTTTGGCGTAGACCGTCGCCGCTTTCTGGTCGACGACGACGATCGTCTGAGCCGCCGAGCCGAGCGTCGCCTCCGCCGTCGCGACCGGCAGCGCGGCGCCAGTTAGGAAAGCGATGAAGAAGCCGACGATGGGGGCGGGCATCCTATTTGCTCGCCGCCGGCGCGGCGGTGACCGTTGTCGGATAGCCGACCGCGGCGCAAATGTCCTTCACCGCCACGCTCGACACGTTGGCGGCGATATTCGTGGTGAGATAGGCGTTGACCTTGGCTGCCGCGCTCGAGTCGTTGAGGATCGCCGCCGCCAGGGCGTAGGCGCCGCACTGATAGGGCGCGAGCAGCTTCGCCTGAGCGATGTCGTTGTTGATTAGCGTGTTGTTGACCTGCACCAGGGCATTGTTGAGCGCGACGACGTTCTGCGTCGTCGTGATCAGGCCGGCGTCGAAGGCGGTCATCTTTGTCGCCGAACAGCCGACAAGCGCGAGCGCCAGCGCGCCCGCAAGAGCGAGTGTCTTCATTTCGGAGATCCTTCTTCGAAAAGCGCGGCTTCGCCGCCCGCGCGCGGATTGCTGAGCGACATTATCGCTCATGAAAACGGTCGTTCTCACCCACAAAGCGCCAAGGAACTCGATGCCCTTCCGGCCGACGCACGCCATGCGGTCACGGAAGCCCTTTCGGCCTATGCGATCGACGGCCGCGGCGACGTCAAGGCGCTCGCCGGCTGCGAAGTCCGCCGGCTGCGCGTCGGCGACTGCCGTGTGATTTTCGACGACGACGGCGCCACGATCCTGACGATCGATATTGGGCGCCGAAGAACGACGACCTATGCGAGGAACTGAAATGAAACCCCAGACCATCACCACGCCGGCCGGTGACGAACTCGTCGTCCTGCCGCGCGCCGAGTACGACGCGCTGCTCGCCGTCGCCGCCGCGCGGCTGCCGCCGGAAGTGAGCGCGGCGATGCTGCGCGGCGACAGCCTGCTCAAGGCGCTGCGCAAATGGCGCGACGAGACGCAACTCCATCTGGCGTTCAAAACCAACATCGCCCAGGGCTCTCTCAGCGACATGGAGTCCGGCCGCCGCAAAGGGACGGACGAAACGCTCGAGGCGATCGCCAAGGCGCTCGACGTACCGGCCGAATGGTTGCTCGACTGAGAGACCGCCGACGCGACTTCATTGCCCCGCCGCCGCGAGATCGGTCGCATAGAGGCCGATCGCGTGGTTGGCGATCGGCTCTCGGACTGCCTGACCGAGCGCCGCGCCGCGCGTCATGTGGCGGAACAGCGGCCGCATCGGCACATGCGGCACGGGATCGCCGGCGCGACGATATTCGACGAGTTGCTCGGCGCGCCGGAGATGCCGCCAGAGCGCCAGGTTCAGGCGGAACGCAACCCGCGGCGCGCCGAAGGTGACGATGCGCGTGCGATAGCCGGCGCGAATTAGCCGTGCGCCGACGATGAGCGCCAACGCGCCGCCGAGCGAATGGCCGACGACCGTCATCAAGCGCGCGTCGCCCCTGACCGCGGCGAGCACGCACTCTGCGATTGCCGTCCCGCCGGAGCCGAAGCCGGAATGGCAGACGCCAATTGCCGGGAACGGCCACGGCAGCGTACTGAGATCGCGGATCCAGTCGAGCGGGTCCTCGGGATGCGTGCCGGGGATGGCGACGACGAGTTCCTGGTCGCCTCGCGGCAGCAGGTCGTATTCACAGTCGAGCGCCGCTTCGCCCGACCATGGTTTGCGGTAGCATCGACCGGCAATCTCGGCGAGCGCGGCGTGCGAGAGCATAGGGTTCGCCTCATCGACTGGGATAAGCGTTGAATGCGGCGCGCAGTCAGCGTCGCCGACCGACAGCGCCGTTTCGACGAGGGGGGCGCGCGTCCGGCGATCTGCCGCGCTCACGCCTTCTTCGGCGCTACGCCGAGCGCTTCGTTGGTGATCGAGCCGATCAGCGCGGCGACGCTCTGGGCGAGCGGCGCGTAGACGCCGAGCGACGAGTAGTCGACATTGGCGGCCGCTGCGACGGCGGCGGTCGCCGCCGCGGCGGCGATCTGCCAAGCAAGGTGACGCAGCACATTGGCGGTGACGAGGTTCATGGTTCGCTCCTTCGGGGTTCTCGCTGCCTCGCCGTGCGGGGGAATGCGGCGCCATTTGGCGCCGGAAGACGCCCCGACGACGGGCTTTGGCGCTGGATGAAAAGCCGTCAGGCTGCGTCGAGCGCCGCGATCGTCTTCGGCCCGATCAGGCCGTTGACGTTGGCGGCGCCGAAACCGGCTTGTCGCTGGAACGCGGCAAGCGCGGCCCTGGTGATCGGCCCGTTGAGCCCGTCGCATTCGAAGCTCGGCGCGAGCGCTATCGGGATCTTCAGTGCGACCAGCTTCTCTTGGACCCACAGAATCGAGCCGACCGGCGGAGCGCCGGGCAGGTCGTCGGGCTCCTTGCGGACCGATCCCGACGGCGACCAGCCGGCCGGCGCGGCCGGCGGCGCGCTCACCGCATGCAGCGGCGGCAGGCCGTCGAGCGCCCAATCCGGCAGCGGCGCGGCGCCGAACGCGGCATAGGCCGCCTCGACCCGCGCGGCGAAGGCGAGCCAAACGTTGCGATCGGTGGTGATGTCGAAATGGCCGCCGCCGGCCGCCCCGAGGTCGTAGTGCGAACAGAAACCCTCACCCTGGCCATGCTCGGCCCAGCGGCACGGCAACCCGCGGCGACGCAGGCCCCAGGCGACGATCGCCGCCGCCGCGTTGAGCTCGGCGCCGCAAAAGCCGTCCTTCTCGAAACCCTCGAGCTCGAGGCTGTCGGAATAGGGGTTCGCCGCGCAGGCGTGCCACGCCTTGCGGTCCATCGGCACGCATTGCGTCGCTTCGAGGCCATTCTTGCGCAGCACGAGATGCGCCGAAACCTGGCTGCGGACTTGCGCAAACCAGCCGATCGACCCGGCGTAAGAGCCCTCGCAGTCGTGGACCACAAAGAGACGAACAGGGGCGCCCCCGCGCAACGAATAGTTCGGCGACGGGACGTGCTTCAAGGCGGGAAGAGTGGGCGCCATCACATGGTCCTCATCAGTTTGAGCGCGACGAGCCCGACAACAGCGGCGAACGCTGCGTCGACGGTGTGAAACAGCGCGGCGACGCCGCAGGTTGCGGTGAGCGTCAGTTCGATGCGGCGAAGGGGAGACATGCGTTCCTTCCTTCCCCCGCGTAGGGCGTCCGAGGGACGCCCGTCGTTCGACGGCGCTTTGTGAGGCGCGGCGGCGTCACGCCAGCATCATCAGCGCCACAAAGGCGATCGCGACCCAGAGCCGATCGCGCCCATCAGGGCCTCACAAACGCCGTCGCCGCCCAGCGTGAAAAGCCGCTGCGCGCGACGCGATGGCCCCAATTGTCCGAAACAATCTCGATCGAGCCGTCGGCGACGACGCCGACGTGGCCCGTGTAACCGCGCCGCGTGCGCGTCACGACAAGAACGCCCGGACACGGGTCGGGGACATGCGGCCCTTACGACAGTGCGCTCGCCGCCATGCGATCTTTAAGCGGCGCGCGGCCGGTCGCCTTGAGCCGGAACGACATCGCGCCGGCGCCCGACCGCGCCAGCGCGCCGCCCGTCCGCCACGCGGCGCGGTCGACGATCACTGGCGCGCCATAGACCGCGTCGGCGGCCGGGAAATTGGCAGCGCGCAAGCCGTCGGCGAGGTCGCCGCCAAGTTGCGTCAGCGGCCCGCCGCCCCACGCCGCGACGACCGCCTGCGTCGCCTCGAGCGGCCCGCAGCCGTCCTCCGCCCGCGCCAGGCGCGGAACGAGGAAGAACGCGGTGATCGACGCGACGATCGCCAGGCGCGCGCATAGGGCGTTCGGAAGAACGCCCGTCTTTCGACGGGCTATGGCGCCCCGCGGCGAGAGCGGGTCGGGCATAGGCGAGCCTTTCGGTTGGAGTCAGTCGGGCGCGCCGGGCGCCGGCGACGGGCATTCGCGGATGAAGGCGAAGATCTCCGGCGCGCGCAACATGACGATCCACGGATGCAGCTCGCCGAGCCGCGCCTTCAGCGGCGCCGAATAGGCCGACCACAGCATCGCGTCGCCGATCGGCGCGGTGGCGCGGTGGAAGGCGAAGGCGGCGCGCCGCGTCGCGCAGCGCTGCGCGTCCGGCAGTGCGAACACCAGCGTGCAGGCGCTGGCGCACAGGCCGTCGACCTCGACCGGAAAGCCGATCTCGCGGATGCGGTCGAAGCCGAGCGCGTAGACGGCGATCGTGCCGCCGACGTCGTGGCCGATGACCAGCGGCGGCAGATCGAACATGCCGCCTCACGGCCCGCCGCCGGCGTCGCGCTCCGGCGCGGCGTCGGCGGCGCACAGAAACACCGCCAGGCGCAGCAGCCACGCGTCGGCGAGTGCGATCATGGCAGCGCGCCGCTGTTCTTCAGCGCGATCAGCGCGTTCGCCGCCGACTTGTAGAGCGAGGCCGACGGATGGTCGCCGTCCTGGGTCAAGGCGAGGCCGAGCGCCGCGCCGGAAGAATGCGCCTTCAGCGTATTGTTCGGCGTTCCGACGGTCCCGCCCAACGTAACCGCCCAAGGCGAACTTGCGCCGGAGACGCCCGCAACGCCCACGCTCTCGTAATTGCTGGCGCCGACGTCGAGAACGATGTCGTCGCCCACCGTCGGGCTGGTCGCCGAATTCACCGAGATCGTGCTCTGGTAGGCGCTGACGGCGGCAGCGAGCGTGCCGCTCCAGCCGGTGACCGGCCATTTCCCTGGCGCGCTCGTGAACCCCGAGCCGGTTGTGAAGGCGGACGTCACGTCGAGGCCGACGACGCCGTAGGGCAGGATATTGTTGTTGGCGAAGTATGCGTTGATCAGCGATCGGGAGTCGGTCGGGTAGCCGGTGACCTGGTCGGCGAGCGTGGTGTAGGCCGTGTAAGTCGAACCGTCGCCGCCGTTCGGGCGCGCCTGGAAGCTCGTCTGGAAGATCTTGCACTGCGGGCAGACGCCGCGCCAGAAGCGCCAGAAGTTTGATTCGACCGCCATGAACTGCGGCAGCCCGGCGCCGAACGCGAACGAGTTCTCGCCCATCTGCGACAGGATCGCGTTGAAGGGAATGTTGGGGATCGCCCGCAGCGCCGCCATGCGCAGCCGCCACGCGCCGGGCGCGAGCGACGCCTGATCGTTTTCGCCCGTCCCCGAGAAGCACATCTCGTAGAAGTTCCGCCGGCCAGACGTGGAGTCGTCGAGCGCGCGCGCCATGAAGCCGCCGAGCGCCGGCGCCGAATAATCGTTGTCGTTCTGGCCGTAGCAGATCGAGTCGCCGACCAGCGCATAGACGGCGGAGCCGTCCCAGCCCTGGCCGATCGCCATCGACGCGGTGACCACCGTCGAGCCCCAATAACAGGCCGGCACGGTTCCCGAGTTGCGCAGCGACGTCTGCACCGATGTGTAGAAGCCGGAGCCGTCGCCGACCGTCGCGTTGGATTTGCACGGTTGGGTCCCGCCGACGCCCTGGCTGCTGGGCAGCCCCTGGTTGGGGCCGACGGTCTGGCTGGTGCGGATGAAATATTGCGTGCCTGCTGGAATAGAGACGATATTGCCCGACGCGTCGCGCAGCGGGTCGGACCAGACGAAGCCGCAGTTCTGGACGGTGACGCTCTGCGCCCCGTTGAAGGTGACCGGGTAAGGCGTCCCGCCGATGAAGATCGTCGCGAAATCGACCGCCACTGGATTGCCGGCGCACACCTCCGGGTTGGCTCGCCCGTCGAGCGCCACGTCGAATGCTGTGAACAGCAGCTTGATGTTGCGGGTGGCGTAGGGCGGCGAGACGCACTCGACGTGGGAGGCGTTGGAGTTGGTCGACGATGAGTCGTGCGGGTTGACCGTAGCTCCGGATGGAAACTTCAGCCGGTTGCACACGGAAGTCCACGACGACGAATCCTTCAGCGGCGGCCACGACGGCGTCGACGTCGTCTCGGAACGCGGCAGCGCCGCCGCCAGCGCAGCGAAGCCGATCGCCGCCGCCGCGACGACGGCGCGCAGCGTGGCGCGGGCGGCGCTCACGGCTGGACCTCGGCGGCGAGGGTGAACACTTTGCTCGCGCCGGTGACGCCCGAGCCGGAGATCGCCTCGAGGCTCCAAGAGATCGTCTGGCCCGAGGCGAGCCTGACCAGCGGCGCGATCCCGCTCGGGAACGGCGCGCATTCGGCATAGGCGCCGTCGCCGTATTCGGGCGACAGGTTGCAGGTGTAGGTTGCCAGATGGCTCGCAGCTCCGGTCGCCGGGCTCCACGCCCCCCGGTCGCCGTTCGTCCATGTAGGCGCGGCGACCCACAGGTCGACCTGAACCGTCGCGCTTCCCCATGCGGTCGAGGTCGCGTCGTTGGTCGAAAGCCGCAGGCGCGGGATGCTCGCCGCCCCCGCCGCGACGGGAATCGAGAAGCTCGGATCGGCGACGCTGCCCGCCGTCGCGCTGTTGGCGATCAGCGTGCCGGGCGAATAGGCGGTGGTCGCGCTCGGCAGCGTCAGCGTCGAGGTCGGGTTCGCCGCGCCGGCGTTGGTGAGGCTGGCGTTGACCGCGCCGCCCGCCTGCAGCGGCGAGCCGAGCGCCGTGAGCAGCGACGAGACGCGCTGCGCCAGGCGTTGCAGCAGCGCGTTGACGTCGCACGATCCGGTGTCGGTCGCGCAGGCCGTATCGCCCGGCGCGCCGACGTCGGGATTGCGGACGACCAGCGCCGGATCGCTCTCAGCCGCCGGCGTCGAGGCCGCCTTGACCGCCGCGGCCGCGCCGCTCGGCCCGACGACCTGCGTCTCCTGGCCGCCGCCGGTCTGGTTGGCGGCGGTCGCAGCGCCGCTGGGCAGCGGCAACGCCGCCGCGCTGATCGGCATCGTCGCGCCCGTCGCCGGCGCGACATAATCCGGGTTGCTCGCCGAATTCGGCCCGGCGCAAGCGCCGTTGGCGACGCAGCCGCTGAGCGGCGCGACGGCCGGGACTAGCGTCCCGCCGCTGTCGCTGTGGGTTTGCGCCAGCGCCGCGCCGGGGGCGAGGGAGAGCGCGACGAAAACGGCTATGCGCGCCAGCGCGGCGCGCAACGGGCGAAACGCGAGCATGGGATGTCCTTTGGTTGTAGTTGAAGTTTGGGCGCCGCAAGGCGCGCCGCGTCAGGACGCTGCGCCTTTAATGACGGCGAAGGCGATGACGATCTCTTCGGCGAGCGCGCCGCTGGTGGCGTTGCGGACGTTGATCGTCGCCGAGCCGGCGGCGCATTGCGCGTTGAGCGAATAGGCGCCGGCGGAACCGCCGGCGGCGTGGTTGAGGACGAGCAGGTCGTTGGCGGCGATCGACGAATCGTTGAGCGTGAAGGAGACGATTGCGCCCGCCGCCAGCGAGGCGGCGTTCATCGTGACTCGCCCGACCGCGGCATTGAGGGTCACCGCGGTCGATTTCGACGTCGCCTGCGTCACCGTTCCGCCGGCGCCGGTCGCATAGCCGACGCCGGCGGCGCTGGTCGACAGCAGCGCGCCGCCGAACGTCGCGGCGCCGGTGGCGGCGGCGATGGTCAGCGCGGTCGCCCATGTCGCCCCGTCCGGCGCGACCTTGAAGCTGAAGTCGTCCGCGCCGTTGAGCCCGATCTGGGCGCGGCCGGAAAAGCCGTCTTCGAAGATGATTGACGCCGTGTCGGCGGCGGCCGCCTTATTGATCGTGAAGCTGAAGCTCACGCCGTTGAACAGCGCGCTGGCGCCGTAGACGGAAAGCGGGTTGTTCGGATCGGCCGCCGTCCCGACGCCGACCGCACCGAGATTGCTCGTCGCCTGGTCGACAGTTGTCCACTTACCGACGCCGTCGCTCTCGAGCGCCAAATATCCGTAGGCGCTGCTCAGCACGGCGCTGGTCGCGCCGCCGATCGTATCCGCTCCGGCGCGATTGATCGTGATCGTTTTGGCGGCTGAGCAGGCGCCGCTTTCGTCGACGACGGTCAGCCGCGTGCCGGTTGGATAGGCGGCGGCGGCGCACAGCCTGACGACGCGCGCGCCGGAGAGCGAGGAATAGGCGATGAGGCGATCGGTGGGCTGCGCCGCATAGGCGGCGTCGGCGACCGCCGTACGTGCGTTCGTGATCACCTCGGCGAGCTTGGCCGCCGGCCATCCGCCGGCGGTCGCGCCGTCGTTGACCACCGCGCGATTGTTGGTGGTGTCGACGACGAGCTCGCCTTGCGCGCCGGTGAAAGCGGCGATCTGCGAAGCCGCGCCGCGACGAAGCTGCAATTGTTCACTCATCAGGCCAATCCCAGATCGAGTGCGCTAGACACGGCGCCGACGGGCGCGCCGAAATCGTCGGCAAGCGTCGACGCGGCGTTGACCGCGCCAAGGTCGAGCGGCACGCCGCCGGAAAGCTGCGCGGCGATCGGCGCCCTGACGCCGGCGCCGAGCGGCGTGAACGGGTAAGCCACGCAAGTCGAAAGATCCTGGACGCCGTTGCCGAAAAGATTCACGCTTTGGAACTTGAAGAAAAGCGGCAGGCCAATGAAATTGGCCGGCAGATCGTAGGCGACGACCGCCTGGTCGAGCCGCGCGAAGGGCGCGGCCGCCGCGTGCGCCGCGCCGGCGGCGCCGTAGAGTCCGCGTTGCAGGCCGGTCAGCGCGTAGGCGTAGGCGCCGGTCAGCGTCGCGCTCTCGTAGGCGAGGATTTCGCTGTCGACCAGTGAACGCGTGGCGCCCTGCTGCGCGGCGGCCGCCGTGGCGCCGCTCAGCGCCGCGCCGCTTTCCGTGACGTCGACGCTCAATGTGTCGTCGGCGACGTCCCAACCGCTGGCGGCGGGCAACCCCGCTGTCAGTCGACCTTGCCGCAGCGGCTGTGTGATCGTCGCGATCTGCGAATAACTGACGTCGTCGAGCGACAGCCAGACATTGGCGCCACCCCAGCTGGGATCGGCGACGCCATTTGCGCCGCCCGAGGCCCCGATCCAGATTTGCGCAGCGCCGCCGGTCAGCGCCGCCGGCGGCTCGAAGATGAGCGGCGGGTTGACGGGCGCGGCGGCGACGCCGCGATTCACCACGCTTCCGGTCGTCGAAGCGGCGGGGTAGAGGACCGGAGTCGAGACGCCGGCCGTCAGCTCTTCGGCCGTGACGGCGATGAGGCCCTTTTCGTCCTCTTCGAGCGCGACGATGCGCACCGGGCAGGCGCTCAAACCGAGATTGGCGTCGTTGATCGTCACGACGTCCATCGGATCGAGCAGGCAATATTCCCACGACAGCTTGAACGCATAGCGCGCGCGCACGTAGAGCTGCCGTTGCAGGATCATCTGCGCGACGATCGGTCCGACATTGATCTCGTCGCAGATCTCATGCGCCTGGATCGTCGTCCCGACCCTGACGCCGTAGAGCTCGATCTGCGATTGGTCGCGCGCCTCGACCGGAATGGTGGCGTATTCGTTGGCGCGCGACAGGCACTCGACGCGCTGGACCGTCGGCAACGACCACGGATCGGCGCGCGCGACCTGCAGCGGGTCCTTGTTCCCTTTTTCGTCGACGAAGTCGGCGTCGCCGAGGTCGTAGACCGGCGCGAGGTTCGGCGCGAAGCTGTCGCCGATCGCGTACGCGTAAGCGATCTCGATCGCTTCGCCTTCGTCAGCCGGCGCGAACAGGTAGGTTCCGGCCGGCGAGACGGCGTAGGTCCCGGCGGCCGACGGCGCGGTCGCGCCGACGCTCGTCATCGCGGCGCCGGTGAAGGCGTATGTGACGCCGCCGTCGGCGACGAACTCGGCCGCGCCGCAGACGGCGATTGACGGCGGCGGCGTCGGTCCCGAGCCGGCCGGCGTCGGCGTCGGCACGATCGTCGGCAGGGTCGTCGCGGCGTGGCTTCCGGCGGCGATCGGGGCGTCGGCGTAGGGAATGAACTTGAGCTTGCCGCCGCTCCATACCGCCGCGCAATTGACGATCTGCAGCCACCGCGTCAGCACGCTCGAAGCCTGCTCCTGGCTGTTGAGCGCCGGCGAGAAGGCGATCCCAAGCGCCCGGCAATAGGTCTGCAGCGACGCGTCGCCCGAGGCGCCGAACAAGGTCGTCGCGTCGATGCTGGCGGGATCGAAGCCCACGCCATATTGCGGATTGACGAGAAAGTCGGCGATCACCTGCGCCGGGTCGGCGTCGACCCCGTTGACGCCGCTGCCGGCGAGCAGGCCGACGATCTCGAAATTGTGGTTGCCGATCGAAGCGTTGTCGCCGAGGCTGTAGTTCGCCGCGCAAACGAAGGCGGTGCCTTGATAGGCGAGCGCCTCGGCGGGATAGGTCGCGGCGAGATAACCCCAGGTCGCCTGCGGCGTCGCGCCGTTGAAGAAGCTCAGGCCCAAGTTGGCGAGCGTGTAGGTCGACTGGTCGCGCCAGATGCGGCCGATGCCGCCGATCGGCCCCTCGCACAGAGCGAGGATGAGGTCGGCGCTGTAGGTGTAGCCGCTCGGCGACGCGAACAGCCCGCCCTTGCCGCCGCCGCCGTCGCCCTGGCGCTGGAAGTTCGTGTACCAGATCACGTTGGCGGATGCTTTGGTTTTGCCCCAGATGATCGCGATCGGCAGCGTGCTGACCGAAGTCTGCAGTTGCAGACCGGTGTAGTCCGGCGTGACGCCGGTCGGCTTCGTCTGTCGAAACCAGCTCATGACGATCTAGCCCCAATAGCTGGCGAAGCGCGCGTGACCGAGACGAGCAAGGAGCTCGAAGTTGTGCGACAGCTCCTCCTCGATCACCCGCCCGGCCGGCGCAAAGGCGTGGACGATGGTCAGCGGTTCGGGAATCGTGACGATCCCGCCGTGCGAGAAGCAGCGGCCATAGCGGAACAGAATGACGTCGGCCGCCTGCGGCTGCTCGACGACGCGGGCGCGAGCGAGCAGGAAGCCGAGATAGCGTTCCTCGCTGCGATGCAGATGCCAGTCGCGCGCATAGGGGCGGGGGTCGAACGGCTCGGTGAGGCCGAGGTCGCAATAGACCCGCACCAGCAGCATCGCGCAGTCGCAACCCGCGCCCTTGACGTCGGCCATGTGGTGATAGGGCGTGCCGATCCATTCGCGCGCCGCCGCGACGACGCGGGCGCGGGCGAGCGTCTCCAACATAAGGAAGTCCTCACTCGAGATGCATGGGAGGGCGGACGGTGCCGCGGTGCCGTAGTGCCGAGGTGGCCCTGCCCGCTGCTGCCGGATGCGCCTAGGTGGGGCGCAAGAGACGCTATTCGCTCGACGCGAATCGGTCGATTGAGAGTGGGTTGAAAGCCGGGCAAGACAGAAGACGAGGCGCCACCTGGTCGCCACGACCCCGAACCGTCTGGAAGTACGAGCGGGGAAAGATCGCGCGGTGGGGAAATCCTCAGTGCCGGGTTGCGATCATGTCAGTGCCGGAATGCGATCAAGAAAAACTTCGGACAAGGTCGGCCTACTAGCGCCGACCGCGCTGCAAAACCTCGCTGGGGACTCCGGCTTCTCAATCTCGTGGCTTTGGTGCAGGAACGAACCCCTCGAGTACGTCCTCGCGCCGCACACCAAGTTCATCCAATGTGTTTAGATATCTTCCGATGTCTACCGCGACGATGAGCGCCGATTGCTCGCGACCAGTAATTGCGTCACGTTGAAAAAATCGACTTATGATAAATTGACGATGCGGAGGTACCTCCCATTTCATTTTATCTGGCACTCTTCCATTCACGAACAAGAAGAAATTATCCTTCTTCCCTTCGATCTCGATGTTGGCGCCATAAACCCCCGCAAATCGCCGTAGCCAATCGACAGGCGTGGAAAGGCCCGCAACATTCACTCGTGTTGGATAAATTCTCCAGGCTTGGTGAACGTGTAGTCGAAAGCCTTCCCTACCACCTGCGACCAACATGGTAAAATCTTTGAGCGGCCATCTAGTGCGAAACGTTTTCAGGAACAAAGAAATCATTGCGGGTTCCTGCGGTCGTCGCGCCGGTCCGAAATGTTGTTCTATTGTGGGCGCTCGAATTGTGGTCTCAATGATTTCTTTTTCAAGCGGGAAACGCTTGCCAAGCAAGTCAACTACGTTTGAAATTATATTGATCTCATAGAGATCAGACGGCAGATCGCCTCGCTCGGCGAGCCGAATCAGAGCAGAATTTGTGTCCGGCGGTGCAATTAACTTGTCAGATTCCGCGTCCAGAACCTCTGCCATTTGCTCAAGGGCATACGGCGTGTAGTCATCCGCAGCCAAACCCAATCGGGAGCGCACCTCGTCGATGACCATCCCACGAATAACTTCTTCCTCGTGAAGAGCTGTTGTCGTCTGGTCATTGACGTAGCCGAGATAGAGGGCAGCGCGAGACAAGAGTCCAACTGCCTCTATTGGGTCCAGCCCTTCTAAGGCTTTGATCATAGTCCCCTCACGAGCACAGACAATTCGACGATGTCGAACTCGTGGCGCTGCAGGTCACTGATCTGATATTCCGGTCCATAGCCGGCCCGGTCAGGTCGCCGGACTGCTTTGATCCTGGCTTCATCAATTGCGTGCCGCGGAATTACATACATAACAGGCATCCAAATTCGCCAGGATCGCGCTCGAACGCTTGCGATAATTTCATCTGCCTGTTCTTTCGCTATCTCACCGGTGGAAAGCCATTCCCTAGCGAGCCGAGTGAAAGTCTTCCTATGGTCCTTTATGATACGACTGTGTTCTTCTTGTGCCCGATATTCACTAAGCAAATCTTCGTATATTTTTCGAGGGTTCGAACTCGGCGCGATCAGGGTTCCGGCGGTTCCGGCTGGTGCATCGCGAGCACTGTCGAAAAAATCGCATACCCAGGCGAAATGTCTGCCTCCTCGATACTTCGTGGCAATCTCTGTCGCGAACCACGGGTTTGCAGAATATAGAATAGGTCCGGCCATCAGGACGTCTTACCGACAATGCTCTCCCTTCCTTAACAGGGACAACGCTAGAAGCCAAACCCGGGACTGGCGTTCCAGCTCAAATAGGTCGGAGCACCAGCGTGGGTGACCCGCAAGATAACGACGGTCAACGACGCCAGTAAGTCAAACTGCTGGCACGAGTGCCACTTGTCACGAAATGCCCGAGCGCCCCTCAATACGCGATCTGCGGCGGCGGCACGTAGGGGAAGCCGCGGAAATTGGCGAGGTTGGCGAAGCGCGCGGCGCAGGTCGCCGGCGTGTGGTCGCAACCGGCGTAAACGGTGAACGCGTCGCCGGCGGCGGGGGCGGCGGGCAGAGGGTACATCAGCGCGAGCGAGACGCCGGCGGCGACGCTCTTCACCGTCGCGCGCACGTTGGCGTTGACGCCAGAGGAGAACACCAGCGACCCTTGCGCGTGACTCGCCAGCGCGCCGGGAAACGCCACAACGCTCGCGGTCGAACCGGCGCCGGCGGTCCCATTCGCCGCGTAAGTTCCGCGCGGCAGGCCGCAACCGGAATCGTACAGCGTATGCAGACAGGTCGGCGCGTAAAGGTTGCGCGGCATGTCAATGTCGAGCGCGACCAGATCCGAGGCGACAGTGAGCGTCGCGCTGGTGCGGCCGACCGAGTCGATGGTCGAGACGCGGCCCTTGAATAGCGTCACGCCGCCGATCGGCGGCTGACCCAAAGCCGTCATGAACACACGATCGCGCTGAACGCTGGCGCCGTCAAAGGCGCCGTTGCGCAACGCTTCGAGAAACGGCGCGCCGGCGACAAGGTCGGTCGGCCGCGCGGCGATGGCGATCTGCTGCTTGTCGACCTCGAGCCCGACCGAGCAGCGATATTTGAGGCCTTGCACCAGCGGTCCGTCGGCGGCGTAGGTCAGGCCGTTGTAGACGACCGGCTGGTCGACGTTCGTGTAGGCGAGCGTCGTTCCCGTCGCCAGCGTGAAGGCGAAGCACTCGGCGAAGGCGATCGGCGCATCCGGGTTGGCGCGCGCCGCATTGAGAAAGGCGATCAGCGCGGGAGAGGCGGTCTTCATGACGAGCGCACCGAACGGAACTTGAGGCTCTCGAGTCGCCACAGATTCTGCATCGCCTGCTCGAATTCGGCCGCGTCGTCGCCGAAGCGGCAGAGGAATGCGTAGGCGAAGCTGGCGGCGATCGCGGCGCCGCTTGCCGGCGGCGTCGCGAAGACGAGGCTGTTCGGCGCCGCCAGAGACCAACCGGCGCTCTGCGTGGCCCCGCCGACGCTCACTTGCGAAATGTTCGTCGCCCAGCCGACCGGTTCGAGGAAGCCGCCGAGCGGGCGCGCCAGCGCGAAGCGCGTCGTCGCGCCGTCGCCGATCGCCACAACCTGAGCGCTGACGGAATTGTCGGTCGGGTCGACATAGAGGAACGTCCCCCACTGTCCCTGGCACTGGAGAAAGAGCCCCATCAGCGCCTGCAGCGACTCAGCTCCGAGGCCGGGATAGCTCGTCGCATCCGAGGCGAGCCCGTCGAAGGTCAACTCGAACTGCCAGATCGGATTGACATAGAGCGCGTCGCGCACTTCGCGGCCGGAGACGTGCGAGGCGACGATGGTGGCGAAGGTCGGCTTCTTGCGAACGCTCCAGCCTTGGCCGGGTAGGGCGGGAAAGAGGGGCGGGGTGGTCACGGCCGCGCCGTCTGCAATTTGACCGTACCGAGCGCGAACAACATCGCCATGAACTCCTCGAGATCGAGACCATCGTCGGCGAAACGGCAGAGACACAGAACGCCGAAGTCGGCGGACACGAGCGCGCCCGCTGCGGGCGCGCTGGCGAGTTGAATGGCCGGCGCGTAGCCGCCGATGAGCGACCACGCCGGGTTAGGCAGGGGCGCGCCGTCGAGCGTGACGGCCGTGACGCCGGAAGTTCCCGCCACTGGCTCGATCGCGCCGCCGATCGTGCGCGCCAGCGCGAAGCGCGTCGTCGTTCCATCGCCGACGCCGAGGATTTGCCCAGTGACGTTCGCTAAGCCTGGCGGGGCCAGCCAGAACGGCGCCGCCGCGCCGCCGACCGCGGCGAAGAAACCGGCGATCGCTTGCATCTCGCTAAAGACAGCGTCGGCCCGCAGCAGTGGGTAGCTCAGCTCGACATCGTAGAGCGCCTCGACCCGCCCCGGTCGCCGCGTCGCGCGGCCCGATACATGGTCGGCGACCTCGGTCGCGAACCGCGGCCGCACCTGCGTCGACCAGCCGAGCGTCGTCAGCGTCGGGAAGGTCGGATAATCGCCCGGCGCCGGGGCCGGCGACGGCGCGACCGGCGCCAGCGCCGGGCCGCGGCCGGAGAGCCAACTGCCGGTCGCCCAGTCGCCGGCGTCGGCCCATTGGCTGGTAAACAGCGGAAAGGTCGGGAACGGCCGCGCGTCCCATGCCCAGGCGCAGGAGAAGGCGAAGTCGACCATGACGACGCCGGCGGCCGACGTTTCGTTGCGGTCGTCGACGTTCCAATATTCATAGATCGCCTGCAACGCGAGATCGGCGAGCGTGTCGTCGCGCCGCGGCGCGAAGCCGCCGCCGGGGATCGGATCCCAGATCGACCAATAGGGGGTTGCGCTGCCGCTCGACTTTGGGTCGAAGAAGACGTTGGGCTGGTTGGTCGCGCGGTCGCAGGCGGGAAAGCCGTATTCGACGAAGGCGATCGATTTGGCCTGGGGCGTCCAGGCGGTCGGCGGTCCGTGCGGCGTCCAGCCGAGGCCGTCGGCGGCGTCGTAGATCGCCTGGTGCGGATTGTTCCACCACCAGCGCAATTGCTTGTTGGCGAGCGCTTGCTGATTGGCGGAGTAGGCGCGGCGCGTCTGCGCGAGCCGATCGCCCTCAGGCAGCGAGACGATAAGATCGGAACCGTTGGGATCGAGCCCCGCTCCGACGTTGTCGCCGTCGGCGTACCACCAGTTGAATTTCTCGCCGCCCTCGATGTTGGCCTTGAAATAGTCGAGGCTGTGGATCGTCGGCGCGCCGACAAGACCGAGTCCGTTCATCGCCGCCGCGGATGGCGGCCAGGCGCCGGCGGGCGCAGGCCGCAGCCAGTTTGTCGCGTCGAGGCCGCCGTCGCCAGTCGTCCAGTCGGAAAGCGGCAGGTAGTTGTCGAAGCCGACGCGGTCAATCGCCGGCGACGCCCACAGAGCGTCGAGATGCGGCCATTGGCCGTTCTCGCCCGCGTGCTGCCAGCCCATCCAACTCGACCAGTCGGCGGAATAGGCGATGAGATTCGCGGTTCCCGCGCCGCGCGTCAGGCTCTCGCCGTCGAAGATCGACCGCACGTCGCTGGCGAGCGCGGCGAGCCCGGCGACGAACGGATAGTCCCACGCCGCATGGCCGGACGCGTCGAGGCTTCCCGCCTTGGTCCAGGCGGGACCGCGGATCGTCTCGAGCGTGCGCAATTCCGAGCCGATCAGGAACAGATCGACGCCGTCCGCCAACGCGGTGAGCCACGCGTAATGCAGGATCATGCGGCGATAGGTGTAGTCGGCCGGCGCGCCGGAATAGGCGACCGTCAGGTTGACCGGGTCGGGCGTAAACTGCGCCGGGCTCGCCGCGCCGAGAAACGCCGCGACGGCGCTGCTCGCGGCGCTGGTGAGATCAGGCGTGTGGGTGATCAGCCCGCGCCACGGAAACCCCGCCGCCGTCATCAGCAGAAATGGATAGAACACGACCTTGTAGCCGCGCGCCTTCAAATCGCGGATGCAGCGCACGACGCTGGCGTCGGACGGCGTGCCGCCATAGACGGCGCCGCCACCCGCCAGCGTCGGCAGGGCGATCAGCCCGCGTGAATTCTGCGTCAGGCCCGAGACGCGCCAGTCGTCGGCGATCCACGACGCGCCCGAACTCTGTGCAAAGGAGCCGCCGATGAAGTTCGTCGCCGGATAGACGCGGCAGCTTGCGGCGTCGAGCGAGTCGGCGAACCACGCGCAGACGAGCGATACGGTCGAACATTCGGGATGCGCAGCCTGCAATTGGTCGAGCGCGTAAGCGCAATCAGTCCTCGCGCCTTCCGGCGCGAAGAACGTATTGAGCGGCTGAAGCGCGCCGCCAGCGACGGCGCCTTGGTGAGCGATCGTGTCGTAAGTGAACTCGCCGGTCGCCGGCAGGAGATGGACGCCAAGCAGGCTCGCCATGTCACCCTCTCAACTGCGCAGGCGGCGTAAGCCGAGATGGGCGCCGTGGCGCACCGCCTCGTCGATCGCGCCCATCATTGTCGCGCTGTTGGCCTTCATCCATTGGGCGACAGAACCGGAGTCGACAGCGGAGACATGGAAGTTTGTCGTCGGGTGGATATGCACGGCGCCTTGCGCGCCGCTTGGCGCCTCGCTCGACAGCAAGTTGCGGAACGAGCCGGCTTCGGCCGCCGGCATGACTAGCTCGTTGTGATGCACCAGCGTCAACATGTCCTCGGGGACCCGCCACATGCCAATGTCGGCGGCGGCGACCGCGCCGGCCATACTGGCGACCGTCGCTTGCGCCGCGACGGCCGGGCCGGCGGCAAACGGACCCATGATCGGCGCCAGAAACCCGAACACGCCGGCGAAGGTTTCCGCCGCCGAGGACAGGATCGAGCGCACCATCGTCGCCGCCTGCGTCGCCAGGGAAGCCGCGGCGCCCGTTTGTTCTGCGCCCGTGCGCGCTGTGACGCCCGCGGTCGTCGCAGCGGTCTTGGCCGCTTCGGTCGCCGCTTGATGGACGACCGTCGCCTCGCCCCATTCGATGAACTTGATCAGCAGCTCTTCGAGCACGTTCTTGAACGCCTGCCGCCAGCTCTCGGTCCCCGACAGTAGGCCATGCAGTTGCGAATTAAACGCCTGCGTCACCGTGCTGGCCAAAGCCTGATATTGGCCCGCCTGCTCCTCGATCGCCTTGCGCGTCAGGGCGATCATCTGGTCCTGTGCGTGCTGCTCCGCCGACAGGATCTGCTCGTCGATGCGCGTCTTCTGGGCCAGCGACTGGTCGCCAAGCGCGGCTTCCTGTTGCAGCGCCGCGACCTTGGCTGCGAGCTCATCGCCGAGCGCCTGGCGCGACAAGGCGAGTTTCTGCGCAATCGTGATCTCGCGCTCGCGCGCTTCCTCGGCATAGAGCGCGAGCTTCTGCCGCAACGCGTCGGTCTCCGCCGTGACTTCGCCTGTCACGGCGATGCGCGCGGCGCGTAGCGCGTCCTCCGACGCGTCAGTTTGGGCGGTCTTGATCGCCTCAGCCGCCTCGGCGTGGGCGGCGGCGAGCGAACGCGCGATCGCCGCCGAAGTCGTCAGCGCGTCGTCGTAGGGTTGCAGTCGCGCCGGGTTGAAGGTTGCGCCGAGCGCGGCGGCGAGCGCGGCTGACTGGCCGTTGAGGTCGGCGAACGAGGGCGCGAGGCTCGAAAGCGCGTCGCGCGCCTCGCCGATCCCGGCGACGAGATCGCCGAGATCGGCGGCGAAACGGACGGCGACGGTCGCATCGGCCATGGCGGGGACTCACAGGTTCAGAGCTTGCCGCCGGGGAACGCGGCGCGCAGCGCGGCGACGGTCGGCGCCTGCGACGCTGCAGGCGCCTCGGCTGCGAGCGGGCGGTAGCGCAGCGCGGCGGCGATCAGCCAATGCGCCGGCGGCCGCGCGCGCCACTCGGCGACCAGCGCGCGGTAGCGAGGCATGGTGAGGCCGTCGAGCGCCTCCTCCCAGGTCCAGCCGGTGTTGGCGACGACCTCGGCGATCAGTCGGTCGAAGTCGATTTTCCCGGCGGCGGCGACGCCTCCCGCGTCGCTTCGGCCGCCGCGTCGGCGCGCAGGCCCGCCGCCTTGGCGACGGCAGGGAAAGCCTGGATCAGCTCGCCGACCGAGAACGGCAGGTCGAGGAACTCGGCGTAGGAGAGGCCAGGCTCGACCACGGCGATCGCCCGCCAGGTCGCCTCGGCGAGCCGGTCGAACTGCGCTTCGCCGAGCTGCGCGACGCTCGAAGCCGACATCTCGGCCCCGCCGGCGTCGGCGTAGACGGCGAACAGAGCCGGCTGGATCGCCTTGATGGCGCGGAACGGCAGGTGCGGCAACGCCCATGAGCGGCCGGCGAGCGCGACTGCGAACGTCTCCTCGCTCATGCCGCGTCCCCGAAGTTGAGCTGACACACCTGGCCGGCGGCGTTGGCGAAGCAGGCGAAGTCGAGTTCGGGGATCATGAAGTCTTCGAGCTTGGTGCCGAGCGCGAGCTTGTCGGCGACGCAGTTGTAGAGCAGCAGCGAGAACTGCTTACCGGTGGTCGGGTCGGCGGCGAACAGATTGGCCGAGAACGTCGCCGACGGGCCGATGAGCTGGGCGTTGACCGCGACGCTCTCGCCGCTTCCCGCCACTGTGTAGGTGTAGGAGATCAGCACGGCCGCGCCGGCGTCGGCGGCGGCGAAGCTGTAGACGCCGCCGTCGATCGCGTATTGTCCCGCCGACGGACTCGAGCCGACCTGCTTCAGCGGCAGCGCGGTCGCCGCGTAGACGACGCCCTGATCGGCGACGAAGTTGGCATGATAGGTCGGCGTGTACGCGTAGGGCGAACTCGTCGGCACGCTGGCCGCCTCGCCGAACTGGGTTTGCGTCGCGCCGGGGCTCGGCGGGACGCCGAAGAACAATGCTCCCAACGCCTGACCGGAGACGCGCGCGAGCTTGGCCTTGCCGGTCATCTTGCGCGTGCCCGAGCCGATCGCGACGGGAAAGTTGTACTGGCCGTAGAGCGCCTTGGTCGAAGTGGCGATGTTGAGCGACACTTCCTGCGCGAGGCCGAAATTGATCGGCGTCCCGCCTTGCGGCGTGCCGATCAGCACGCCCGATCCGAATACGAACATGGGTGAGGTCTCCTGGGGAAAGGAATGGCGGCGTCGTTTGGCGGAATCGCTTTGGGCTTTCGCCGCGCCTATGCTGTCCACAGCCGGCTTTGACGGGCGACCGCTTGGCGCCTAGTCCTTCGGTCCCCTTGTCGAAACCGAGTCGCGCCGTATGACGTCCATCGCCCAACGCATCGCCGAAGAATTGAGCGTCGCCGAACGTCAAGTCGTGGCGGCGGTGGAGCTGCTCGACGGCGGGGCGACCGTGCCGTTCATCGCCCGCTACCGCAAGGAGGCGACGGGCGCCCTTGACGATACGCAGTTGCGCACGCTCGAAGAACGGCTGCGCTACCTGCGCGAACTGGAGGAACGCCGCAAAGCGATTCTCGATTCAATCCGCGCCCAGGGCAAGCTCGACGCCGCGCTCGAAGCGCAGATCGGCGCAGCCGACACCAAGGCGCGGCTCGAGGACATCTATCTGCCCTACAAGCCCAAGCGGCGCACCAAGGCGCAGATCGCCCGCGAGAACGGCCTCGAACCTCTGGCCGACGCGCTGCTCGCCCGTCCCGAACGCGACCCGAAGGAGCAGGCGGCGGCTTTCGTCAAACCTGACGCGGTTGCGACCGTTGAGGACGCGCTCGACGGCGCGCGGGCGATCCTGGTCGAACGCTTTGCCGAGGACGCCGAGCTGATTGGCCGCCTGCGCGAGGATTTCTGGACGCACGGCAAGATGGCCGCGAGCGTGCGCGAAGGCAAGCAGCGGGAGGGAGCGAAGTTCGCCGACTACTTCAATTTCTCCGAGCCGCTGACCAAGCTCCCGTCGCACCGCATTCTCGCGCTGATGCGCGGCGAGCGCGAGGAGGTCCTCGATCTCAAGCTGGCCGCCGATCCCGCCGCCGACCCGACGGTGCGGGCGCCCGGCCCCTACGAGCTCGCCATTGCCCATCGCTTCTCGATCGCCGACCGCGGGCGGCCAGGCGACCGCTGGCTGGCCGAGACGGTCCGCTGGGCTTGGCGCACCAAGATTGAATCGCAGCTCAGCGTCGACCTGCGGTTGCGGTTGTGGACGCAAGCCGAGGATGAAGCGGTGCGCGTGTTCGGCGCCAACCTGCGCGATCTGCTGCTCGCCGCGCCGGCCGGCGCGCGGGCGACGATGGGGCTCGATCCTGGCTTTCGCACCGGCGTGAAGGTCGCGGTGGTCGACGCGACCGGCAAGGTGGTCGCGACGACTGCGATCTTTCCGCACGAGCCGCAGCGGCGCTGGGACGAAAGCCTGGCCGCGCTCGCGGCGCTGTGCGCGCGTCACCAGGTTGAGCTGATCGCCATCGGCAACGGCACCGCCTCGCGCGAGACCGACAAGCTCGCCGGCGACCTACTTAAGCACTATCCGCAGATCAAGGCGACGAAAGTGGTCGTGTCGGAGGCGGGCGCCTCCGTCTATTCGGCCTCCGCCTACGCCGCGCAAGAGTTGCCCGAGCTTGACGTGACCTTGCGCGGCGCGGTGTCGATCGCGCGCCGCCTGCAAGATCCGCTGGCCGAGCTGGTGAAGGTCGAGCCGAAGGCGATTGGCGTCGGCCAGTACCAGCACGACGTCTCCGAATTCAAACTGAACCGTTCGCTCGACGCTGTGGTGGAAGATTGCGTCAATGCAGTCGGCGTCGACGTGAACACCGCTTCGGCGAAGCTGCTTGCGCGCGTCTCCGGCGTCGGCGATGGGCTAGCCCAATCGATCGTCGCCCATCGCGACGAGGTCGGCGCCTTCCGCACCCGCGCGGCGCTAAAGGAGGTGCCACGGCTCGGACCGCGCGCCTTCGAGCTTTCAGCGGGCTTTCTACGCATCGCCAGCGGCGATGATCCGCTCGACCGCTCCGGCGTGCATCCCGAAGCCTATCCGGTCGTGCGGCGCATCGCCAAGAAGGCGGGCGTCGACGTCCGGGCGCTCGTCGGCAACGGCAAGCTCTTGTCGTCGCTGAAGCCCGCCGAGTTCGTCGACGACGCCTTCGGCCTGCTGACGGTCGTCGACATCTTCAAGGAGCTGGAGAAGCCGGGGCGCGATCCGCGGCCGGCGTTCCGCGCCGCCGAATTCAAAGACGGCGTCGAGACGATCGGCGACCTCAGGCCTGGCATGATCCTCGAGGGCGTCGTCACCAACGTCGCCGCCTTCGGCGCCTTCGTCGACGTCGGCGTGCATCAGGACGGATTGGTGCACGTTTCGGCGATGGCGAAAACGTTCGTCAAAGATCCGCGCGCCGTGGCCAAGCCCGGCGACATCGTCAAGGTGAAGGTGCTTGAGGTCGACATTCCGCGCAAACGCATCGCGCTGACGATGCGGCTCGACGATGCCGCCGAACCGCGGTCGAAGGCCGGGGAGCGCGTCGCGCGCGGCCAAGAGCGTTTCCTTCGCCAGCCCGAGCCCAAGAGCGAAGGCGCGCTCGCCGAGGCGCTGCGGCGGGCGGCGGAGCGGCGGGAGTAGGGAGATCGGTTGCGCTCCCTTCGGCGCCGCTTTGCCCTGTGGCGCGAGCATCCGGCGCGCAGTGTTCCCGCTCGTCAGCGCGTCGAAATCGTCCTGGAACGGACGGATCTGGTCGACCGTCCATTCTTTCGACAAAGTGGCGAAGGCGTCGGGGGTCGAGCCGGCGCGATAATCGTCGAGCGTCGCCGCGTCGCGACGGAGCGCGATGTTGACGGTCAGCGCGATCTGCTCGACCGGCGAGAAGCCGTAGAGCTTGTGAGTGCGTAGGTTGCGCGGCAGGTAGAGCAGCTCGTCGGACGAGAAGTCGGCCGCCGGCACGCCGTGCAGGATCTGCTGGCAGGCGGGCTGGTGGTTGGAAAAATGACTTATTCGCCAGCAGGCTTTAATTCGTTAGGAATTATGTCGGGGAATTGCTTGTGTAGCGATGTAGAGATATCGATAAGTTCGCCCATTGACCCGCCAATGCGGACAATTAAGGCGTCATATTCTTGTGAAGAGAGATTGTTCTTCATGTAATGAGCAATTCCATCCAAATTCCCGCGAACGCCAATCAGCATTCCGTCGATTCTTAGTGCCGCATCTCTGTCCATCACGACCTCCGAGAAATGCAAAACGCCACGCCTTAGCAGCCCGTTGACAAAGTGCGGGAAGCGACTTGGCGGTACAACATCCAGGCCCCAGATTCAGAAGAGGCTACTACATCGTGTAGAGCATCGAGCGACGCTTGACTTCGTCAACGGGCTGTTAGGGAAAATGCCTATCCCACTCGGGAAATCCGGAGTTTCCGCCGGATTCGCATGCCAATATGCATCTTTGAAATTGGATTCCAAAGTCACTGGTAGGCAACGCCAGAGCGCTGCATCGAGCTCGACAAATTGCTTTATCAGAGCTCGAAACAAGCGCCACGGTTGTATTGCTCCGATCGGGCCTCGGACTGGCGCGCTGCGCCACCGGCGCGTCACTTGCGATTTGAATTCCGTTGACCCGCGGCTTCGGTTGCGGCGGATCGTCCGGCTCGACGGCGTTTTCCGCCGCCGCGAACCGCCCGCGCTCGTCGTGATAATGATTGTACTTGCCGAGCGCCGGCGCGGCTTTCCCTTCCGCCGCCAGCCCCAAATCGGCGCGCGCTTCGGCGATCGTCTTGATGCCGGCGCCGACGAGGATGTTGAGCGTCTGCGCCTGTTGCAGCGGGTCGACGGCGTCGTCGCCGACCCAGGCGAATTCAAGGTCGGGCTCGCCGAGGCAGACCTGGATCACATGATCGAGCGCGCTCTTGATCCACGCCTTGAGCGGCACGAGCCCTTCCTGCGTCGCCTGCAGGCGCAGTGTTTCGCTGGTGGCGCGATTGACCTGGCTGACGAAGGCGGAGGCGGGGACCGAGAAGGCGTAGCAGATCACGCGGTCGAGCCATTCGTCGTACTGGTCTTTCAGCGGCGGCTGGCGCGCTTCGATCAGGCGGAAGTCGGCCGGCATGAACTTGGTCATCCGCCGGCGCGCCGTGTTGCCGCTCATCAGCGCGTCGAAATCGTCCTGAACGGACGGATCTGATCGACCGTCCATTCCTTCGGCAGGGTGGCGAAGGCGTCGGGGGTCGAGCCGGCGCGGTAATAGTCGAGCGTCGCCGCCTCGCGCCTGAGCGCGATGTTGACGGTCAGCGCGATCTGCTCGACCGGCGAGAAGCCATAGAGCTTGTGGGCGCGCAGGTTGCGGGCGAGATAGAACGACTCGTCCGACGCGCCGCAGGTGGCGAGGCCAGGGCTTCCAGTTAGGCGCCGAAGAGTTCTTTGTAGTCGCCCTCGAAAATGAAGCCGAGAATCTGGCCGTCGAACTTCGCGATGCGGCCGCGAATCGGCCCCATCCATGCCTCCCGAGACGCGGCGGCCGACGGGGATACGGTCCCCCGCACGAGCCACGTGTCGCCATCGCCTTTAACGGTCAGAGGCTCGTTGCGGTCGACTTCGTCTTGACCGAATCGGTCGCAAACGACGCGGCGTATGATCTCAATAGCCGTGTCCGAGGTTATCAGGTCAATTTTGTTGGCCCGCAAAAGCCACATCCCCTCGGAGCTATAGCGCTGTTCACTTTCACTAGCGGACATTTGGATGAACTCCTAACGGAACGTCCATTCTTTCAGCGCGGCAGCGACGGCGGGCGCGAGCTGGCGCAGTCTCGCCGCCGGCACCGGCCAGCCCAATCGCAGGAGTACGCTCAGCCGTCAGTTCGCATTTCGGGATAGATGTTCTCGATAGGAAATACCAAATCGCGGGCCACAAAACCCATCAAGTCGCCGACTGCACGATTCATGCGCGCCCTCAATTTCTCGTCCTCGATTTTTTCGACCTCCGCGAACATCTTGACGATTATCTCGTCAATCGACTTACTGAGGGTCAACAGCGTGTTCGCAACGTCTTTGTCCATTGGCAGCCCCACGTTTGGCCGGTTTTGCTCGCCGCTCAATAGTTGTCGCCGGCTGGACCCAAGCATTCTCTGACACAACGCCGGTAGAGAGCCGGACGATCCGACGGCGGCCACACGCCTTCCGTCTCCGCGAGGCATTTCTCATGACATGCCTGCCACCCTTCTGGATATGCGATTCTTTGTCCCTCTGGGCGCGCCGCGCTCTCCGCGGTCGCAAACCGTCCACGTTCGTCGTGATTCGGGTTGAACTTGCCGAGCGCCGGCGCGGACTTCACCTCCGCCGCCAGCCCCAGCTCGGCGCGCGCTTCGGCGATCGTCTTGATCCCCGCGCCGACCAGGATGTTGAGCGTCTGCGCCTGTTGCAGCGGGTCGACGGCGTCGTCGCCGACCCAGACGAATTCGAGGTCGGGCTTGCCGAGGCAGACCTGGATCACGTGATCGAGCGCGCTCTTGACCCACGCCTTCAGCGGCACGAGCCCTTCCTGCGTCGCTTGCAGGCGCAAGGTCTCGCTGGTGGCGCGGTTGACTTGGCTGACGAAGGCGGAGGCGGGGACCGAGAAGGCGTAGCAGATCACGCGCGCGAGCCACTCGTCGTATTGGTCCTTGAGCGGCGGCTGGCGCGCTTCGATCAGGCGGAAGTCGGCCGGCATGAACTTGGTCATGCGCCGGCGCGCAATATTGCCGCTCATCAGCGCGTCGAAATAGTCCTGGAACTGACGGATCTGATCGACCGTCCATTCCTTCGGCAGCGTGGCGAAGGCGTCGGGGGTCGAGCCGGCGCGGTAATAGTCGAGCGTCGCCGCCTCGCGCCTCAGCGCGATGTTGACGGTCAGCGCGATCTGCTCGACCGGCGAGAAACCGTAGAGCTTGTGAGCGCGGACATTGCGCGGCAGGTAGAGCAACTCGTCGGACGAGAAGTCGGCCGCCGGCACGCCGTGCAGGATCTGCTGATAGGCCGGGTCGGGCGGGTCGGGCGAGCGGCCGTCCTCGCCGATCAGCGGCGTGATCGTCGCGCCGTCGATGACGTCGAGGCTGTAGAGCGCGCCGTCGCGCGAGAAGCGCGGGTAGAGCGTCGCCGCGTCGATGACCAGCATGTCCTCGAGCAGCATGCGCAGCCAGGCCGAGAACGCGTGCCGCCGGTCGGGTCGGACGAGGAAGGCGAGGGCGGCTTTCGCGCGTTCGGCGGCGTCTCCCGCGCTCGCCGGATCGCGCGCGCGCACCGAATAGCTCAGCGCCGCGATCTGATCCTTGCGCGTCTCGATGACGGCGCGCAGCAGCGGCAGCGCGTCGGCGAGCGCCCGGAGCTCGGCGAACGAGACGCCGCCGGTCGCGCGCGGGACATAGGAGAGATTGACGCCGAACGGATAGTCGAACTGCCGCCCCTTGATCTCGGGCGGCGCTTGCGGCGCCAGCGGCTGCTGCGGCCCGAACCACGTGTCGGGCGAAACGCCGCTGATCGCGTAGCGCGCCGCGACGGCGAGCCGCGCGATCAGGCTCGGCGGCAAAGGGGTCTCGCGGCCTTCGTCGGGCATGGCCGGATGGTCCTTGGGATGAGCGCGCTGTCGCGCGACGCGAAATCACGCTCCGCGGCGATGGTTCGGCTCGCCGGCGCGGGCTTGTGGTATGGGACTCGGATACTCGTCGCCGACGATCGGCTTCTCGGCGTCTAGGTCGCCGCCGCGTGCACCGTTCAAGTCGACGGCGAGACGCGCCCGGACTCTCGGCGCGGTTCGCTCGCACTGAGGCCGTCAATCAAGTGTCCAGGCTCGGACGCCAGCACCGCGCATTCAATCTTGTCGATGTTGAAAACGATCGCGTACCCGCCGGCGGTCTGGGATGGAACAATGCGCTGCTGTGGCGCGAACTGCCGCGACGCAATTTCGGGATCGCTCAACGTGGAGTCAGGGAAGAGCAGGGAGACGCGCCGTGGCGGGCTCTGGAAGACGATTCCGTCCACCGGCCGGTCGCCGTCAATCAAAGTTCCGCCTTCGATCGCCGATGCAGAACCGCTTCGGCCAACCGGCCTGACGCCCTGGAAACGCACTCCCATGGCCGGAGCGAGTGAAGCCCAGTCCAATAGGCCGAGGTTCTTCAGCGAAACGGCCATCGCTTCGAGGAGCGTCAGAACGTCTAACATTTGCAGCCGCTTAGGCGCCTGACGCCTGCCGCCTCTGACTTTGGGCGACGGCGGCCAGGAGGTCAGCTTTACCGACGCGACGACCGTCGAACAGGATTGCGCGATAGTTGTCTGGGATCGCCTCGACGAGCGCCGACGGCGCTTCGCGACCTGCATTGGCGAGAAAGTAACAGTAAAGGAACCTCGTCTCCTGCGCGAGCCCAGGAAAGCGATTCATTTCCTCGTCCCAGGGCGCTGAGCGCAACGCTTCGATGGCAGCGTTCCGGTCGCTCTTCAACCAGTAGATCTCGCTGTAGAGATAAGATAACCCGCAACGACATTGAAAGCGTCCTGCCAGCGCGTCAAGGCGACGCAGGGCGTCATCCAATCGCCCAAGGCCGATTTGGGCTCTTACGCTCCATGAGGCATGGGAGGACTGCTCTTCGGGAGCGTCGCCGGGCGGATGCGCCGCGAGGTACGCCTGGCAATTGGCCCAATCGCCTGTGCTCGCGTAAGCGATCATCCGATCAATGAGGCTCACTTTGACCTCCTCACCGGGTTTCCGCCGCATCGTTCGCTGACGAAGCCCCTGGCGCAATTGTCGATGTCCGAGTTCCCGCCAGTCTGTCCCCGTGGAGGATTCGGCGCCATCAGCAATGCTGAGCATATTTCGCGCGCTCTTGCCGATTCTTGTTCACATCCGTCGGGAAGAACAAGCGCAATTTGTAGCGCCGCCGATCGCGATTTGGGTCGGTCCGCCATCGGCGCTTCAAGGGGCCCGATGGCTTCCCGCGTCCATTGCCCGCCGTCCGGGCTGCCTGCCGGCACACGCGACTGGTCAGGGCTGTACTTCACCGCAGGCGCGCCGGCGCTGGCCGTTTCGTTCGTCAGCGCCGCGACGATGACGTCAGGCGTAACGCCCGCGTCCATCAGCGCGTCGGCGAAAAACAGCCGCCGCACGCCCTCCAACGGATCGCCGAGCTTCGCCAGGCGGCTCAACGCGAGGTGGGTGAGCGCCAGCGCACGGTCGCCGTTGCGCCAGATTTCGACCGCGCGCCGGACGTGCGTGAGACGCGAAGCCTCAATCGGTCCGCCGTGGGCGCTGGTCAGCAAGGCGGCGAGACGTGGCTCGTCGAGCGGCGCGTCGAACTTCGCGAGGCGCGTCCCGGCGCCGAGCATGAGAAGACCGTCGGCGAAGGTCATCTCGGCGGCGATCGGATGCGCCGCCAGATGGTCGTCGCAGCGCCGGACCAACTCTTCGCTTCGCATCGACGCGTTTTCCCTCACGGCAGCGCGAGGCGCACGGCGACGATGGCGATCGCGTCGCCGTCGAGGTCGCCGGGGTCGCGCACTGGGACGCCGCTGATCTTGCAATCGTGGACCGCGCCGCCGAGCGTCTGGCGGCCGAGGGCGAGGTCGGCGCCGGCGGGGGCGAGCGCGCTGTCCAGCGCGTCGAGCGCCGCGTTGATCGCGCTCGCGCCCGGCGTCGCGGGATCGCGCGCGTCAAAATAGAGGAACAGTTTCGCCTCCAGCGTGCGCTTGGGCGCCGCCGGCGTCGGCCATTGATAGGTTTCGGCGCCGCTTTCGAGCTGGAACAGGGCGGGGCGCAGCGCCGCCGGAACTTCGCTCCACAGCTTCAGCCGGCGCGACGCGACGCCCCACGGATAGGCGGCCGAGACGACGGCGAACAAGGCGGAGAAGGCGGCTTCGCGGCTCATGCGCGCTCCCAAGTTTCTGCCGGCGTCGCGCCGAGCGCGGCGACAATCGCGTCGCTCTCTTCGTCGAGCGTCGCGCGCAAATAGGAGCGCTCGGGAATCGTCGAGCCCGGATGCGCGACCCGCGCCGCGAAGCGCGTCGCGCCGCCGACGAGAAAGGCGAGAACCTTGCCTTTGACGGGCAGAATTTCGTGCGCGCCCGTCTTGCCGCCGTATTCCTGGATCGCTGCATATTTGAGCTCGCCGAGCGAGCCGACCATCGCGACGATCGCGTCGCCGTCCGCCGCGACCTCGGCGGCGATCGAGTCGCGCAACGCGCCGGAGCGTGCGGCGAGGACCTGGCCGGAAAGCTTGTCGAGCTTCACCGCGTCGGCCAGCGCCTGCGCCAGCGTCTCCGCCTTGGCGGCGAGCGCGTCGCCGAGCGCGCCGGCGAAAGCGTCGAGCCGCGCGTCAAGCGCGTCGTCGCCAGAGAGGGCGAGGAAGAGCATGGAGTTTCTCGAGAAGGGGCGCGAGGCGCAGCTAGCGTGGGCGAAGCCCCAAATGCATCGGCGCCGATGCCAGTCGGGCGATCACGCGCATGTCGGATGCAGCAAACACGCGATGCAGAGCGCTTCATTGTTTGCTTGGCGGAGCGGAGCGCGAGAGAACTTCGAAGTCAAGGATGCGTGCGTGCGCACCGCCGTTGGCGGCGGCCGCTGTGCGGCCGTCCTTGAGTTCGAAGTTCTCTCGCGCATAATCGCCTCCAAGCAGCCAATGAACTACTGCCGCCGGGGCGGGCGCGTCTCGCTTGACGCCCGGTCGGGGCGACCGCGCGAATCTGGTTGGCCGCCGCGCGCTCACCCCGCCACGCGCCGGTACGGCTGGATCAGCGCCAGCACCGGCGCCGAGATCGGCGCGGCGTCGAAGGCGATGGTCTCCTGGCCGCCGAGCGACTTGGAGCGCACGCCGATGTGGTCGGCGGCGCGGAAGCGTTCGGCGGCGAGTTCGAGCGCCGCTTGCGCCAGGTCCTGCGGGACATAGCCGTAGCTCAGCGAAACGGATGCGCCGGCGTCGGCCGCGGCGAAACTGTAGACGCCGTTGGCGACGGCGTATTGTCCGGCCGCCGGCGCGCCGGCGACCGCCGTCAGCGGCAAACCGCTCTCAGCGTCAGTCGCGCCGAGATCGCACGCCCACGGCCCGTAGGGCGCCAGCGCCGCAAGCGTCAGCGGCGCGGCGGCGGGGATCGCTTGCGTCTCGCCGACGATCGCGTAGCCCGCCTGATAATCGACGACGACGTTGGCGCGGCGGTGCGAAAGCGCGACGCCGAACAGGTCGAGCGCTTGCGGCGCGCCGGGCGGCGCCAGGTCGCCGGGCCGCAGCACGTAGCCGAACGCCGCGCCGAGGCCGCCGGCGGCGATCTGCGGCGCCGCAATGCCGTTCCACGTCACCGACCGAACTTGCAACACCGGCCAGTGGCGCAGCGTCAGCGTGCGGCGGTCGCCGTCGCGGAGCTCCGTGTAGTCCTGAGGCAGCAGGCCGGGGCGCGACAGCGCGGCGCAAATCGCGCGGCTCGCCGCCGTGACGAGCGCGGCGAGCGTCGCGTCGCTCGGCGAAGGCGCGGCGGGGAGGCCGAGCCACGCCTTCAGCGCGGCGAGGTTGGTGAGGTCGTAAGGGCTCATGGGAACAGGCGCCGAAAAGTCGGAGGACGGGAGCGCAATCACGCGGGAGAAGGGCGCGAGGGGGCCGCGATTGCGGCGCCCGCCCTCCGGTCTCGGTCAGCCGTTGCCGATGTTGGTGAGGATGCCGACGCCGAACGGCGCGTAGACCGCCAGCGTTTCCTCGGCGTAGACGCCGAACTCGCGCCGGCGGGTGCGCAGCGGCCAGTCGACGCGGTAATAGTCGCGCCGCGTCAGCACTTCGGCGACGTTGGGCGTCTGGTTCGACTGGTACCAAACAGGCAGCCGCTCGCACAGCGCCAGGATCGTGCCCGGCGGCAGGTCGGGATGGACCTTGACGGGAATGTCGAAGCCGCCGTCGACGCTGAACGGATTGTAATACCAGCGCACGACGCCCGAGGCCGAGACGCCGTACGGCCCGCCGTTGTCGCTGTCGGCGGAAACGTTGTAGCGGATCAGCGGCCCCGAGGCGTTGGTCAGGCACTTGGTGGTGATGTTCTTCTGCTCCTGCGCGTTGACGTAAAGGGCGGTCGGCGACACCCGGTAGGTGTTCCACATCTGCACCAGCATATTGTCGATCTCGATCACCGAGCCGCGGCCGGAAGCGGTGAGAAACGATCCGGTTCCCGCAGTCCCCGAAGCGAGCGATTGGATAAAGGCGCTGTTGGCGGGATTGAAGCCGACGGTCAGCAGGCCGTCGAAGGCGAGCGTCGCATTGCGCGAATTGTCGGCGGCGATCGCGGTCGCGGCCTGCTGGCCGGAGGCGAGCGGCGCCGAGAACGACGCGCTGTTGATCGTGGTGATCGCCTGTAGCGTCTCCGCGCCGGCGGCGCCGACGTACCAGGCGTAGGCGACCGCGCCGTTGACGATCGGCGCGACGGCAAAGAGCGTCTGGCCGAGCGTCACCGCCTGTGTCGCATTGGCGCTCTTGTTCGACGAGCCGCCGTTGAGGGAATAGGTGGCGCCGTCGTTGCCGGTGATCGTCTTGGTCGTCGCGACGCCGCTGGCGAGGCTCGAGTTGCGCCAGCCTTCGAAGGTCAGCGCGACGACGATGACCGAATAGGTCGCGGCGGGCAGCGCAGCGCCGGTCCCCGTCGCTGAGAGCGTCGGCGCCGTGGGCGTGCCGAGCGCCAGCGAAGCGTTGCCGCCGAGCAGCGCGGTCTCTTCCTTGCGCATCGTCTTCTGCAGCAGCCGAAGCGTGGCGGTCGAGTCGATGTCCTCGAAGCCCTGCGCCGCCGCTTCCGCCTCGAAGGTCACCGAGTCTTCCTCGCCGAGCGTCAGATAGGGCGCGACCTGCGACGCCGCGGAATAGGACATGCTGGCGGTGCGCTGACCTTCCGGCACCCAGCCCATCGCGTCGAAGCCGGAGCCGGTCACCGACGAAATGGTGCGCCAGCGCGCCGCGTCGCCGGGGTTCGTCCGCGCCACTCGCGGCAGCGCGTTCCTGAGCGGCGTGATGACCGGATAGAGATTCTTCGCCGGCGCCTGGAGGTCGTAGGCGGTCAGGCCGGTGGCGAGGGTGACGGCCTTGGAGAGCGAATCCTTCATCAGGCCGAGGGTTTCTTGCGTCGTCTGGGCGATGTCCATGGGAGGGTCCTTGCTGGGTTGCTGGGGAGGAGGCGGGGAAAGAGGCGCGCGCCGACGCTCGCGGCGCCGCCTGGCGACGCGGGAGGAATCATTGAAGTGAGAGGAGCGATGAACCGCGCGCGGCAGGCCCCGCGCAAATCGGAAGCGCTTGCATCGCTGTCGACAGGTGTCAGCGCGCTAGAGACGAGTCCATTGGCTCCGACGGCGTTTCGACGCCGCCGAGCGTGGCGCCGTCAATTCGGATGGTCCGGTTTGATTGGCGTAGCGTTGGGATCGAAGTGAATCCAGCGCAGCTCTATTCCCATGCCGGCGAGACAATGCGTGAGCTTGTTGACCAGATTTCGCCCGTCTTGGCTCAGCTCGAAGAGGGAGTAGATGGCGATTGCGAAGGAACGCCCCCGTGCGAAAGGGATCTTCGCGGCAACTTCTCCCGATTCGATTGCATCGAGCTGACGGTAGACTTTCGCCTGCAACAGTTCGAGGTGGCGTCCTTCGTCGACGTCCCAGGGCAAATGATCGGTAATCACCAGCACGGCGTGACCGGTGTCGGGATCACGGTAGGATCGATCAATCTTATCGAGGTCTTCGATGGTCATGGCGGCGTCCAAAAGTTCAAATCATCCAGGTTCGAAGGACGGATCACTTCGACCTTGGTCGGAGGAATGACAGTTCCGCCGGGAAATCCCGGTTTTCCGGCGCCGACGATCGTCGCCCCGCTCGACTCGATTTCAGGAAACGCGACTTCCTGTTTGGGCGTCAAGGGCGCCGTCTCCGACGATTTGCTTTCGATGCAACGGATCGCATTGTTTGTTGGATCGCGGAACAGATGGTCCAAACGCGTCTTGGCGCCGCTCATTGTCTGCACAGTCGTTTCGTCCGCCGTTTCGACGCCGAGGGCTTCAAGCCGGTCTCCGACCTGATTATCGAACGCCTTGCCCGCGAGTTTGTTCGCCGCCAATTGAATTGCGCGCCGGTCGCTGAGCGTCAATGTTTGTAGCGCGGCGCTTGCCGAGGCCGAGACGGCTTCCGCTCCGGTTGAAGCGACGCGGGCGGCGGGCACGAGAATGAGAGCGGCTTCGAGCGTCGCTGCGCCTTCGTAGAGGGCGAAGTTGAGGTAGTCGCCGCTGTGCCAGGCCTGGACGGCAAGAGCGCTGTAGTGAGTTCCCGGAAGGGCGTTCCAGAAGCCCGTCAAAAGCGTCTGCAGGGCTGAAGGCTTGTCGGGCGCGGAAGGCGCGGCCGACGTCGACGAGGCGTCGGACCTAACTTCGCGGCCTTGCGTCGAAGAAGAATCCGCGACTTGGTCGCCCGCCGCTCGGGCCGAGCGGTCACCGCTAGCTTCGGCCGCAGAATCCCCGCTCGTCCACTGTCCGCTCTCCCGCCCGTTGCCGGCGGGCACGCGCGGCTGGTCGGGGTTGTAGGCGCGGTCGAGATCGGATTGCGTCAACGGCGCGCCGAGCGCGGCGACGATCGTCGAGGGCGAAACGCCTGCCTTCATCAAGCCGTCGGCGACGAACAGGCGACGCGCGTCTTCGTGGGGCTCTGTGAGGCGCCCGGCGCCGGCGAGCGCCAGGGGGGTCAGCGCGAGCGGCGCGTCGCCCGCGCGGGCCCTCGCCAACGCGCGGCGTACATGCGTTGCGGCGGAAGCGTCCAGTGGGCGGCCGAGGGCGACGGAGACCAGCGCAACGGCGCGCTCGCCCTCCGCCGCTGCGTCGCGGCGATCGGCACGCGCTTCGGCGAGTTGCGTCCCGGCGCCGAGCGTCAGCGCGCCGGCGGCGAACTCGGGCAGCGCCGAGACGCGCGCATGCGTCGCGCGCGCGGCCCAATCCGCGCGCAGCGTCTCCAAGAGCATGACGGCGCTCCAGCGTCAGTCGTTCGCAAGGAAAAACGGCGCGAAGGGCCGGATAACGACCGGTCAGAACCGCAGCGGCTGCGGGTGCGCCAGACTCAGCTTGGTCAGCGCCAGCGCGCGCGCGTCGGGCGACAATTGGGCGAGGCGCTTGATCGCTTCCTCGACGCCGAACGTCGGCTCGTCGACCAGCGCGGCGTCGGCGCGCTTCGACGTCGCGCGCAGGGCGGCGCGGGCGGGCAGCGGCTGCGACTCGAGCGCGGCGACGCGCGCGGCGAGCGCCACGACTTCCGGCGCCAGCGCGCCGACCGATTTGCGCAAAGCGGCGTTCTCGGCGACCGCGCGCTCGAGCCTGTCGGCGGCGAGCGCCAGCGCCGAGGCCGCCTTGACGAGCGCGATCGAAGGGGAGGTCGCTTCGGCGGCGGGGCGGCTCTCGGCGCTGGCCAGCGCGGCGGGCGGGGCCGCGCTGTCGGCGGACGCGAGCGCTGCGGCTTCGTCCGCCGGTTTGGGTTGCGGCGCGTCGGCGCGCGCAGCGAAGGCGCGTTTCTCGACGGCGCCGTCTTTGATCACTTCGAAGGTCGCGCCGGGCAGGCAGGGCAGATCGACGAGCGAGATCTCGGTTGGCTCGGCGGTGTAGCGGGTGAGGCCGGACTCGGGGTCGGGCCAGCGCTTCACGTAGCGCCCGCCCTGCGAGAAGCCGGTGTAGACGCCCTCCTGCACCTTGCGCCATTCGTCGTCATCGACGATCTGCGCCGAAACGAGAATGCATTTCTCGTCGTCGTCGAAGGCGATGTCGGTAAGCTTGCCGGCAGCGACGCGCCCGTGCATCGCGCGCACCGCGCCGAGCGACTTGCCGCCGCTCGCCTTCAGCGCTTCGGCCGACCACGCTTCGAAATAGGGCCGGGTCGAAGCATAGTCGCAGATCTCGCCGGCGCGGTCCGGCGCCTCGGCGGTGGCGACGCCCTGGATCAGCCGGCGGTCGATATCGACCTTGGCGAGCGCGAGGAAGAGATCGAGCGTGGGCATGATGGGACGAACTCCTGCGAAGGGGGAAAAGACGCGAGGGCGCGCGAAGCGGCGTTCGTGCGCGGAGTCTCGTTCGATGGTGAGGAAGATGAGGAAAGGGCCTTGAGCCGATCGCCTCGGCGCCGACTCTCCCGATGATAGAATTATCGTCGCTTGCCGCGTAACCGGCAACACATTGTTCGCCGCGGGCGCCGCTTTCGCGCCGAAACGCTTGCGTTCCGGAGAGAAATTCGCTTGAGCGATTTTGCGTTCGCCCGCGCGGCGCTTATAAATGCGCGCGCCGATCGTCGGAGTCGATTCCCCAAGATGCGCCGCTTGCTCGCCTGCGCCTTCGCCGGCGCCGTCCTATCTCTTGTCGCCGCATCTTCCGCGCCCGCTGCGGCGGCGAGCGAATTGTGGGCGTTCTGCGTCGCCTCGGCGCGCGGCGGCGACGCCGTGTGGATCACCGACGTCTTCGCCGCGACGCGCGATCGCGTCCGGCTGGAACGCGACGTGAAGGCCTATCTCGCGCGCCAGGGCGTGACGCGCGTCGACGTCCAGTGCCCCGCGCCCGTCGCCGACAAGACCGCCGCGGTCAACGCGCAATTCGCTGCGGTTGAATTCAACCGCAAGCTCGGCGCGACGCTGCACGAGGCGCCGGCGCGGGAGCTTGGACGCGAGCGCTGAGCGGCGCCGCTATCCGCCGCCCTCCGCATAGAACGCCATCATCCCCTGCGCGCGGCCGTCGCAGCCGAGCAAATCCGCCACCGCCCACACCAGCGCGTCGGCGCGGTCGGGCGAGAAGCCGGCGGCGCGCGAGTCGAAATCGGGCGTCAGCGCGCAGAGCTGGTCCTCGAGTTTCTCGAACGCGCCGACATGGAACACGACGCCGCGCTCGTAGGCGGCGGCGACCGGCTCGGCGCGCAGATATTTGCCGCGCGTCGCGGTCACATTGCGCACCGGCAGATTGGCGTCGCTCTGGCGCAGCACCGCTTCGACCATCTCGCCGCCGTTGTTGATCTCGGCGACGATTCGGTTGGCTTGGAAGCGCCGGAATGCGGAGACGACGCGCGCCGCCCAGCGGCCCGGCGTGTCGCCCTGGCTCGACAGATCGGCGAGCACATGGATCGCGCCGCCCTCGGCGCGCGCGGCGACGACGATGCCGCATTCGTCGGCCTTGGCGCCCGACTTCGCCGGCGGATCGACGCCGACGACGATCTCGACGTAGGCCGTCGGCGTCGCGCCCGGCGCGAGCCGCTGGCGCTCGATCAGCGCCCGCGTCCACAGGGCGCCCGGCGTCTCCTCGACGATCTCGGCCAACAGCTCCTGGCGGCCGATGGTGCGGCCGGCGTAGCGCTGGGTGATGCGCGCGACGAACGCCTGCGCGAGATGATGGACATTGTCGAAGGTCGAGCCGCGACTGACGATCGTCAACGGATCGGCGATGAGCTGCTTGATCAGCTTGGTCGGCCGCGGCGTGGTGGTGACGACCGCCTGCGGCTTGGCGCCGAGGCGCAGGCCGAGCAGCGCCTGGTCGAAGGCGTCGGCGGGACGCTTCCATGCCGCCAATTCGTCCAGCCACAGCTTTTCATGCTGCTTGCCGCGCAGGCGGTCGGGCTCCTCGGCCGAGAACAGCAGCGACGTCGCGCCGTTGGGCCAGGCGAGGCGGCCGGCGGCGCGCGCGTAGCGCGGGCGCTCGTCGCGCGGGCAGACCGCCATCAATCCGGATTCGCCCAGCACCATCACGTCGCGCACGTCGTCGTGGGTCGCGCCGATCAGGTTGACGATGGCGAAGTCCTTCACCCATTCGCGCACCGCCTCGGCGCCGGCGCGGGTCTTGCCGGCGCCGCGGCCGGCGAGGATCAACCAATAGATCCAGTCGCCCGGCGGCGGCCGTTGGTCGTCGCGCGCCCACAGCGACCAGTCGTAGAAAATCTCGTTGCACTGCTTGTCGTCCAGCGCCGCCAGCAGCTTGGCGCGCTCGGCGGGCGACAGGACCAGCAGCGCGCCGATGTTGCGCAGCAGCGGCGGCGCGCCGCCGTCGTTGCGCCAGCCGCGGCCGCGCGGCGTGCGTGGCTTTCGCGCTGGCGGCGCCCGCTCGCTCATGGCGCGGTCTTTCGCGCCGCGATCATCCGCTCGGCCATGGCGTTCAGTTTGGCGAGCAGCCGCTCGCGCCCGCCTTTATCGGGGTCTGGGCCGACCGCGGCGGCCTTGTCGAAGCCGTAATAGCGGTCGAGCCGGTCGAGAATCCTCGGCACGCGATCGATCGCCGACGTCTCGCCGGCCGCGGCCAATGGCGCCAGCGTCGCCGCCATCGCTTCCAGGCGCACGATCTGCAGGCGCGCGTGGTCGGCCGCCGGCGCGACCCAGCGCCGCCGCAGTTCGTCGCGCAGCAGCGTCTCGACTCGCTTGCGCGTCAGGCCTTCGCTGTCGGCGATCGCTTCGACCGATTGGCCGGAGACCAGCGCGGCGACGATTTTCGCGCCCCGCCGGGCGGGCGCGGCTGTGCGCGCGCAAACCGGCGCGTCGGCTGGCGGCATGGGCGATCCTGCGATGTTGGGGAAGCGGAAGGCGCCTTAAGCGCACCATCTCCACTGTAGTTGAATATGCCGCAAGCCGCGTAAATCGACAAGCAATTGTTGCGGCGGAGCGGTTGGGGAGTGGAAAGTACGCCAATAAGATCAGCGTGTTATATCCCATTTTGTTCTCTAACGCCGTCATGGCCGGGCTTGTCCCGGCCATCCTCGCCGTGACACAGCGGCCAATCTCGATGATTGATTGCAGGCGGCGCCGCGTGGATGGCCGGGATAGTCCCCGGATCAAAGTCCGGGCACGGCCATGACGACTTCTTTGCTTTCAGAGTGAGCGCCTGCGACTGGCGCCGAAGCCGAGCTCGATCGCGTTCCACGCCAGGATGGCGGCGGCGAGCGCGGCGAACGCATACACGGGCCCTTCCGGCATCGTCCCTTCCGAGCGCGGCTGATACCAGTACGCCGCGCCGGCGATGAGCAGCGAGAACGGCGCCAGGCCGGCGAGCGCCGGCGGCTTGCCGCGGTCGGCGAAGCGCTTGGCGCTGAGGAAGTATTCCGCCACCGCGCACAGGATCAGCGCGAAGGCGTAGACGATCAGATAGGCGTGCCGCGCGACGACCACCGGATCGATGAACGCTTCGCGCGCCAGATCGCGCGGCGGATTTGGCGCGACGGCGAAGGCGACGATCGTCAGGACCAGCGCGATTCCCACCGGCGCGACGCTGGCGCGCGCCCATTCGCGCCCGCCGACGAACCCTTCGCTCTCGCGGTAGAGAAAGCGGAAGCGCGCCGCATCGAGATTGACGAAGGCCCTCACCCTAACCCTCTCCCGCATAGGGCGTCCGAAGGACGCCCGTCTTCGACGGGCTTTGCGGGAGAGGGGACGCGCCCCTCCTCCCGCTTGCGGGAGAAGAGCCTGCCCCCGGGTGAAGACCCGGGGGTGGCCGGCGTCAGCCGGCCGGATGAGGGGGCGTCGCCCAATTCCAGCAAGCCGCAGAATGCAACACTCGCCATCAATCTCTCAACAGTTCGTTGATGCCGGTCTTGGCGCGGGTCTTAGCGTCGACCGTTTTGACGATGACGGCGCAATAGAGCGACGGGCCCGGCGAACCGTCGGGCAGCGGCTTGCCTGGCAGCGAGCCGGAGACGACGACCGAGTAGGGCGGCACGTAGCCGACATGGACCTTGCCGGTCGTGCGATCGACGACCTTGGTCGAGGCGGAGATGAACACGCCCATCGACACCACCGAGCCCTCGCCGACGATGACGCCCTCGACCACTTCCGAGCGCGCGCCGATGAAGCAATCGTCCTCAATGATCGTCGGATTGGCCTGCAGCGGCTCGAGCACGCCGCCGATGCCGACGCCGCCGGAAAGATGCACGTTCTTGCCGATCTGCGCGCACGAGCCGACGGTGACCCAGGTGTCGACCATCGTCTTCGCGTCGACATAGGCGCCGAGGTTGAGGAAGCACGGCATCAGCACCGCGTCGGGCGCGACATAGGCCGAGCGGCGGACGATGCAGCCGGGCACGGCGCGAAAGCCGGCGGCGCGGAACGCGCTCTCGTCCCAGCCGGCGAACTTCGACGGGATTTTGTCCCACCAGGTCGCGCCGCCCGGCCCGCCGGGGACCACTGCATTGTCATTGAGGCGGAACGACAGCAGCACCGCCTTCTTCAGCCACTGGTTGACCTTCCACGAAGACGGCCCCGTCGCGCCGGGAATCTTCTCCGCCACGCGCGCTTTGCCGCTGTCGAGCAGGGCGAGCGCCCGCTCGACCGCGTCGCGCACGTCGCCCCTCGTCTGCGGGCCGATCTTGGCGCGATCCTCGTAGGCCTGTTCGATAAGGGTTTGCAGCTTGGCGTCGGACATCAGGGTTTCCAGAGTGATTTTGCGCGGCGAGGTTTCTTCGCCGCCGCGGCGGATGTCAATGGCGGGGGCGGGGCAGGGCGCGCGCTCGCCCTGCACGCGAAAAGAAGGGAACATCGTCATGGCCGGGCTTGTCTCGGCCATCCACGCCCTACCGTTGCACCTGATGCTGAACGTTTCCGCCGGGCGGCGCCGCGTGGATGGCCGGGACAAGCCCGGCCATGACGGCCCGGAGGAAAATGCATGCAGCGCCGCGGCGCCCGCCGCAGTTCGGCAAGGGGCGCCGTCCAGACATGAGGCCGACGGCTCGACGTGTGACGGATCGAAGCAGGGCGGTCGCAGCGGCAAGAAGCGTGGCGACGGCTCGCGCGCCACTGCGACTTCATTGCAGCCAAGCGCCTTCGACCGGGTTGATCGCCGTCATTGTGCCGGTTCGCAATCGAGCGCCATTTAGCCGGCTGCATCGTGTTGTTCAGCATCGGCGGCTGAGGGCGGCGATGGCAGGTGTGCAGCGGCGCCGCATGTCGGCCCCACTCACTCCAACCTCGCCGGAGCCTTGGCGCGCCGATCGGCGTTCGAACCGCGCGCCGGACGACAAAACGTCTTTGAGGAGGAACGCATGGAACTGAAGGACTCTCGCACCGCCAAGAATCTCCTCAAGGCCTTCGCCGGCGAAAGCCAGGCGCGCAACCGCTACACGTTCGCCGCGTCGGTGGCCCGCAACGAGGGACTGGAGCACGTGGCGGCCGTCTTCCTCGAAACGGCGGACAACGAGAAGGAGCACGCCAAGGTGTTCTTCCGCCATCTGGCGCCGCTCGCCCCCTCCGCCCTCGAGATCACCGCGAGCTACCCGGTCGTGGCGGGCGACGCCGCCTCGCAGTTGAAGGCAGCCTTTGAAGGCGAGAACGAGGAGTGGTCGGAGCTTTACCCGGAATTCGCCCGGGTCGCGAAGGAGGAGGGCTTCGCGGAAATCGCCCGGTCCTTCACGCTGATCGCCAGGGTCGAGAAAGAGCACGAGGCCCGCTATCGCCGCTTGTACGATCACGTCGTCAACGGAACGGTGTTCCAGCGTGGCGACAAGATCTATTGGCGCTGCCGCAACTGCGGCTACATCCACGAAGGCGACATGGCCCCCAACCTCTGCCCCGCCTGCCAGCACCCGCAAGCCTACTTCGAGCCCGTCGGGGAGAAATTCTGAGCCTGCCGGGCGCTCGCTGCGTGACGCCAGCGCCCGCAAGCAAAGAACGATCGTCATGGCCGGGCTTGACCCGGCCATCCACGTCTTTCCGTCACGCGCAACGCCGACTGTTTCGACATGACGGCGCCGCGTGGATGGCCGGGTCAAGCCCGGCCATGACGGAGTCAGGTAAGGCCTCGCGCTGCGACGCCAGCTCGGCAGTGAGCGCCGTCGACCTCACGGCAGCCTCTTCTTTCCGAAGTCTCGAGCCTGTCAATGGCGCGCGTCACGCGCGCCGCCTCCGGCGGCCGCAGGCCATTGACAGGCTCGAGACTTCGGAAGGTCATGCTTCCATGATGGGGTGGACGGCGCCCCGAACGGCGTCAGCGTGCCAAGATGGTCGTTGTCGAAACCCCATCTGAAGGGAAGCCGTCCATGGGCAAGTTTATCGGGAATTCTGGCGTTGTCACGCGGGT
>JBEKVR010000011.1:0-53593 GCA_049513815.1 Roseiarcus sp. | reverse complement strand
ACGATCTCCTGGATTTCCTCGTCGGAGACCTGATCAATATCGAGATGGCGCGGCAGCCAGCGGCGCAGTCGCCCGTTGGCGTTTTCGATGCCGCCCTTTTGCCAGGACGCGTAAGCGTCGCAGAACCATGTCGTCATGTCGCGCATGGTCCTGAGCAGGCCATGCTGGGCGAAGGTGGTGTCGTTGTCGAACGTGATTGACTTTCGCAGGCGTGGATCGACGCGCCCGAACACCGCGAGCATCGCCGATATAGTCTCGGCCGCGGTCTTGCCTATGAGCCGCGCGGCGAGGGTGACGCGGGATTTTCGTTCATGCAGGACCAGCACCGGCCGCGTCCGCTTGCAGATGATGAGGTCGCCTTCCCAATGACCGGCTTCCTGGCGCGATTGGACGGCGTTGGGCCGATCATGAATAGAAGCGCGATCCTTGATCAATTCGCGCGCGGGCCTGGCGTGACGCGGCCGTCGGCGTTTGTGCCGATGCAGCAGATATCGCCACAGGGTCTCGGCCTTCTGGGCGGCCCGATAGATGAAGGAGTAGATCGTCTCGCAACCGACAACCCGCAACGCCAGTTCGTTCTTCGTCTTGAGCCAACCGGCGATCTGCTCGGGCGACCAACCCTCGGAGAGGCGGTCTCGGACGAAGCCGCCGAGGCGGCTGTCCGTTTCGATGATCTTGGTCTCTTTCGTGCTCCGACAGCTGCGAATAGGATCGCATCGCAACACTCCTTAAGGTCTTGAACAACCATGCCGATAGCAAATCGGCGGGGGGTGTTGCACTTCGCGTCAGAACTCAGGAGGGTCTAGGCCATATATTGCGGAATTATAATTACACCAAGCACTAAGCCCTTGCCGATACGTCCCACACGGGTCCATATTCTTCGTGAGAATCTCGGCATACGTCGATTTTGCTTGCGAAGCACCCGTAACCGACCATATGTGAGATGCGGTCCTTAGATAGGAAGCCGCAAATGCAATATGGAGCAAGTGTACTTCCGGCCGCCTCTGCGCCCGAAGGGGATTCAATCACCGCGATAGCGGCCGAGTCTAAGTCGCCACGAAAACACCAGTCGCAACACGCTATTTGTATCCAAATACCCGCCTGTAATAGAGGGGCCTTTTCGGCCGCCGATCTCGCCGCTCGCGTCTCCGACGCCTTCGATCTGTTGCGGGACCGCCAGCCTCGCAAGAAGCCAGAGTCGGGCTTCGATACCGGCAAACGGCCCCGAACGGTTTCGCGCAGCACAGACGCTCGCCGTTCATGGCGGCACATGCTTCCTCGATGACGAGGACCGTCAGGCCCTCAGCGCTGGTCGACCTGTTGTTGATCCCCCGCCGTCCGACCCGATCGTCCTGGACCCGGTCTTCGCCCCGGATTGGAGCGATCCCGCGCCGATGCCTAAGGCCGTGCTCGGCGAATTTGTTGACGACGGCGACGGCACCGAACCCTCCTGCGGCTCCGATGGCGACGGCTCATCTGGCGATCCGAGCGGCTTCAAATTCGGCTGCGCGAAGGGCAGCCGCAAGCCCAGGCGTCCGAAGCGTAACGTCGATAAAGAGAGTCGCGACCGCGCCAAGCACCGCGAGACCTGCCGCCACGATCCCTCCGCGTTCGGTAAACTCATCACCGATGATCGCATTCTGGATGGCATCATCCTCAACAAGGATGATCTCGCCGGCGCGGCGCTCGACATCGTGTCGCGCCGTGAGGACAATCCGGGCCTCGAAGTCTTTCGCCGTGGAGTCATCACCTGGGGCAACGCCGGCGAGCCATTCCCTTATGCCGAAGTGTATTTTGACCCTCTCGCTCGGCGTCTCGACGCCGAGCGCTATCAGCCGCCGCGCGAGCGGACTCCCGCACGAATGCCGGGTGCTGTCACTGGCGCGCACGAAGCTTGCGTCCAGCACGGCATAGCGCTTGACGAACTGGAAACGGTCGTCACTGACGGCTCGAAGCCGATCATTCGCCGTCACGGCGTCGTCATTGCGCTGCGCAAGGCCGAACTGCCGAAGCGTCCTAAATACCCGCCGCCGCCGGCAAAGCCCGCAAGCGGCGCCGTGCGGAGCCTCACCCTCGTTGTCAACAACACACGCCCTGCCGTCATGACGGACGGCGAGGGCCTTCTTGCGGCTTGACCGCAATCGCGCCGGGCACCAGCGCCGGCGCGCCGGCCGGCGCGCCACCAGAAAGGTTCTGCATATGTCGTCAACCAATTGGCCGGCGAAAATCTCGTACAATTTGGAAGAGGCGAAATTCGCTTCCGGCCTTTCTCTTCGCTCTTTGCAGCGCGCGATCGAGACGGGCGCGTTGCGGTCTGCGTTTGTCTTGGGTCGCCGTCGGATCGCACCCGCTGATCTCGAAGCATTTATGTCGGGCGCGCCCATGCCCGCCGCCGCCCCGGCCAACATCACGGTCAGGAGATTCGCGTGAGCCACCCGCCGTGGCAGTCGGCGAGTCAGGCCCGGCGACGGCGCCGTGAACGATCGGCCGAGCGCCGAGCCGAAGCGGCACGACTGGCCGCAGCCGCCCCGAAACCGCCCGACCGCCAGACTCTGCGCGTTGCCCCAGCCGGCGCAGCACCGGGCGATCACCACGATCACGATTAGCCCGATACCTGAGGCGAGCACGCCGCCGCGCGCCCAGGCCAATTCATCGGCGGCCATAGGAGTGGTCCAAGTGACCAACGTCATCGAAATCTACAACGCGCCCCGCGGAAAAGCCGGGCGAATTGCCATCCCTCGTTGGCTTATGTCGTCCCCGATCTGGTACGAAGCGTCGCTCGAAACCAAAGCGTGCTTCGTCGAGATCGCCGCGCTTTTCGACGGGAACAACAACGGCAAACTGCCATTTGGCGTCAGGGCCGCCGGGTGGAAGTTGGGAATCAGTCGCGCCCGCGCCCGCAAGGCGCTTGCCGATCTTCAGAGCCTCGGCCTCGCCGAAGACCTGTCAGACGGCGAACGCAAGCCCGCGACTTGGCGTCTCGCGCACCTCTACTGCAACGTCACCGGTAAACCGGCGATCATGCCGTGGCGGTCGGCTGCGCAGCAGGCGCGTCAGGAACTCGCCCACAGGACGTATCCGTGGACCGGCGAACAAGTCCACGCTGTCGTCTGTAGCCGCGTCCTTATCGATCTCGGTGACACTCAAGCAACCGACGAAGATAAGGCATATGCCGACGCCGCGTCGAACTGGTTCGTCGAGGCTGGCGCCGACTTGAATTGCGACGTCGATCTAGAGCCGGGGGCGGAGATATATGCGACGATTGCAGGCTATCTAACTGAGCACAAGGTCGCTCATGCGCCGCTCGGCTTCTCGTCTCGGACACGGCGAGCGGCCTGAGCAACAACCCGGAGCGCGCCAGCCGCTGGCGCGCTCAACCGAAGCAATTAGCGGCGCAAGCCCGAACAGGTGAATCAATGAAAGCATTATCTCCGGCCGCACCGGCGCCGAGAGGACGGCAAACGAGCAACGCGCCTCGTGACGTCCAAGTTGGCGACGACCTGACGATCCACGAGACGCGCCGAATTTCAGCGTGTGGACGGGAAGATGTCTTGCTCGCAATCAAGATCGGCGCGCTCCGGTCCCACTACGTGAACGGCCGCAAGCGCATCGCGTGGGATGACGCTATGAGATTCCGCACGTGGTATTGGCGCAGCGGTCGCGTCGCCTTGCGGAGCGGCGCTAAATGAGCGACGCGCTGCCTTGGCTTCCGCTCTACCATGAGACTTTTCTCGCCGACACGGCGCTTTTCTCCGCTGCGGAGGCTGGGGCCTACACCTTCCTGATGCTGCACTTCTGGCGGGACGGCGAATTGCCGGCTGATGACGAAGGGCTACGCGAAATCGCCCGCCTCTCCCCGCGCGAGTGGAAAGCGAGCCGGGCCAAGCTCGCCAAGCGCTTCTCGCCCGACTGGCGGCACGAACGCCTTGACCGCGAGCGCGAGAAGTCCGCGGATGCGTATCGTCGAAAGGTGGAAGGCGGCCGGCGAGGCGGTCTCGCTAGGGTCGCGAACTTGCGGGTTGTGGGCGATAGCCGGCCCCTCGCAGACGATGAATTTTAGCCGGCGCGCCGTCAAGCATAGCTTCAAGGATACCTTCAAGCCTAGCTTCAAGGAAGCTTCAAGCTATGCTCAAGTAAGCGAGTGTAGTTGTCGTTGTGGTGGTAGTTGTTCTAGCCAAGGGAAGGGATTTCTCTCAGTAGGGGGCGGCCCATTTCGACGGCATGAGGCCACTTTCTCGCCGTCGCGCGCCGCCAGTTGACCGACCGGGGACGCTTCGGCCGCGGCATAGGCGGAAGGACGGTCGTCGCGGTCAAGCCCATTGTGGGTCCTTGCGCTTGCGGACCGTCAGCCGAGAGGCGCTTCACCTCGGCGTTCTCTCGTACATGTAGACGTTGGGGCCGCTCCCCCGTTTCTTCGTTATCCGATGCTCACTGACGAGTTTGTCCAGCGCGGACTTTATCATCTCTTCCATGTCTTCTACGAGCGCCTCTGCGATGCTTTGTTCGTCCAAAGGGCGTTCGCTACGGTCCACAATGGCGAAGACGCGATCCTCAATGTCTAGAGTCATAGCGGTCCACTCCATGCTTCCCGCGAAGCATACCACTGGACGCGGGAGCGGCGTGAGAGCCTGTCAATCGGGCGCGTCTTTCGAACTGAGACCCCACCGAAGGGCCGTCGCCTCGCTCGATAGTTCCCATTATAAAAAGGATTGCCCCCATGGCCCGCAAGGCCCACGCGCCTACCAACGAATCCCGGCAATACGTCGAGCGAATGATTGCCAACGGCATGACCCGCGAGACGATCGCCCGCGTCATTGGCGTTGATCGCAAGACGCTTGAAAAGCACTACGGCCACGAACTCGACACCGGCGCCGAAGTCGCCAACGAAAAGGTGGCCGCGACTCTTTACGAAAAGGCGACCGACCCAAAAGGCGGAATGCCGACTGTCGTCGCCGCGATCTTTTGGATGAAGACTCGCGCCCGCTGGAAAGAGGTTTCCGGTATTGAGCACTCCGGCCCTGACGGCGAGTCATTGCCGCCCCCGAACAGCGTCGTCATTTTGCCCGACAACGGGCGCGATCCCGAATTGGTGGCGCGGCTGAGGGCGTCGGCGCCGCCGATGAAGCTGATTGAGGGTCGGGTGAGGCAACTTGCCCCACCTGATGTGGTTCGCGCCCCCAAGGATAGGCTTGCATAATTCCCTGACGTTCATTAGGAGATTGTACAAGGGTCGTTTCTGAGGGGGTCCGTATGTGCAACTACGTCGCCTATTTCAGGGTTTCGACCGCGAAGCAGGGACGATCTGGCCTTGGGTTAGCGGCGCAAGAGGCGGCGGCCCTGGCGTTCATCGCAGGCAAGGGCGACGACGCTCGATTGCTCGCGTCCTTCACGGAAGTTGAGAGCGGCAAGCGCGACGACAACCGGCCGGAATTGGCGAAGGCGATGGAACACGCGAGGCTTACGGGCGCGACGCTTCTAATCGCCAAGCTCGACCGGCTAAGCCGCAATGCTCATTTTCTGCTTGGACTTCAAGAGGCCGGCGTCGCGTTCACAGCCGCCGACATGCCGCACGCCGACAAGTTCACGGTCGGGATCATGGCGATGGTCGCTCAGAAAGAGCGCGAGGCCACGTCTCAGCGAACGAAAGACGCCCTTGTCGGCGCGGCTAAGCGCGTAGCCGTGACCGGGCAAAAGAAACACCCGGACGTCAAGCGCCTTGGTTGCCCGACCGGCGCGGCTCATCTTCGCAAGTTCGGCAACGGCCTCGCGGTCGACGCGATCAAGGCGAAGGCACAAGAGCGCGCCGCCGGCCTCGCGGCAACGATCCGCGACTTGAAGGCCGAGGGGATCGCCTCAGCGAACGCTACAGCCGCCGCGCTCAACGCGCGAGGCTATGCAACGCCCCGCGGCGGCAAGTGGACGGCGCGGTCTGTGCTGAACGTCATGGCGCGCGTCTGACTAACACCGCCGAACGCCGGCCGCACGGTCGCGACTAACACCGCGCCGCCACCGCACCGGGAAGGCTCAGAGCTTTTCGGCCGCGCGACAGTCGCTAGGCCATTGCGCCATGCGCGTCGGTCGCAATCGGAAGTCGCCGCCCCCATTGGCTGCGCGGCACCGTCTGCGGCCGAAGTCGACTAACACGACGACGCCGGAGCGACGCACGCGAGCGATGACCGTCGGCCGCGCGCCCACTCGACACGAAGGCCGCTCGCTGGCGTCCTGACGGGGCCGACGCATATCCGCCGCCGCGTCGACTTCGCGGCTAGCGGCCCTCTCTGTTGATCGTCGACCGCGTCGGAGGCGCTTCGTCGAGGCGCGCAGAATTGCGTTAGTCGCGCGCCGAGCCCCGCGCCGCGTCCGGCCTAGATTCCACCCCGCGAAAAGGCGACCCGCCTTTCGCGACTCCGCTTTCAAATTTTTCTGCCGGCAAAAGAGCCTGGCCACCAATTCGCCACCGCGATTGTGCGGTGCCGAATGCTGCGCAACCGCGCAATCCAAGGAACCGAACATGCCCGAAATCCGAAACCCCGCCGCGCCGATCAACGCCCCGACCGCTCCGTCTGCCGGAAGCATCCACACCCCGGTCGGCTCGCAGTTTCCGCGGTCCATGCATCCCGCGCTCGCCGGCGCCACTGGCGGCGGACGGGTCGCCGACGTGTCCGCCTGGGCCGCTGCCGCCGCGGGCGTCAACCCGAAGCGATGATCCCCCCGCCGCGCCCGGCAACTTCACGACGCCGGGCGCTGGCGTCTAATCGCAAATCTCACAAGGAACCGACCACATTGACTAACGCAACCAAATCAACTGACTCGACGCCGACCGCCAGCGCTGCGCGAAATCGGCTCGCCTCGATGATCGCGGCCCGCGAAGAAATTTCAGCTTCGATCGACCGGGCGAACGCCGCCCTGACGCGCCTGGCCAGCGCACAGACGGCGGACTCGCCGATCGTCGCCGAGCTTCAGCGGCTCGACTCGGCGGAGACCGAAGCCTTTTCCGCTTGGAGCCGTGGCGATCCCGAAGCGCCCGCGCCGATCCCGGACGCGGCAAAACGCGCTTTGCTGACTGAACAACTCGCCACCGCCCGCGCAACCGCCGAAGCGGCACGAAGGGCGGAAGGCGGGCTCATCGCGGAGCGCGAACGGGAGTCGGCAAAATTGCGTGGCCTTCCGCACGCGGTCGACGTTGCTCTCGCCTCGATTCTCGTCGAGGAGGCCGAACCCCTTATCGCGGACTTCGACGAAGCCAATCGCAACGTCTCCGCGAAAGCATCGAGGATCGAGGTACTTCGCGACATTCTCGGCACGATGGCGAGGTCAGCGGGAGACGGTGAGCCGGCACGCCCGTTTTACGCGCTTCTTGAAGCGTTCAACACGCGACTCCAAAAAGTGTCGGGCCGCCTGCCGCCCGATTTGGATACGGCGAGCCGGCATCGTCTCGGATGGTTCGCCCTCGCCGATCAGCTCCGTTCGGACGCCAGCGCCCGGCTTTCGGAGGCGTCCGCGTGACGACAGATCGAGGCTACTACTTCGGCTCCGAGGGCGCGAAAGCGACTCCCGAATACCTGAAGTCGATCGACGCTGCGCACAAGCCTGAGTCGCTCGCGAAGGTTCTTGCGCGGATCACTGAACTCGACAGGAAGATCGCTGCGCTGCCCGCGGGCGAGGGCAAACGCAAACTCAGCGAGACCTCGGCGCGGCTCGCGAAGCTCCTTGAGAACATCGAGGGCGGCGCGCCGGCGGCCAAAGCGGCCAGCGCGGCCCCCAACGTCGCCGCGCTGCTGGCGCGCGCCGCGGTCGGCCGACTCGAAGGTGAACTCGCCGACATCGGGAAGCGCTTAGCCAATCTCGAAAAGTCGCCGGGGGCGCCGCCGCCATGACCTGTTGCATTCACCGCTCGCCGCCTCGTCGTCCGCCGCCGATCACGATCGACGCCGTGTTGGCGGGGCTTGTCGCCTCGATTGGCGAAATGGTCGCGGGCCCCTCGCGCCTGGTTGCCGAAGCCGAGCTTGAATCCATCGCGATCCGAATTCGCGCGCTCGCCACCAAAATCAATGCGCCACGAAAGGCAACTCGACAATGACCAGAATTATTCGGCTTCTCGCGCCAGACTCGGACGAGGCAAACGCGGACGGCCAACTGTTCAAAAAGCACGACGACGGATGCTTTTACGTTCCTGAAGAATACGTCGGCCCTTTGCTCCACACCGGCGGCTTCAGTCTCGCCGCCGATCCGGTCGCGCACGCCGCGCCGGTTGCCGAACCACAGGCGACGACGCTTGGCGACATCGAAGCCTTGGCGCGCAAACTGCCGACCGGCGATCTGAAGGCGCTCTTGCTCGGCGCGATTGCCAGCGTCGCGCAGACGGTGCCGCGTCAGACGGTGAAGGTCCGGCCGCCTGTCGGAACGACCGGATTCAGTCACGGCGGCGAGCATTTCGAGGTCGGCGACGATGGTCTGATCGACGCGCCGATTGAAACCCTAGACTCGATCTGTGATGGCCCGGCGGGGTTCGCCGTCGTGGCCGACGATCCGCCGCCCGCGTTGCTCGCCGACGACGAAACGCCGGCCGACGACGAAGTGCAAGCCGACGACGCCGAGCCCGCGTCGACTGACTCCGACGTCGCCCCTCTGGAAGTCGAGATCGCCGCCGCGACGCCCATTGCGCCAATGTTGCCCCGTCTGACGATTCCAAATCTCGCCGCTTCCTCGCTTGGCCGCGTGAGTGGCGATTGATCGCGTCCGGCCGGCTGGTCCTTGGGTCGGCCGGACGTCTGGATTCTAGTTCGCCGACATGCCGCGGACTCTTTGCCCCGCGCGAGCCTTCCCCCGGCTCATGTCGACGATGCGCCTCGGCGCCAGCCTCCCCGTGCTGGCGCCGAGGTTGTCTATTTCAGTTCCCTCGCCGTTCCTTCGTCGGCGGCGAGGTCGAGGCGCAGCGGGGCCGGTTCGGTCTTTCGCCGGCCCCGCCGCTGCAATCAATCATTCACGGATCGACATCATCAGCGCCGTCTTCCATCGGCGAAACGGGAGGGGTCCCGGTCCTGATGTTGTCGCTTAGCCGGCGCTCGCGTTGCATTCCGCGAGCGCCGGTCTCTTTCTTGAGGTTTTGGTGCGCCGCATTTTTTCACAGGAAAGCAAGATTCAATGACCGAATCAGAGATCGAACTCGCCGAGAAAATCGCAATGGCCGCCGCCGAAGTGCAAACGGCAGCCCGCGAAATTCTCGAAAAACTGATGACCTTTCTCGCCGCGCAAGGTGTGAACGAAGCTGCCACGGCACAGCCCGTCGAGACTGGCTCCGCGTCGAGCGCGCAACAGAACGAGGCCCCGTAACGTGGCGACGCCCTACGACATTGCGATCCACCTGAGCATGGCGAACACCGTCTCGCCGGTCCTCGCCATCATTGGCAAGGATATGCTCGGCCTCCAAACGAGTGCCAACAAGCTCGAAGCAGCGCTCAACAGCGTCGGCTTCGGGTTGAAAGCTATGATTGGCGGCGCCGCCTCGATCTTCGGCGGCGTCGAGATTGGAAAGGGCCTCTTCGCGCTTGCCGACAAGGGCGAAGAAATCCTTCATCAGCAAGCGTTGATGGTGACGCAGGGCTGGCAAGTGAAAGACATGCAAGACGCCCTCAATGCGTCTTGGAGGACGGCCGCGCAAATCAGGACGACGAGTCCCGCCGAGAATATGGCGCACTTGTCGGACATCGCCTACGCGACCGGCGACATGGGCGGCGCCATCGCGATCCTTCCCGACGTTGCGAAGGCCAACGCCGTTCTCAACGCAATGAAGGGTGGCGGCCAAGACGAGGTTTTCAATCTCGTCAAGGCGCTCGAACAGAAGGGCCTCGCGACCCCGGAAAAGCGCACCGAATTTCTTTCCTACGTTGACGAAATGACGAAGGCCGTCGAAGCCTCGCACGGTCGCGTGACGCCGCAGTCGTTTCAGAGCGCGTTCATCTACGGCCGAACCGCAATGCGTGGTTGGGACGAAGACTTCATCACGCAGATCATGCCGCGCCTGATTCAGTCTTGGAGCGGCGGCGGTTCGGGTGGAAGCGGCGTTCGTGGTCCTGGCAATGCCTTGATGACCGCCTTCGCCAAGGTCGTGCAAGGGCAGATCAGCAAGACAAGCGCCGAGGAATTCGAGAGCCTTGGCCTCACCAATTTCAATCGGCGCATCGCCGGCAGTTCGTCCAATCAGGTCGACGTGAAGGGCAAGGAGCTTTTCGGCCAAGACCCGTATGAGTGGACGCAGCAGTATCTCTTCCCGGCGCTGAAGGCCCACAAGATTGACACGAACGATCCGGTCAAGGTCGGCGAGGAAATCTCCAAGCTGTTCGGCGTTCGTACCGCAGCGGCCGTTGTGACAGAAATGTTGCTTCAAGGCCGCGCTGCGATGGGCCTCGACGAAAGCCCCTTCGAGAAAGATCGGCGCCTGCAACAGCAGTCGAAGGGTTACGACCCTTCGTTCGGGTCGCTGGAAGCCAACGATCCGTTCACGATCATGGCGGAATTCACCGCGCAGTTGAAGGCTATGGGGGACGCGATGGCGCCGCTCGCGCAACTGAAGCTCGACTTCATCAAGGATCTGACTCCGATGATCGGGTGGACGGCGCAAATGGCGCAAGTCCATCCCGGAGCCGTGAAGGTCGTCGCGGAAGCGCTTGCCGCCCTGGCGGCGGCGATGGTCGCGATCGGCGCTGGCGCCGTGATTGTTGGTGCGGTCACGATCATGGGTCCCGTCACTGCCGCCGTTGCCGCCATCAGCTTGGCGGTCGCCACGCTCGCGGCGCTGAATTGGGGCGCGGTGGCGTCGGGACTCCAATCGATCGGCTCGGCGTTTGAGGAATTCCTGACCTACATCGGGAACCTCATCAACAAGATCAAAGCGCTTGTTGGGCTTGGTCCGACTGGCGATAGCGGCCCTGGCCCGGCAAATCGCATGACGCGCGATGCTCTCGGCTATCTCAACAATCCAAACTTGCAAGGGATTGGCAACGAAGTGCGCGCGCCGCCGCCGCCGGTCGTGAATCTCAAGGCATCGACGACTGTGCTTATCGACGGCAAGAATATCCCGTCGACCTCGACCACGCGCGTTGTCAACGACTCGTCCAACTATGACCCGCAGGCCGATCCGCCATATCCTGATATTCACAGTTGGCGGTGAGCCGTCGTTATCCTTGGGGGCTTCGCGGTCCGAGACCATGAACCCCCGAGGAGATTCCGGCCCACATCGCCGATCTTGTCGACCATGTAATCAGCGGCATTCTATCGCGCCGCGCCGAAATCGCAGCGCGCGGCGACGGCAAATTCATCCCGTCAACGTCGCGCGTCATCAACGACACAAGTGGATTCGACGGGCAGGCCAACACGCCGTATCCAGATCACGGCTTCCACTAAACGGGCGTCCGTGGACGCGACGGCGCTAAGGCTTGGGGGATTGGGGACGACGAGACCGGAATCGAAACGACCGGGGGGGCAAGCGCGATCGGTTCGGAGATCAAGCGGCTGGGGGGTTCAACTCCGTGTAGGCACGGGCCGCGCCGATTTCGTCGTCGCATGCATCGTGCCAACGTAGCGTTAACGAAGGGTTAACCAAATAGGTCAAACGCAAGGGCTGTAACGTGGCCTCGTCACAGCCTTCCGTCTCAACTCCGCGCGACGCGACGCCTGTTCGTTTCCTTTCGCAGCGCCCCGGCTTCACCGCCGGGGCTTTTCGTTTCTCCGGCCCACACCGAGCATCACCCGCGCCCCTCGACTAGGCGCCTCTCGTCATCGCTCCCGCGCCCGCCAAACCCGCCCATGGGCGGATATGTCGCCTGGGGGCCTATCCCCACAAACAGCTTGTTCTTGGTTTCGAGGCGCCGAGAGGCTCGCCGAAGTGAACAGTGTTCACTTGTGCGGCTTAGTTCGTAATCTTCTACCTTCGAAACTCATGCTCGACTTCGCGACCGCAGTCACTGCATCGATAATGGTCGACCGTCGGCGAACCGTCCCCGATAACATAAAGCGCGGCGTGAACGCCTCTTTCCACCCAACAGTGCGGGCACTGCAACGAGCCGTCCCGCCTAGCCTTGAACTGCCCACCGCGCTCGACCGCCGACTCGGCCAAGCGAAGCTTGTCTTCAAGCGCTCGCAGTTCATTGCGCATTTTATGAATGCTGAGACGAAGGCTTTCGGCGCTCCCGGCAAATGCGGTAGCGGAATCCGCAGCCCTCCGCTCCAACTCAGTGTCGATCGACATACGGCCGTTTGCCTCTCGCGCGGTTCGTTCTTGTTACGTTCTAGCTGATCCGCTACGCTCGCGCAATGACCGAAGCGCCCCTATCCCCCGCCACACCCGACGACCTCGCCGACGTCGCGCCGCGCTCTGCCGCGCGCGTCAAACCGCCGCAGACGCGGCGAGCGGGTCGATCGCCGGGCCTCGCCTGCAAATGGCGCTTGCGGCGATTAGCGCCGATTGCCCCTGCCGCGCGACCGGCGCTATTCGGCGCGAGTCCAACGTTCGCGGCCTTCTCCGGCGGGCTCAACGATGGGTTTAGGCAAGCGCCATTCGCACGGTTTGCAGAAGAATGCAAATAGCAGTTGCATTTCTGTAAGCAAAACTTTCGTTTGCGGAAGAATACGACTCAGGTATGCTCACCCTCGTTAGGCCGTAGCCTAGCGAATGGGGGGACTATTCAATGATGAAGCCAGCGAACGCGACCCGTGACTTGATCGCCGAGTTCCCAACCGTGGATTTCGGGCCCTTGCTCCCGAATCCGAAGATCAAGCCGCCGCCGTCGAGCGAAGAATGGGAGGCGATGGCGCGGACGGCCCTTCCCTGGACGCGGCTGGCGTGGGAGTCGCTCTACCTGTCCAAGACGGAAATGCTGGCGACGATCGAGCGGGAGCGCGCAGACCCGGTCTTCGCGGCTGAGATTACGCAAGGCGTTCGGCATGCAGCGGCGTTCCTCGGCGCCATGGCCGGAATCTGCTGGGAAGCATATCGGCGGCGGCTGCTCTGCGGCGAGCCGTTCGCCGACTAAGCCGAGACAACGGGGCCTCGCCCCTCTTGAGCCGAGACAAGGGCCACGGCCGCCGAGGATCACCCCCGGCGGCCGTTTCTTATGTGAGGGACGCTTTTATGCGTCTTGTCGTTTCCAGCGAGGAAATCCGGCCAGCCGCCCCCGCGCGGCAGCCTTCGCTGACAAGTTGGCGCTCGACCTTGCCCGCAAAGGCGACGCGGCGCTTGAAGCCGCGTGCGACACCCTACGCGCCGAGCTTCGTCGGCAGTTGCCCGAGTCGATGGCGTTCGGCCTCACGGCCGGCTTTGCGTCAATGGTGCGGGAGAGGATGGCGGCGACGAAGCATTAGCGGTCCGTACGTTCGGCCGTGGCCGCATGCCACCCTCGACGCACAGCCGAACCACTCTACTTTAATTAGAACTGCGATCAGGTTGCGTCGAATCCGGTAGAACACGGCGCGAAATTGTGGACGTGTACAGATATAGTCTCATTGTGATCGGTCGGAATATTGAAACCGACGGGAAGAACGACACTTGGTGGAATCATACCGCTGTTGGGGCCAATATTGGCCGTGCCTTCATCAAATTCCATGATATAACAGAACGAACTTATATGCCGAGACTGATAAGTCTTATAGGCGATGCATCCTTCTGCCACATAGAATTTACTTCCGCTAATCATTTTGTCGTCGGCCAACAGAGACGGTTCGCCATGTTGACTATCAAGATTCTCTTGAAAGAGAACACCCTGAGATGTTGGGGGAATAATCAATCGACCTTCTAACGGCTCCAGAGTACTGCAAGAACTATTTTGTGGGACAGTAATATTACTCATATCGGTGACGCGCGGGTCATAGCTTTCTATGATCGCGTTTTGAATCCTAAAATTTACGTCAACCGCAGGCTCACGCCCAGAATTTAGAATATTAACCTGGAATCTAATACCCTTCGAAGCCTCTAACTTAACATTCAGTTGGGCGCTAATCGGACTAATCCAAGCTCTCTGAGTCGATTCGAGGGCGTGTTTGGTTTCGAGAACTCCCCAAACGCCGACCACCACTAAGAATACTGTTGCGGCAGCCACGCTGAAGTGAGCATGAGGAACGTATTTTTCGAAGTTGCTCATTTTTCACTCCCTCGGGCTGCGACACGCATTTGCGTTCCCCATTCGCGGAACAACCTCGCCGCGTCTATTTCTCCATTCTATCTCGTAGGTTGAAGATCGGGTAGCCGCGCGGCCCGTCATGTGTGACGCCGCCCGCGCTGAGCCGCGTTATCGCCCATGCCCCCTTGCGCGAAAAACAGAATCGGAAGCCCACTATGGAAATAATGATGACTCGGTCGCGCTCTCGGCGCGTGCAATCCGGCGAGGCGGCGACCCTTATGGGCTTGTCGCTTAGGGCCGTTCAATCAAGGGCTGCGCGGGGCGAAATCCCCGGCGCGGCCAAGCTTTTCGGGACTTGGACTTTCGACCCCGAGAAGCTCGCGAAATTCATTTCCGGCGAGGAAACAAAATGCGCGGCGAAGACAACCTTTATCAGCGCGCCGGGATTTGGTGGCTGCGCGCCGAGGTCGGGGGCCGCGAATATCGAGAAAGCCTACGAACGCGCGATGTCAAAAGCGCGCGGCGGCTACGCGATGCCCGGCTTAAAGCAATTAGCGGCGCTGTCTGGCATGGCGAGCGCCACCGGCCGTGGGTCGAGGCCGTCACTGAATGGCTAGAACATGCGACGGGGCAACTCGGCGCGTCGACCCTCAAGCGTTACGCCGTTTCGTTGGCCCAATGCGAGCCGCTCCTTGCCCAATTCGACATAGACAAGATCGACGGCAGGGCCATAGCAGGGCTTATACAGAACCGCCGGCTGACCGGAGCTACGCCCGCGACCGTCAGGCGCGACTTGACGGCTGTCAGCCGTGTTCTCGAATACGCGGAGGCAATGGAATGGCGCGAGGGAAATCCGACGCTATCCAAGCGCAAAATCCTCAAAGAGCGGCGCGACCCTATCGAGCTTCCGACCGAGACGGCGATTGACTCCATGATCGCCGGGTCGTCGAAGCGATTTGGGGCGCTCATCGTCGCCGCGCGTCTCACCGGCTGTCGTCAGAATGAGCTTGTCAGCTTAGAGCCGCGCCAGTTTTCCGCGAAATCCGGGACGCTTGACGTTATCGGCAAGGGCAACAAGCGGCGCACGATTTCGCTTTCCCGGCCGGCGAAAGCGCACTTCGCGAAACAGGCCATGGACGGCAAACTGATTTTTTGTAAAGAGGACGGCGAAGCGTTCGCCCAAGCCGCCTCAGACTTCACGCACTTTCGGCGCGAGGTCGAGAAGCGCGAGCCGGGGTTTAAGCGTTTCCGGTTTCACGACCTGCGCCACCTGTTTGCGGTCGAGGCGCTACGCGGGGGAATGAGCATTTATGCGCTGTCGAAACACCTGGGCCATACGAGCGTGAAGACGACCGAAATTTATCTGTCGTTCTTGACGGGCGAGGAAGCCGAGTCAGCGCGCGAGTCGGCACAAAAGCCGGCACAGTCGGCACAACGGGGAAAGGGAAAATCGTCTCAACATATTGATATATAAGCGCAGGAAGGATGGCCGAGTGGTTTAAGGCAGCGGTCTTGAAAACCGCCGTGGGGGCAACTCCACCGTGAGTTCGAATCTCACTCCTTCCGCCAGTTCTTTGCGTTATCTAGTTGACATTATTATGTTATATTGAATGACGGATCGGTCGGCCCCTCCCCTGGCCCCTCCAAGTGCAAAGGCGTCACCATGTCGACGGTCGAGGTCGCCGAACTGACCGGCAAGCAGCACGGCCATGTTCTTCGGGACGCCGAGGCCATGCTGGCGACCCTCAAGAAAGATCGCTCCAATTTTGGAGGTATCTTTTTCGATTGCTATGGCCGTCCGCAACCCTGTCTGAATCTTCCGAAGCTCGAATGCCTGACCCTTGTCACCGGCTCACCGGCTACTCGGTCAAGCTTCGATACCGCATCACGGGACCGCGGCTTAAGCTTGAGGCCCAAGCGGCGGCGAGTTGGTTCAGACGATCACTCGCTGCTAGGCAGCTCGTTCCTCTGACACGCCTGTAGGCGCACCGAGATCAATAACAACCACCGGCGGCTCATCGACCGAGGGAACGAGAATGCCTGCCTCCCCATCGGCCATCGCAGTCTTGTCTTCCGATTCGCGCTCAGCAGCGAACCAAAATTCATCGCTTCGACACCCCGGCGCGCCGGCTTGTTGCCAAAGCTCATAGGCCCGCTCGCGGATAGCCTCTTGAATGCCAATCATTTTCGTCTCCTTGAGAAACCGCACACTTAATACACCGCCTCGTAAAGACGGCGCTTAGCGCAGCGTATTTCGCAATTGGCACCATTCAGGCAAACCACCTGCTGCAGTTTAGATGGTATTCTATCTGAATGGCCGCAAGTGGCGACTGCGTTGAAAAACTTGAAATTCCGTGTCCGTTACAATTCAGAAGGCCGCCGACCTCAACATATCAACGGTCGAAATCGACGAAAATTTGATCCGGGCACAGTTGAGCCCTGCGCAGACCGCCGAGGCAATCGCGCGGCGGAAGGCGATCTACTTAGAGCTTCACCCGGAGACGAGGGCGGGCGTAGCTGGGGCTGTCGCGTCGAATAAGGCTCAAGCGATGCCGATCGCGCTGAAGCCGGCTTCAGTTCCGAGACAGAAGCCAACATGGAAAGCCCGCTCGCCAACTACGGCTCGAAACGCCCGAAGTGAGATTTCAGCGTTTTCCGGTATCCAGTCATCGCCCGTAGGCTCGCGAATAGACGCGCCATTGATCGCGGCGACGGGGGGAAGAATGTGCAGGTCTATCGCGCCGTGGAAGGGTTCCGAGCGGGGCCATGCAGATCGTCGCCGCTGTCGTCGTCTTTGCGTGGCTTTACCCATCGCATCTCTTCCCAAGTTCAACTGAAGGCTGCGACCACAGTTTCGATGGGGAGAAACAGGGTTCGGCTATCGGCCGGATATTCGATGAATTCTGCGCATTTCATGTAGAAGCGCTTCGCCGCGTCGTCCTTGGCTTGGACGAGAACCGCCCCGATGCCAATGCTCTGCGAGGCGACTGCAATGCGGCGCAGGGCATCCGCGAGGATGTCGGCGCCGAGCCCCCTGCCCGTGTGGTCGCGGCTGACCGCGAGCCGCCCGATCACCGAGACCGGAATCGAGTCGGGGGCATTGCGTCGGATCTTTCCAGGAGCAGCCGCCCGCTCCACCGCACCGGCGGAGATGCAGAAGTAAGCGACCACCCGGCTGCTCTCACAGACGACATAGGTGCGAGAGGAACGGCCGTCATTCTTCAGCCCGCGATGCCGCAGCCAATCGTTCAGTGCCGACTCGCCGCAGTCGAAGGCGGAAAGGTCGTGCTCGGCATTAACGGGAACGGGGGCCGAAAGTCGAGGTTCGTGGCGCTCCGTCCCGTCCTTTAGGTTGGCCATGCCGGAACTCGGCCGAGCAGCGACCGTAACTTCGGCCCCGGGGCGGGAGGATTGTCGAGCGCGTGCACGAAGGCGTCGTAGCGATCGGTGTCGAGCGCAAAGAGCCGCTGGTCGAGCAGCACGTCGATCGCCTGCCGCCTTGCGCTCTCAACCATGAACTCGGTGCGGGTCTTGCCGAGGATCGCCGCGGCATCATCGATGAGCTGGCGGGTACCCGTCTCGATACGGAGATTGATGCTGCCCTTCGTATCGACGGCGGCAGAGCGCTCCGCAACTGCAACGGCCGCATTGGCCCGGCTTTCCGAAGTTGACGAACGCTCTTTTGCCATGCGCATGATATGTTCTCTCGTATCTACATTGTCAATACGAACGCCCGCTAGGAGGCGTCGCGCGGCTGACGCCTCACATCGGTTCCCGCTCTTCAAAAACGAAAAAAAGGCCGGGCGAGCCCGACCTTCTCCTCAACGCTTCGACAGCTAACGCCAGTTCATCCGTGGTCGAAGACCGGAAGCGTTGTTCCTTACGCGGCCTGAAGATTCTCGGCCGCAGTTTTGCCGGTGCGGGCGTCCTTCACGACGTCGAAGCTGAGCTTCTGTCCCTCAACGATCGTGCGCATGCCGGCGCGCTCGACGGCGGAGACGTGAACGAACACGTCAGTGCCGCCGTTGTCGGGTTGGATAAAGCCGAAGCCTTTGGTCGAGTTGAAGAACTTTACGGTGCCAGTGGTCATTACGATTTCCTAATCGTTTAGAATAGAGTCGTGCCTCGCAGCGCATTACACGCCGCGGGCGTTGCGTTCGATTTTGGAAGAGGAAGATTGTCGGCGGCGCCAGTGGCGCGAAAACAACGTTCGGTCGCAAGATCGACGATAAGGAGCTAGCGACGAAATGTGTTCGCAACAAGGCTGAAAACATTTCGACCGTCACAGATGCGCCGCCCCGGCGAGCGCGGCGTGGCGCGCGTATTCCTTCGCCACCCAATCGATGAAGACCCGGACGCGAAGGTTGAGCTGGCGGCTGCGCGGATAGAGCACGTAGACCGGCGTCGGCGACGGCGGCGTCTCCCGCAGGCACTCGATCAGCGCGCCAGCGGCGAGGTCCGCCTCGATCGAATAGCGCGGAACCTGGATCAGGCCGAGGCCCTGTCGGCAGGCGGCCTCATAAGTGTCGGCGCCGTTGACCGACAGGCGGGACGGCAGCGTCACGGTCTGGCGCACACCCTCCACCATGAACTCCAGCGGCAACACGCTTCCAGTCGCCGAAGAGCGGAAGCCGATCATGCGATGGCCGTCGAGCGCGTCCCAGCGGCGGGGAAGGCCAAAGCGGGCGACGTAGTCGGCGGAGGCGACCGTCGCTTCGGCCAGCATGGCGACGCGCCGAGCGATGAGGTCGCTTTCCCTCAGTTCGCCCGCGCGCAGCACGCAATCGACCCCTTCGCGGACGAGATCGACAAAGCGGTCGCCCTCGCCCATGAACAGCTCCAGGTCCGGATATTCGGCGAAGAAGCGGGGCAAGGCCGGCACGATGACGCGCCGGGCCTGCGCGCCCTGGACGTCGATCCGTAGCAGCCCGCGCGGCCGAGCGCCGCTGAAGGCGCTTTCAGCCTCTTCGATGTCGTCGAGGATGGCGAGGCAGCGCCGGTAGTACGCTTCGCCGTCAAGCGTCGGGCTCACCTGGCGCGTCGTCCGTTGCAGCAGCCGCACGCCGAGCCTGACCTCGAGCTGCTTGACGGCGTCGGTCGCGGTCGAGGCGGGCAGTCCGAGGTCCTCGGCGGCGCGGACGAAGCTGCCCCGCTCCATGACCCGCGCAAACACGCGCATCGCGTCGATTCGATCCATTGTTCGCCATTCCCGGATAGTGATCGCATATTATGACCGATTATCTTGCAAAGCGAGAGAGCGATCTTGCCCGCATCGGAAACGATCGACCGTCACAAGGAGACGAACGATGACGACAGACAACGCGAAAATCGCCCTGGTGACCGGCGCCAGCCGGGGCCTGGGCCGCAACATGGCGATCGCGCTGGCGCGCAAGGGCGTCGACGTGATCGGCACCTATCACAGCAACAAGGCCGAGGCCGACGCGACGGCGGCGGCGATCGCGGCGCTCGGTCGCAAGGCGGCGATGTTTCAGCTCGACACCGGCGACGTCGCCCGCTTCCCCGCTTTCGCCGCCGATTTGAAGCAGGCGCTGGCGGCCCAGTGGGGCCGCGCGAACCTCAACTTCCTCGTCAACAACGCCGGGATCGGCGTCCACGCGCCCTTCGCCGAAACGACCGAAGCCGATTTCGACCGGCTGATGAACATCCATCTCAAAGGCGTGTTCTTCCTGACTCAGGCGCTGCTGCCGCTGATCGCCGACGGCGGCCGGATCGTGAACCTGTCGAGCGGCCTCACGCGCTTCGCCCTGCCCGGCTACGCGGCTTATGCGGCGATGAAGGGCGCGGTCGAAGTGCTGACGCGCTACCTCGCCAAGGAGCTCGGACCGCGCGGCATTGCGGTCAACACGATCGCCCCCGGCGCGATCGAAACCGATTTCGGCGGCGGCGCGGTGCGCGACAACAAGCAAGTCAACGCCTTCATCGCCAGCGTGACGGCGCTCGGCCGGCCTGGCCTGCCCGACGACATCGGTCCCGCCGTCGCCGCGCTGCTGACCGAAGACAACCGCTGGATCAACGCCCAACGGATCGAAATCTCGGGCGGGATGTTCGTGTGAGAGAAGTCGACCCATCCGTTGTCGTCTGCTCGGAATCAAAGGACCTGTCAGATGTCATCGATACAAGACCAGTTTCCCAACTTCACCGCTCGCCACGCTCGATATCCTGCGATCGATCCTACCCTCGATCTGAACGGTAGCGCGTCGGGCAAAGTTGTCTTCCTGACCGGGGCGTCGCAAGGGATCGGTCAGGCGACGGCGGTGGCGTTCGCTCAGGCCGGCGCCAAAGCGGTCTACATCGCGGCCAGAACGGAAGGGCCGCTGCGGGAGACAAAGAACAAAGTCATCGCCGCCAATCCGAATACGCGGTGCGACTACGAAATCTGCGACGTGACGGTAGAATCCGACGTCCGGGCCGCGGTCGAGAATTGCGTGAAGATCTTCGGCCGCATCGACGTCGCCGACGCCAACGCCGGCTATCTCGACAAATGGGGAAAGATCGGCGAATCCGATCCCGAAAGTTGGTGGAAGACCTGGGAAGTCAATGTCCGAGGGGCCTATCACGTCATTCGCCACACCGTGCCGCATCTCATCGCGGCGGCCAGGGAGCGCGCGGAAACAGGCGGCTCGAGCGGCCATTTGATTCTGATTTCCTCGGTTGGCGCCCAGCTGCTGACGCCTGGGGCTTCGGACTATCAGACGTCGAAACACGCGATCAATCGCCTATGCGAATTCGTCAACCTGGATCACGGCGATGAGGGATTGAAGTGCTTCGCCATCCATCCGGGCGGCGTCGCCACCGCCCTTGCGAAGAACATGCCCGAGACCATGCACGCCCACCTCGTCGATCCGCCCGAATTGGCCGCCGGCTTCATCGTTTGGCTCTGCTCCGGCCGGGCGGACTGGGCAAGGGGGCGCTACCTGAGCTGCAATTGGGACGTCCAGGAGATCGCCGGCATAGCTGAACGGATCATCCAAGACGATCTGCTGGTGAATCGCCTTCGCACGAAAGTCTAGCGAGCCGGCGCACAGCGGACGGCGAGCTTCCTCTCATCGTCCTCTTCTCCGCGCTCCCACCCGAACACGCTCCTGCCGCCGTAGCTTGCCGAGTCGCGGCGCTCTTCGGCGATCAGCGCTTCGACCGACGGCCCCGACGCGCCGCGCTCCAGCAAGCGGGCCTGCGCGTCGAGGCGCTTCAGCGCGGCGAGCTCTTCGTCGCGGCCGAGCTTGGCCTTGGCGACCGCCGACTTCAGCACGGCGATCGTCTGGTCGTAGACCTTGATCGGCACCGGGAACGGATGGCGATCTTTGCCGCCGTGGGCGAATGAATGGCGCGCCGGATCGCTGAAGCGGCACGGCGCGCCATGCAGCACTTCGGCGACCAGCGCCAGCGCGCGTACGGTGCGCGCGCCGACGCCGGGAACCTCCAGCAGACGCTCGAAGTCGCGCGGCCCCGCCTCGGCCGCGGCGGCGAGCGCGCCGGCGAGGCGGCGCGGAACGACGTTCTCGGCGCGCACGTCGTGATGCGCCGGCATGACGAGATGCGGCAGGAGAAGCTGCTCGGGCTCGCGCCGCGGCGCGGCGGCCGGCGCCTCGAGCCGCGCGAATTCGGCGGCGATCGCGTCCGGCGCGAGATCGGCGAGCATCTCGACCTGGCGCGCGCGCGCGCTTTCGGCGCGATGGTCGGCGAGGTTGACGATCTCGCCCTGGGCCTCGCCCTCAATCGCCGCATGCGGCGCGTCAACGAAGCTGCGTAAGCCCTCGGAAAGCCAATGATAACGGCGCGCTTGGCGCGCGTCGCCATTCATCCCCTGCTGCACCACGACCCATTGGCCGTCGTCGGCGACGATGAAGCCGTGCAGATAGAGATCGAAGCCGTCCTGCACCGCGGCGCTGTCGACCTTGGCGACCAGCCGGCTGGCGCGCGCCAGCGCCGCGCCGTCGAAACCGACCCGCTCGCCGATCGCCGTGAGTTCGTCCGGGGTCTTGCGCGAATGTCTGCCGCGGCCGCCGCAGACATGCAAGCCGAGCTCGCCCGACAGCGGCTCGAGACCGCGTTTCACCGCGCCGATGACGCTGGTGGTGATGCCCGACGAATGCCAGTCCATCCCCATCACCGCGCCGAACGACTGGAACCAGAACGGATGCGCCAGCCGTCGCAGCAGCTCGTCGCGGCCATAGTGAAGGACGATCGCCTCGGCCATCACCGCGCCGAGCCGCGTCATGCGGTCGGCGAGCCATTGCGGCACCCGGCCGCCATGTAGCGGCAGATCGGCGTAACCCGCCCGCCTCGCCATCGCTCAAGCCTGGCAATTTTTGTTCGCTTAATGTTCTAGCACGCGCCGTGCGCCGCGACCAGACTTTTGCGTCGCCCGCCTCAGCGATCCGCGGTCCGTTCCGTCGCCGCCCGCGCCGCGGCGAAGCGGGCGCGGTAGACGCCGATGTTCTCGCTGACGCGCTCGACGTAATCGCGCGTCTCGTCGAACGGGATGCGCTCAACCCAATCGACCGGGTCGGCCTTGCCGGTGCGCGGGTCGCCGTAGGCGGCGATCCATTGCGCGACGCGGCCGGCGCCGGCGTTGTAGGCGGCGAGCGCGAGCGCCACCGAGCCGCCCTGATCGGCGATCATCTGTCCGAGATAGGCGGCCCCGAGCTGAACGTTGAAGGCGGGGTCGGCGACGAGACGGGCGGCGTTGAAAGGCACGCCGGCGCGGCGCGCCGCGTCCTGCGCGGTCGACGGCAGGATCTGCATCAGACCCTTGGCGCCCATGCCGGACGCGGCCTGGCGCGCGAACTCGCTCTCTTGTCGCGCCACCGCGTAGACGCTCGGCAGATCGGCCGAACCCGCGAGCGGCGAAAATTGCGGCACGCCCGAGAGCGGGAAGGCGGACGCGTCGAGGGCGAAGCCGCGTTCCGTGACGATCTTGCCGAAGGCGACGTTGGCGGCGGCGTCGCCGTGCGCCGCCACCACATCGGCGAGCGCGGCGAGCTGGCCTTCGTCGCTCCACTGACCGGCCGCGGCTTGCGCGAGCGCGTTGGCGAGGTCGTCGAGGCCGGCGGCGTAGAGCCAGGCGACGACGCGCGTCGCTTCGTCGCGCGCGTCGGGCGCGGCGACGGCGGCGGGCGCGCGTAAGACCAGCGCGCCGCGCCCGAGGCGTTCGGCGGCGAGCTGGCCGTAATAGGCGATCGGGAAGGCGGCTGCGCGCTCGTAGAAACGGCGCGCTTCGTCGGCGCGGCCGAGCGCCTCGGCGGCGCGGCCGCGCCAATAGCCGGCGCGGGCGATCGACAGCGGCGTCGCGGCGACCGAGACGGCGACGTCGAAGCGCTTCGCCGCCTCCTCCGCCTCGCCGAGAAAGCGCAGCGCGATCCAGCCGGCGTGAAAGGCGGCGTCGACTTTCGCCGGGACGTAGGCCGGCGCCGCGGCGGCGCACAATGCGAACGCCTGGCGCGGCTCGCCGACGTCGATGAGTTCGCGTGCGACCATGCGCTGCTCGCTCCACCACTTGTCGGGATCGATCAGCGCCGCCGCGTCGGTCGGCGCGAGCGCCAGCCAGCCGGCGGCTTCGCGGGCGCGATTGGCGCGACGCGCGTCCTGCACGCGGGCGAACAGCAGGCCGGGGTCCTTTTGCAGCGCCGGCGGAACGGCGGCGACCGCCCGCGGGGTCAGCGGGCCGTTGGCGGCGGCGATGCGCGCTTCGGCCAGCGCCACCTCGTCGGGCCCCGCGAGCGCCGCCGCGCGCAACGCCGCCCCGCTCTTCTCGGCGTAGAGCAGCCGGTCGGCGCGGTATTTGTGGTCGGCGCGGGTCAGCAGCGCGGCGAATGTCTTGAGCGTCTCCACTTCGCTCCAGGCGTCGAGATCGTCGTTGCGCCACAGCGGCGCGACGATCGCCGTCGCCTCATCGCGGCGGCCGGATTCGAGCATCGCGCGCGCCTGAGCGAGCTTGCCGGCGGGCGTGCGCGGCGGATCGCCGGCGAAGCGCGCCGTGACGATTTCCGCCGTCGGGTGATCGGCGTAGACGCGCCCCTCGGCGACCGCGCGCAGCCAGTCGCCGCCCGGCCAATGCGGATGGGCGGCGGCGAAGGCGGCGAGGCGCTTGTCGTCGGGTCGCGGCGCGAGCCGCAAGGCCAGCCAGTCGAAGGCCGCGCGTTCGGCCGCGTCGGTCGCCTTGGCGGCGAGCGCGTCGCCGCCGGCGAGATCGCCCTTGCGATAGAGGGTGGCGGCCGCGGCGAGCGCCGAGCCGTCGAGGCGCGGCGACGAGGCGGCGGCCTCAAGCGGCGACGCGGGCGCTGTCGCGGGCGCCGCCGCAGGCATGGGCGCCGCTGCGGGCGTCGGCTGAGCGATCGGCGCAGGGCTCGGCGCCGGCGGAGCGGCCGCGCGCGCAATCGCGCCGACCGGCGTCAGGTCGAGGCGCGGCGGGGGCGCAAGCGCGCGCGCGGCGGCGACGGTCGGCGCGACGACAGGTCGCGGCGCCGGCGCGGCGGGGCGCAGGGTCGACGAAAGCGCGGCGACGACACGGGCTGCGGGGCTCTGCCGATCGGGGTCCGACCCCAAACCGGCGACGAGCAACGCGGTCAGCCCCGCCGCCACAGCGGCCAGGCGGAATACGATCATGGCGATAGTCTCGCCCGCCAGCATGCCTGCGCTTTGCTGAGCAATCGTTAACCACGGAGTCGCGTCCGCCTCCCCCTTTCGCGGCCCGCGGCAAGAGTTTATGTGTCTGCGCGGGCGCGGATGGGACGCGTTCGCCTCACGACGATTTGGATTTAAGAGATGGAAAAGCGGGCGAAGTTCCACGGTTCGATTCCGGCCCTTGTCACCCCGTTCAAGGACGGAAAAATCGACGAACCGGCGTTCCGCTCCCTGGTCGATTGGCAGATCGCTTCCGGCTCGAACGGCCTGGTGCCGGTCGGCACGACCGGCGAGAGCCCAACCCTGTCGCATGAGGAGCATCGCCGCGTCGTCGACATCTGCATCGACGAAGCGCGCGGTCGCGTGCCGGTGATCGCCGGCGCCGGCTCCAACAACACCAGCGAGGCCGTCGACCTCGCCCGCCACGCCGAGCGGGCCGGCGCCGACGCCGTGCTGGTGGTCACGCCCTATTACAACAAGCCGACCCAGGAAGGGCTCTACCATCACTTCCGCGCCATCAACGACGCGATCGGCATTCCAATCATCATTTACAACATCCCGCCGCGCAGCGTCATCGACATGAGCGTGGATACGATGAAGCGGCTGTACGAATTGAAGAACATCGTCGGCGTCAAGGACGCGACCGGCGACGTCGGCCGTATTTCCAAGCAGCGCATGGCCATGGGGCCGGACTTTATCCAACTTTCAGGCGAGGATATGACGGCGCTGGCCTGCGTCGCCGCCGGCGGCCACGGCTGCATTTCGGTCACCGCCAACGCCGCACCAGCGCTGTGCGCCGAATTGATGACGCACGCGCTCGACGGCGACTTCGCCGAGGCGTTGCGGCTGCAGGACCGCCTGGCGCCGCTGCATGCGGCGATCTTCGTCGAGCCGGGGGTCGGCGGAGCGAAATACGCGTTGAGCCTGCTCGGCCGGGTCCAGAACGAGGTCCGCCTGCCGCTGCTGCCGATCGGCGCGAACACCGAGGCGACGATCCGTCGCGCGATGGTCCACGCCGGCCTGCTCAACGCCTGACAAGACCTAGAGGATAGGAGCCGGCGTGGCGGCGGAAAAAGAGAAGCCGAACTACAAGGTCGTCGCCGACAATCGGCGCGCGCGCCACGACTACGAGATCGGCGAGGTGTTCGAGGCGGGGCTGATGCTGACCGGCCCCGAAGTGAAGTCGCTGCGCACCGGCAAGGCGACGGTCGCCGAGAGCTACGCCGCCGTCGACCGCAACGGCGAGCTGTACCTTTACAACGCCAACATTCCCGAATACCTGCAGGCCAACCGCAACAACCACGAGCCGCGGCGGCCGCGCAAACTGCTGCTGCACGCCAAGGAGATCGTCAAGCTCGCCAAGGGCGTCGAGCGCGAAGGCATGACGATCGTGCCGCTGCGCGTCTATTTCAACGCCAAGGGCCGCGCCAAGGTCGCCCTCGCGCTGGCGCGCGGCAAGCAGTTGCACGACAAGCGCGAGGCGGAAAAGACGCGCGACTGGAACCGCGACAAGTCGCGGCTGATGCGCCAGCGCGGCTGAGCGGCGGCGTCAAGGCGCGCATCAAGTTTCGTCAAGCCTTGTCAAGGGAATCGCTTGACGTCAAGCCATAATACTATTGAATATCAGTGTGTTACTCATCGTCAAGGCGCCTGCGGCGCTCAGGCCCAACCGCCGTCATGGCCGGGCTTGACCCGGCCATCCAGGCAGAGTCGGTCGGAAGATGAACAGAGCGGCTTCCGCGGCGGCCGTCCGCACAGAGCGCCGCCGCTTGAATGGCCGGGTCAAGCCCGGCCAAGACGGGAACGGTGTCACCAATCAATTCCAATTCCCCCTGGGCTATTGCCGCCGTCGTCACGCGCCGACGATTCAGGATAGCGCGTTTTCTGATTATCGAAAAGACATTGTCGGCGGCGGCCCGTCACCTCGGCGTCGCGCGCATCGCCGCGACGATCGCCATGGTCTCGACGCTGACGCGCGTGACGCGCCCAAGGAGGTCGACGACCTTCTCTTTGTAGTCGGCGAAGCGATACGTGTTGAACTTCTCGCGGATCGTCAGGTCCTTCGGCGTCTTTTCCTTGTGCTGGTCGAGAATCCATTCGAGCGCCGAGCGGTTGCCGAGCTTGTAGGCCCAGGCTTCGGCGGGAACGCCGGAGAGCTGGGTTTCGCTGTCGAGAACGATGATTCCGTGGTCGTGATCGGCGCGCAGGATCGGCTTCGGGGCGTTTCGGATATCGTTGCATTGGTCGGGGCCGAAGAAGCGAAGGCGCTTCCCGCGAAGCGCGGTCCCTAAAAGAAGTGAGCTGAGCAAGGGTGCGAGCGCCGATCAGGGGACAGTCGCAATTTCCTTACGGATTCACACCGTAGCGCTTTCTGCCGCGCCAGACGTATCGCCACGTCCAAACGGTCATTCGCTCCGCCTGTCCAGAGCCCGGCGACCTGTGGTTATCCACTCAGGGGGTTTCCGGGGCGGCTCGCGAGAAGCCAAGCAATTGGCTTCAAAGCGACCCTCCTTTCACCGTCGCGAGCCACAACGGCTGACGGCCAGCCGCATATGGTGAGTAGGTCACAAATTTCAGATGGACCCACCACCGTCCGCGCTACGTCTTGCGCCCTCCCCCTCATCCGGCCGCTTCGCGTGTCCAGCGCCCCCTCGCCCGCATAACCCGTCGAACGACGGGCGTCCTTGCGAACGCCCGATGCGGGAGAGGGTTGGGGTGAGGGCAATTTGGCTCCGCCCGACGATCGCGACCCCCCGGCGGCGGTATTGGCGCGGGGTTCGCGTCGTGTCATAAAAATGTAATGCGATTCAGTTGTGGTGCTTGACGGCGGTACTGGCTTGGTTCCGCCCCGACGGGAACGGGACATGTCGAACGCCGAAGTCGAATTCAGCATTCTTGCCGGATCGGGCGCCCCCGTCCGCACATTCAAGCAAGGCGAGATCATCTTTCGCGAAGGCGATCCCGCGTCCGAGCTCTATGTCATCAAGAGCGGGCGGGTCGACATCAGCACCGGAAATCGTCTGCTGGCGACGCTCGACGACAAGGGCATCTTCGGCGAAATGGCGCTGATCGACAAGACGCCGCGCAGCGCGACGGTCACCGCCGCGACCGACGTCGAGCTGGTCCCGGTCAACGAAAAGCAGTTCCTGTTCCTGGTCAGCCAGACGCCGTTCTTCGCGCTGAAAGTGATGCGCGTTCTCGCCGGTCGGCTGCGCATCGCCAACAAGGCGATCTGATCCGGGGCTAAAGCGCGCGGCTTTTGGTTGGAATCGCTCGGCGCCGCTCACCTCGTCCTGAGGAGCCGCGCAGCGGCCTCGAAGGACGCTCCAGCTCGCACGGAAGCCGGCGCACGCTGGATCATCCTTCGAGGCCTTCGCCGGCGCCAGGGCGCCTCAGGATGAGGCCCGAGTCGACCTAGACGCAACATGTTCTAAGCGTCGCTGCGCCTATTTGGTCTCCAACCTGAAAACCGGCGTCCACGATGGGCCGAGGTCGCTGGCCGCCAGGAACGCAAAGCGCTCCTGGTAGAAATTCGTGTAGAGGCCCTGGATTTCCGCCGGCGCCAGCGCCGCCGCCGCGACGGCCAATCGCCCGGCGGCGGCGAAATCGCGCCCGCGATAGGCGGCGAGAATCTCGTCATGCCGCCGCGCCAGTTCGCGGAAGGGTTCGCTGGCGGCGGTCGCCGCGTCGCCCGCCAAAGCGTAGACCGGCGTCGGGCGGCTCTTGCCCTTGAGCAGGAGCTGATCGACTTCGAGCCAGGCGAAATCCGGCGCGTCGGCGCGCGTCAGGTCGCTGGCGACAATGTCGACGCCGAGAACTTTCGACGCTCCTTCCAGCCGCGAAGCGACGTTCACTTCGTCGCCGATCGCCGAATAGTCGAAGCGTCGCGTCGAGCCGAGATTGCCGACGCAGCACTCGCCGGTGTTGAGGCCGACGCCGAACTTCACCGGGTGAAACGCGTGGCCGGATTCAGCCGCCCGGTTCGCCCAACGGCGATTCAGCTCCGCGAGGGTCTTGCGCATCGCCAGAGCGGCGTTGACCGCATGGGCGGCATGGTCGCTGTCGTCGAGCGGGGCGTTCCAGAACGCCATGATCGCGTCGCCCATGTACTTGTCGACGGTGCCCATCTCCTGCAGCACGGCGTCCGTCATCGGCGTCAGATACTCGTTGAGGAACGCGGTGAGTTCGATCGCCGTAAGGCCCTCGGACAGCGTCGTGAACCCGCGAATGTCGCAGAACATCAAGGTGAGCGTACGCTGCAGCCCGCCCAGTTGAATGGCTTCCGGGTGTTCGGCCAATCGCGCCACCACCGCGGGCGAAACGAACCGTCCGAAATGCGAGCGCGTCTCGTTCAATTGATGTCGCTTCTGGCTGTAAAGCGCGAGCACGCCGGCGAGGAAGACCGCGCCGGACGAGAAGCTGGGCGTGACGGGATCGAACAACCAGCCGTAATGGGTGAACGCCAGCCAAGAGCCGCCCGCCATAGCGGCGACGGCCAAGGCGCCGAGTGCGGCGCTCCAAAGCGCCGACAGCAGCGGCGTCGCGACGACGAGCGCGAGCGACAGCAGGGTCGACGCCGCCACTTCGGCGCCGGGCGCCCAGTCAGGACGCAGCAACGCGTCGCCGTCGAGGATCTGCTCGATCAATTGCGCCTGCGCCTCGACGCCCGGCGTCGACGGGTTGAGCGGCGTCGCGACGACGTCAGACAACAGGGATGCGCTGACGCCGACGACCACGATCTTGCCGGCAAGATTGGAGAGATCGACGCCGGGCTCGAACAGTTTCCACGCCGGCAGCGACAGGCTCGGATCCGACGCGGCGAAATAGGCGCGGATGTCGCCGGCTGGTTGCGTCGGCACGACCAGGTCGCCGACCTTGATCGCCGCAACGCCGGCCCCCAGACCAACCGATTGGCCGCCGACGTCGGTCGACTTGATGAGGTAGGTCGAGGCGCCTTGCGCGACCCGCAAGCACTCGATGGCGAAACTCGGCTGAATCTGGCCGTTGACGACGATCAGCAGCGGCACGCGGCGCACGACCCGGTCCGCGTCCGCCTGCCAGTTGACGAAGCCGATTCCCGCCGCGCTCTTGGCCAGAACCGCCAGCGGCCCGAGCACACCCGACAATTGCGGCAGATCGGGCGTGGGGTCCTCGCCGATGGTGGTGAAGCCGCTCTTGGCGGGAACCGCGCCGGCGACATCGCTTCGGGTGACGAGCTCGGTCAGAACGACGGATCGATCGGCGAGCGCGCGGGCGAAAGCGGCGTCGTTTTCGCTGCGTGACGCCACATTCGCGTCGACGCCGTTGACAGGACCGGCGAGCAAAGCGTCTGAAGGCGCGCGATCGGTTTCCGAAAACAGCACGTCGAAGCCGATCGCCGCGACCTTGGCCTCGGCGAGGGATCCGACGAGTCGAGCCAATTGCGCCCGCGGCCAAGGCCACTGGCCCAACCGCCTGATCGACTCGTCGTCGATCTCGACGACGCGAACGAGTCGCTCGGCCCCCCGCTCGCGCGGTCGCCAGCGCTGGTACTGATCGAAGACGACGTTCTGGAAATTGGCGCGCAGCGTCGTCAGCGTGTCGGCGAGCGCCAGCGCGCTGGCGTAGACCGCGACGACGACCAGCAGATAGCGCTAGTGCCGCGTGAATCGCCGCGCCGCGGCTTTGCGCCAGGACCCCTTCATGCGCGCCGCGCTGCGTCAGCCGAGCGGCAAGGGAGACGTCGCGCGTTCGCTCCGCTTGCCGGCTCAGCCGGCAAGTCGCCGTTAGTCCGTTGGCTCCCCCTTGCCATCAGTCGTGGCGCCTTCGATCGAGCGCCAGGTTCCAATCCTGCGGATATTCGCGCGCCATTTAGCCGCCGCGACCACGACCATGGCCGGTCCCAGGGCCAGAGTTGGCAGCGCTGAAGCCAATGGACGGCGTCGATCTGCTTCCCTCACCTTCGCCGCCGTCGCCGCCGCAGCCGTCGCCCCCCTTGTGCGGCGGGGGTTTGGGCGTGACGATGGTCGGCGGCACAATGGCCGGCGTGAGGTCGGCATGCTGGCCGGTCGGACCGGAAGGACCGCTCGACGGATCGGGAATCGCGTCAATGATCGCGGAGACGGTCGCGTTCGCATGCGAATCCCATTTGATCTCCGTCGCCGTGACCACGACCCCCTGCCCCGGTTCGGTAAGCGGAAGGCAATGCTTTTTTGCCGCGCCGCGCGTGCAAACGAGCGCGCCGCCCTCGTCGAGAACGACGAACGTCTTGCTCGGACTCGCAGCGACGATCTTGAGCACCGTTCCGCGTACGCCCAACGCCGCTGTCGGCGTCGAGATGACATAGGCTTTCTTGTCCGCGTCGCCGGTGGCGAAGCGCAGCGCGCCCTTGACCAGATTGACCGCGATCGCGCCGGGTTGGCTGGGACCCGAATAGACGAAGCGATCGAGCTTGATCGACGACGACGGACCCAGCAGCAAGTTGGTGTTGTCGCGCAGCACGAGCCTGGCCGAGCTGTTGGCGTCGGTCCGCACGCCCTCGTCCTTGAAGACCTCGTCGCCTTGCACAACGTTGATCTTGTCGCCGGTCGCGAGATCGCCCGTCACCAGATTGACGACCGTCTTGGCGCCGCCGATGCTCTCTTCGCCCTGCGCCGGCGCCGCGACGGCCAAGAGCGCCAGTCCAACGATCGAAAGCGCAGACTTCGTCTGACCGAAAAAGCGAGGCGCGGCCAGGTCAGAATGGCGCGCCCGAGCGCTTTGCAAATGTGTTGGATGGTTGATACGCACGGTGGAAACGCCCCCGTCTTGCCGAACTTTGGCCCCACTGTCGCAGAACCTTAAGATTTAAATAATTTTATGACAATACGAGCCTTCTAGAGATTCTCATAACCATTTGGGCGCCAAGAGGAAAATGACTGGCCGACCGGCGCAGCGCCTAGCTTGTCAACAACCGAACGACCCTCCGAGCCATGATCAAATTCCGCGAAGGCCCGCGCCGATGACGAGCGAACAGGATCGGCGAGACTTCGACGCGCTGCTTCAGCGCGTCCCCCTGCCGGAAAGCGCGAAATCCGAGTTGACCGCAATGATGGAGACGGACGATCGCCACTATCACGGCGTCGGCCATCTCGCGCTGCTGTGGCGGCGCCATTGCCTCTACGCGACCGCCGAAGGCCTGACGGCGCCCGAGATCGAGACTCTGATCGCCTGCGCGATCGCCTATCACGACTGCGTCTACGAGCGTGGGCGGCGCGACAACGAAGAGCGATCGGCCGAAGTCTGGATGCACGGCAGCGCGGCAGCGTCGCTGTCCGACGAGGATCGCCAATGGGTCGCCGACACGATCCGGGCGACCGCGGATCATCTCGCCTATCCCGATCCTGCTGCGGACGCCTCGTTGCGCGAGCGGGCGCGCGTGTGGGTGCTCGATCTCGATCTGACGCCGCTCGGCGAGGCCGACGCCGACTTCGACCGCAACACCGAACTGCTGCGCCTCGAGGTTCCCCACCTCACCGACGCGCAGTACGACGCCGGCCGGCTCGGATTCTTGCGCAAGACATCCGACGCGCCGCGGGTGTATCGCACGCCGACGCTGGCGGCGCAGTTCGAAGCGCAGGCGCGCGCCAACTTCGCCCGACAGTTGGTCGACGGCCTCGCCAAGAGCGCAATGCGTTAAAGTCGAAACATCTCTGTCGTCATCGCGAGCAAAGCGAAGCGATCCAGACTTGGGGATTGCGGCTGCGGCTTCGTCTGGATCGCTTCGCTGTCGCTCGCAATGACGGGCGGAACCGCGTCAATCTGAAGGCGCCTTGTTCTAAGCCTGCTCGAGCTCGATCAGCGTGCCGGTGAAATCCTTGGGATGGAGGAACAGCACCGGCTTGCCGTGAGCGCCGATCTTCGGCTCGCCGTCGCCGAGCACGCGCGCGCCGGAGGCTTTCAGCGCGTCGCGCGCCGTCAGGATATCGTCGACTTCGAAACACAGGTGGTGCATGCCGCCGTCGGGGTTCTTCTCGATGAACTTGGCGATCGGCGACGCCGCGCCGAGCGGCTGAAGCAGCTCGATCTTCGTATTCGGCAGTTCGACGAACACGACCGTCACGCCGTGCTCGGGCAACGCCTGCGGCTGCGATACGCGCGCGCCGAGCGCGTCGCGATAGCGCGCCGCCGCCGCCGCCAGGTCCGGCACCGCGACGGCGACATGGTTCAAGCGTCCGATCATGGTCCCCTCGATGAATGCGCCCCCTCTCCCCGCGAGCGGGGAGAAGGGACTCGATTCCCTTACACCTCGACGATCAGCACGTGCACCATCGGCTTCTTGCCCCACAGCGCGTCGACCGTGTTGCGCACCGCGCGCTCGACCGCGCCGCAGACGAAGTCGGGGTCGCGGCGCTTGGCGCGCGGCAGGCTCTCGAACGTCTCGAAAATCGCCGCGTCGACCGCGGCGTCGATCCCCGCCCCATCGCGCGTGCTCTTCGGCAGGCCGGCGATCAGCACGTCGGGGTCGCCCGCCATCTCGCCTTTCGCGGTCAAGGCGAAGGCGACCGACACGATGCCGGCGAAGGCGAGCTTGCGCCGCTGGGCGACGCAATCGTCGCTCGGCGGCAGCAGGATCGCGCCGTCCTTCATCAGCCGTCCATGGTCGATGCGGGCGATAACGCGCGCTTCGCCGGGCGACAGGCGCACGACGTCGCCGTTGTACGCCCGCACCACTTCGCCCACTCCCCGGGCGCGCGCGAAAGCCGCGTGTTCCGAGAGATGCAACGGCTCGCCGTGCGCCGGCACCGCGATCTTCGGCTTCAGCCAATCGTAAAGCTGAGCGAGCTCGGCGCGGCGCGGATGGCCGGAGACATGGACGAGATGGGTGCGGTCGCTGACGATCTCGATGCCCTGCTTCGCCAGCGCGTTGACGACCTTGCCGACCGCCTTCTCGTTGCCGGGAATGGTGCGCGAGGAGAAGATGACGCGGTCGCCCGCGGTCAGGCCCGAGCCGACGCGCTCGTCGAGAGCGAGGCGCGCCAGCGCGGCGCGCGGCTCGCCCTGACTGCCGGTGGCGAGCGCAAGGATCTTGTCGCGCGGCAGGCGATCGAGCCGATCTGGGCCGAGCAGCGCCGGCACGCCGTCGAAGTAGCCGCATTCGCGCGCGATCGCGACGACGCGCTCCATCGCGCGGCCGAGCGCCACCACCTGTCGACCGGCGGCGAAGCCCGCTTCGGCCGCGGCGCGCAGCCGCGCGACGTTCGAAGCGAACGTGGTGACGAAGACGCGGCCTTGCGTTCCGCGCGCCAGTTCGGCGAGCGTCGTGGCGACGGCGGCCTCCGACGGGCTGGTTCCCTCGCGCAGCACGTTGGTCGAGTCGCAGATCAGCGCCAGCACGCCCTCTGCGCCGATCTCACGCAGGCGGCGCTCGTCGGTCGGCAAGCCGATCGGCGGCGTCGGGTCGATCTTCCAGTCGCCGCTGTGGACGACGACGCCGGCCGGCGTACGGATCGCCAGCGCGCAGCTCTCGGGGATCGAATGGGCGACGGGAACGAACTCGACGTCGAACGGGCCAATGGCGACCCGACTGCCGAGCGTGACGACGGTGATCGGAATCTTAGGCGCGCCCGGCTCGGACAGGCGACGCGCCTCGGCCAGCCCGGCGGAGAAGCGCGACATGTAGACCGGCGCGCCGAGCCGCGGCCACAGCTCGGCCAGCGCGCCGATATGATCTTCGTGAGCGTGGGTGACGACGATGCCGACCAGATCCTTCTTCGCCTTCTCGATGAAGGCGATGTCGGGCATCAACAGATCGACGCCGGGCAGGTCGTCGCCGGCGAAGGCGAGACCGACGTCGACCATCAGCCATTTGCGGGCGCGCGGCGGGCCGAAGCCGTAGAGCGCGCAATTCATGCCGATCTCGCCCAGACCGCCAAGCGGCGCGAAAACCAGTTCGTTGGCGTCAGTCATGATCGCGGGCTTTCCTCGCCGCCCGCCCCAATGCGTTCGGCCGTCGGCGCTAGATAGAGATCGGCCGCTTCGATCGTCTCGACGCCCGCCGGGGTGCGCAGCAGCAGCCGCCCGCCCTCGTCGAGACCTTCGAACGCGCCTTCGCGCGCGCCGCGCGGATCGGCGACGCGGATCGGGCCGCCGAGCCCCGCCGCATTGGCGAGCCATAGCGCGCGAATGGCGGGGAAGCCAGCGCCGCGCGCCCACAGGCCAAGCGCCTCGTGGAAGCGCGTCGCCAGCCGGAGGAACAGCGCGTCGGTCGAGACTGGCTGCGCGAGGGCGTCGCCGAGCGAGGCGGCGGGATAGTCGAGGCCGTCGGGCGCGCTGACGCAGTTCACGCCGACGCCGACGATGCAGGCGAGCCGGCGGTCGGACGTCGTCACGCCTTCGGCGAGCAGGCCGGCGATCTTGGCGCCGCGCCACATCAGGTCGTTCGGCCATTTCAGGCCGAAGCCGATTCCGCCGAGGTCTTCCACCGCCTGGGCGAGCGCGACGCCGGCGACGAAGCCGATCTGCGGCGCGAGCGCCGGCGGACAGGGATCGACGACGAGCGCGCTGGCGTAGAGGTTGCCCGGCGGCGAACTCCAGAACCGACCCTTGCGGCCGCGGCCGTGGGTCTGCTCCTCAGCGACGACCCACAGCCGGCCCGCGTCGCCGCCCAACGCCGAGCGGCGCGCTTCGTCGTTGGTCGACCCGACGCGCGCGAACCGGGCGACTCGCCAGCCGGCGAACAGCGGCTTGGGTTCGACCTGAAAATTGAATGCGTTCAAAATAGCGACTTCGCCGCGGCCATCGCAGCGTCGGTCAGCGGCGCAGGCGCGAACGCGTAGAAGATGACGATCGCCGTCGACAGCGCGAGCACGATGCGCGCCGCCGAGCCCGGACGGTCGAACGCCTTGGCCGCCTCGTCGAAATACATGATCTTGACAATGCGCAGATAGTAATAGGCGCTGACCGCGCTGAGCAGCACGCCGATGACGGCGAGCCAGTAGAGGTCGGCCTTCATCGCGGCGGCGAAGACGTAGAACTTGGCGAAGAAGCCGGCGAGCGGCGGCACGCCGGCGAGCGAGAACATCATCGCGGCGAGGAAGAACGCCATCGGCGCGTTGGTGCGCGCCAAGCCGGCGAGGTCGGCGATGTCTTCGACGTAGGCGCCGTCGCGCCGCATCGACAGGATGCCGGCGAACGTGCCGAGCGTCATCGCCAGATAGATCGCCATGTAGAGGATGACGCCATGCGCGCCCTCGACCGTGCCGGCGGCGAGGCCGACCAACGCGAAGCCCATGTGGCCGATCGACGAATAGGCCATCAGTCGCTTGATGTTCGTCTGGCCGATGGCGGCGAAGGAGCCGAGCGCCATCGAAGCCATCGAGATGAAGATGATGATCTGGCGCCAGTCGGCCGAGATGCCGGGGAAGGCGACGACGGCGACGCGGATCAGGATCGCCATCGCCGCCATCTTCGGCGCCGAGGCGAAGAAGGTCGTCACCGGGGTCGGCGCGCCTTCGTAGACGTCGGGCGTCCACATGTGGAACGGCACCGCCGAGATCTTGAAGGCGAGGCCGGCCAGCACGAAGGCGAGGCCGAAGACGACGCCGAGGCTGCCGTGGTCGTGCAGCGCCGCAGCGGTCCCGGTGAACGACACCGTGCCGGCGTAGCCGTAGACCAGCGACGCGCCATAGAGCAGCATGCCCGACGACAGCGCGCCGAGGACGAAGTATTTGAGCCCCGCCTCCGAGGCGCGCAGGTCGTTGCGCCGATAGGCGGCGATGACGTAGAGCGCCAGGCTCATCAGCTCGAGGCCGAGATAGAGGGCGATGAAGTCGCCGGCCGAGATCAGCATCATCATGCCGAGCGTGGCGAGCAGGATGAGCACCGGAAACTCGAAGCCGCCGATCTTCTCGTTGCGCATGAAGTCGATCGACAGCACCAGGGTGACCAGCGAGCCGATCAGCGCCAGGGCCTTCATGAAGCGGCTGAACGGGTCGTCGACGAAGGCGCCGAAGAAGGTCGCGGCCGCCTCGCGCTGGTCGGCGACGACCACCGCCAGCGCCGCGGCCAGCAGCGCCACCGCGATCTCGGTGACCAGCCCTTGCGTCCGTGCGCCGCGCAACGCGCCGTAGAAGATCAGCGCCAGCACGCCGGCGGCGATGATCGCCTCAGGCAGCACGACCGGGAGCGAGAGAGCCGTTACGTTCATGTTGCGTCGTTCCCTAGCTGCGCTTGGCCATCAGAGTCCCGCGGTCTTGGTCAACGCCAACGCCTGGCCGACGCCCTTGAGCAGGGAGTCGATCGAGGCGGCGCTGGCGTCGATGATCGGCTGCGGGTGGACGCCGTAATAGATCGTCAGGATCAACAGCGGCGCGAGCACCGCAATCTCGCGTCCCGACAGGTCGACGATGCCGGCGAGGCTCGGCTTCTCCAGCACGCCGAAGATGATGCGGCGATAGAGATAGAGCGCGTAGCAGGCCGACAGGATGACGCCGGTCGTCGCGATCAGCGCCACCCAGGCGTTGGCCTGGAACGCGCCGATCAGGGTGAGGAACTCGCCGATGAAGCCCGAGGTGCCCGGCAGGCCGACATTGGCGAGCGTGAACACCATGAAGGCGACGGCGTAGCGCGGCATGCGCTGCACCAGCCCGCCATAGGCGGAGATGTCGCGGGTGTGCATGCGGTCGTAGATGACGCCGACGCAAAGGAACAGCGCGGCGGAGACGAGGCCGTGGCTCACCATCTGGTAGACGGCGCCCTGCACCCCTTGCGTGTTGGCGGCGAACAGCCCCATCGTCACGAAGCCCATATGGGCGACCGACGAATAGGCGATCAGCTTCTTCATGTCCTCCTGCGCCAGCGCCACCAGCGAGGTGTAGACGATGGCGATGATCGACAGGGCGTAGATCAGCGGCGCGAAATTCGCGCTCGCGACCGGGAACATCGGCAGCGAGAAGCGGATGAAACCGTAACCGCCCATCTTCAGCAGAATGCCGGCCAGGATCACCGAGCCCGCGGTCGGCGCTTCGACATGCGCGTCGGGCAGCCAGGTGTGCACCGGCCACATCGGCAACTTCACCGCGAAGGAAGCGAAGAAACCGAGCCACAGCCACTTCTGCATCGCCGCAGTGAACGGGAAACGCAGCAGCGCCTCGATATCGGTCGTTCCCACCGTCCAGTACATCGTCATGATCGCCAGCAGCATCAGCAGCGAGCCGGTCAGCGTGTAGAGGAAGAACTTGAACGCCGCGTAGACGCGCCGCTTGCCGCCCCAGACGCCGATGATCAGGAACATCGGGATCAGGCCGCCCTCGAAGAACAGGTAGAACAGCACGAGGTCGAGCGCGACGAAGACGCCGACCATCAGCGTCTCCAGCACCAGGAAGGCGATCATGTATTCCTTGACCCGGGTCTGGATCGACGTCCACGAGGCGGCGATGCAGATCGGCATCAGGAAGGTCGTCAGCAGCACGAACGGGATCGAAATGCCGTCGACGCCGAGCTTGTAAAGGATGACGTGCGAGAACCAGTCGTGCTGCTCGATCAGTTGGAAGCCGGGCTCGGCCGGGTTGAAGCGCTCCCAGGCGACGACGCTGAGGGCGAACGTGATCAGCGTCGTCCACAGCGCGATCCAGCGCGCGTTGTTGAGCGTCGCCTCGCTTTCGCCGCGCAGGATCAGGATCAGCAGCGCGCCGACCAGCGGCAGAACCAGCAGGCCCGAAAGGATCCACGAGCCGGACATCAGCGGATCCCCCCGAACAGGTACCAGGTGGCGAACAGCGCGACGCCGATCAGCATCGCGAACGCGTAGTGGTAGACGTAGCCCGACTGCAGCCTGACGACGTTGCGCGTCACGTCGAGCACGCGGGCCGAAACGCCGTCGGGGCCGAGCCCGTCGATGATGGCGCCGTCGCCGCCCTTCCACAACGCGCGGCCGATGCGGAACGCCGGCCGCACGAACAGGAAGTCGTAGAGCTCGTCGAAGTACCACTTGTTGAGCAGGAAGCGGTAGAGCGCCGGATTGGCGTTGGCCAGCGCCTTCGGCGCGGCGCGGTCGACCATGTACATGTAATAGGCGACGGCGAGGCCGATCAGCATCATCAGCGTCGGCAGCAACGAAACCAGCGCCGGGACATGCTCCATGTCCTCGAGGATCTTGTTGCCGGCGCCGACGAATAGAGCGTGTTTCCAGAAGCCCTCGACGCCGCCGCCGATGAACCAGTAGCGGAACGCGACGCCCGCGACGACGGCGCCCAGCGCCAGAATGGCAAGGGGAACCAGCATCACCTGCGGCGATTCGTGCGCGGCGTGGTCGCCGTGGCCGTGATCGTCCGCGGCGTGGGCGTGGGCGTCGTGGCCGAGGCCGTCAGCCTGCGCCGGCAGCGACGCGGCCCAGTCGCCGCGCTTGCCGAAGAAGGTCATGAACACCAGCCGCCACGAATAGAACGAGGTCAGGCCGGCGGCGAGCGTGACGCAGACGAAGGCGTAGGTCCCGCCGAACCCTCGCGAAGCGTAGGACGCCTCGATGATCGCGTCCTTGGAGACGTAGCCGGCGAAGCCGATCGAGGTGAACGGAACGCCGACGCCGGTCAGCGCCAACGTGCCGATCGTCATCATCCAGAAAGTGAACGGGATCTCTTTGCGCAGGCCGCCCATCGCCCGCATGTCCTGTTCGTGGTGCACCGCACGGATGACCGAGCCGGCGCCGAGGAACAGCAGCGCCTTGAAGAACGCGTGGGTGAACAGGTGGAATATGCCGAGGCTGTAGCCGCCGACGCCGAGGCCGACGAACATGTAGCCGAGCTGCGAGCAGGTCGAATAGGCGATGACCCGCTTGATGTCGTTCTGGACCAGGCCGACGGTGGCGGCGAAGAACGCCGTCGTCGCGCCGACGATGGTGACGACCGCGAGCGCGTTCGGCGCGAGGTCGAACAAAGGCGACAGCCGCGCCACCATGAACACGCCGGCGGTCACCATGGTCGCGGCGTGGATGAGGGCGGAGACCGGGGTCGGACCCTCCATCGCGTCGGGCAGCCAGGTGTGCAGCAGGAACTGCGCCGACTTGCCCATCGCGCCCATGAACAGCAGCAGGCAAACGATGGTCAGAGCGTCCCAGTCGACGCCCCACAGATGGATGGTCTTACCCGCTATGCCCGGCGCGGCGGCGAAGATCTGCTCGAGGCCGACCGAGCCGGTCAGCGCGAACAGGAGGAAGATGCCGAGCGCGAAGCCGAAGTCGCCGACCCGGTTGACGACGAAGGCCTTGATCGCCGCGGCGTTGGCCGACGGCCGCTCGTACCAGAAGCCGATCAGCAGATAGGAGGCGAGGCCGACGCCTTCCCAGCCGAAGAACATCTGCACCAGATTGTCGGCCGTCACCAGCATCAGCATGGCGAAGGTGAACAGCGACAGAAAGGCGAAGAAGCGCGGCCGGCCCGGGTCCTCGTCCATGTAGCCGATCGAGTAGAGGTGGACGACGAACGAGACGGTGCCGACCACGACCAGCATCACCGCGGTCAGCATGTCGATCCTGAGCGCCCAGTCGATGGCGAGCTTGCCGGACGTCAGCCAGTTGGCGACCGGCACGATCAGCGCCTGCTCGTCATGGCCGAGGGCGATCGAGAAGAACGCGACCCAGCCGAGCAGCGCGCTCACGCCGAGCAGACCGGTGGTGACCAGCTCGGAGGCGCGCGCCCCGATCTGGCGGCCGAACAGGCCGGCGATCAGGAAGCCGATGAGCGGCAGGAAGACGATCAGATCGTACATGGCGCCTTCAGCCCTTGAGCGCGTTGATGTCGTCGACCGCGATCGAGCCGCGGTTGCGATAATAGGCGACGAGCACCGCCAGACCGATCGCCGCCTCGGCCGCCGCGACGGTCAGGATCAGCAGCGCGAACACCTGCCCCGTCAGATCGCCGCTATGGGTCGAAAAGGCGATGAGGTTGATGTTGACCGCGAGCAGGATCAGCTCGACCGACATCAGGATGACGATGATGTTCTTGTGGTTGAGAATGATGCCGGCGACGCCGATCGTGAACAGGATCGCCGCCAGCGTCAGGTAATGGGTGAGGCCGATGACCATGGACGAACCTTTCACAATCCCGCGCGCGAGACGACCTTGCGCAGCTCCACCGCCGACGCTGGGTCGCGGGCGACCTGCGCGGCGATGTTCTGACGCTTGACCCCCGGCTTGTGGCGCAGCGTCAGCACGATCGCGCCGACCATCGCGGTGAGCAGGATCATTCCCGCCGCCTGGAAGAAGTAGAAGTAGTGGGTGTAGAGCACCTGGCCGAGCGCCGCGGTGTTCGACAGGCCGCCGACTGGCGAAGCGGCCGCCGCCGGCTCGGGCGACGCCTTCCAGCCGAGCGCGACATAGCCGAGCTCGCCGGCGACGAACAGAGCGATCAGCGCGCCGATCGGCAGATAGCGCACGAAGCCCTGCTTGAGTTCGGCGAAATCGACGTCGAGCAGCATGACGACGAACAGGAACAGCACCGCCACCGCGCCGACATAGACGACGACCAGGATCATGCCGAGGAACTCGGCCCCCATCAGGAGGAACAGGCCGGCGGCGTTGACGAAGGCGAGGATGAGGAACAGCACCGAATGGACAGGGTTGCGCGCGCTGATGACGGCGAGCGCCGACGCCACCAGCACGGCGGAGAAGATCCAGAAGAAGACCGCTTCGGCCTGCATTGTCGTTACCCCTGCCCCCGTCCTGTGCTCTGCTTCTCGACCCTCCCTTCTCCCGCTTGCGGGAGTAGGCGGCGGCGAAGCCGATGGATGAGGGTTGTTCGACCCGCCCTCACCCCTGCCCTCTCCCGCAAGCGGGCGAGGGGGTTATCTATACGGCGCGTCCGCGGCGATGTTGCGCGCCAGTTCCCGCTCCCAGCGCGCGCCGTTATCGAGCAGACGCTCCTTGTCGTAGAACAACTCCTCGCGCGTCTCGACGACGAACTCGAAATTCGGCCCCTCGACGATCGCGTCGACCGGGCACGCCTCCTGGCAGAAGCCGCAGTAGATGCATTTCGTCATGTCGATGTCGTAGCGCGTCGTGCGGCGGGCGCCGTCGTTGCGACGCGGCCCCGCCTCGATGGTGATCGCCTGCGCCGGGCAGATCGCCTCGCACAGCTTGCAGGCGATGCAGCGCTCCTCGCCGCTTGGGTAGCGGCGCAGCGCGTGCTCGCCGCGAAAGCGCGGCGAAAGCGGCGACTTTTCGTGCGGATAGTTGAGCGTCGCCTTCGGCTTGAACATGTAGCGCACGGTCAGGGCGAACGCGGCGAAGAACTCGCCGAGGAACAACGACCTCGCGGCTGCGTCGAGTCTCATCGCCATGGGCGGCTCCGGTGGTTGCTCGGCTCAGTCAATGATGAACTCCCCACCCCGTCGCCTCGAGCACGCCGGCGACCAGCACCACCATGAACAGCGAAATCGGCAGAAACACCTTCCAGCCGAGACGCATGAGTTGGTCGTAGCGGTAGCGCGGCACGAAGGCCTTGACGAAGCTGAACATGAACACGACGCACCACGCCTTGGCGAGGAACCAGACGATTCCCGGGATCCAGGTCAACGGCGCGAACGGCAACGGCGACAACCAGCCGCCGAGGAAGAAGATCGTCGTCATCGACGACATCGTCAGGATGGCGACGAGTTCGGTGAGGAACTGCAGCAGGAACAGCGAGGCCGAGTATTCGACCATGTAGCCGGCGACCAGCTCCGACTCCGCCTCGGCGAGGTCGAACGGCGGCCGGTTGGTCTCGGCCAGCGCCGAGACGAAGAAGATGACGAACATCGGCAGCAGCGGCAGCCAGTACCAGCCGAGCAGGCCGAAGTTCGTGTCCTGGGCGTGGACGATGTCGGTCAGATTGAGCGAGCCGGCGCACAACAGGACGGTGACGATGACGAAGCCGATCGAAACTTCGTACGACACCATCTGCGCCGCGACGCGCAGCGCCGACATCAGCGGGTACTTCGAGTTCGACGCCCAGACGGCCATGATCACGCCGTAGACGCCGAGCGACGAAACCGCGAACAGATAGAGGACGCCGACGTTGATGTTGGCGATCGCCCAGCCGTCGGCGACCGGGATCACCGCCCAGGCGGCGAGCGCGAGCGTCACCGAGACGAGCGGCGCAAAGACGAACACCCCCTTGTTGGCGCCGGCGGGGATGATCGGCTCCTTGAGGATGAACTTGAGGAAGTCGGCGAACGGCTGCAGCACGCCCCACGGCCCGACGACGTTCGGCCCGCGGCGCAGATGGATCGAACCCCAGATCTTGCGTTCGGCGTAAATCAGCACCGCGGTCGAAATCAGGATGCAGACCAGCAGCAGCAGGCCCTCGAGGACGTAGCGAACGAAGACGCCGAGCGCGGAGGCGTGCATCCAACGGCCGAACGCGGCCGCGCCGCCGTCGAAGAAGAAAGCGTAGAGCGCGATCAGAACCGCGGCGACGACGATGACGCCCGCGACGGCGAGGAACAGGCGCGGCCAGTTCGTCTGGACAGGTTGGGAGGGCGTGGCGCTGGTCATCTTCGTCCTACTCCGCCGCCTGGAGAGACGGGCCACGGGCGCGCAAAGCCGAGCATTCAGCCATGACCCGGGAGGCGCGCGCGATCGGGTTGGTGAGATAGAAATCGGCGACAGGCGAGGCGAACGGCGCCCGCTCGAGCGCGCCGCCGCTGGCGGCGAGCGCGGCAAAGACGCTTTGGTCGGCCGGCGCGACGACGTCGTATTTGACCAGGTCGGGATGCGCGGCGGCGAGCGCGGCGCGCAGGGCGACAAGCGAATCGTAGGGCAGCCGCGCGCCGAGCGCGTCGGACAGCGCGCGCAGGATCGCCCAGTCTTCGCGCGCGTCGCCGGGCGGGAACACCGCGCGCTCGGCGAATTGCGGCCGACCCTCGGTGTTGACGTAGACGCCCGTCTTCTCGGGATAGGCGGCGCCGGGCAGGATGACGTCGGCGCGATGCGCGCCGCGGTCGCCGTGCGTGCCGACGTAGACGACGAAGGCGCCGCGCTCGATGTCGATTTCGTCGGCCCCGAGACTGAACAGCAGATCGACCGCGCCGGCCTTCGCCATCGCCATCGCGTCGAGCCCGCCCTCGCCCGGAACGAGGCCGAGGTCGAGACCGCCGACGCGCGACGCCGCGCCATGGAGAATGTTGAAGCCGTTCCAGCCGTCCTTGACCACGCCGAGCGACAGCGCCGCCTTGGCGGCGAGCGACAGCACCGCCGCCCCGTCGATGCGCGCGACCGCGCCGGCGCCGAGGATGATCATCGGCTTCGTCTTGTTGGCGGGCGGGTGCTCGGCGAAGGCGGCGAGCGCGTCCGGCCCAGCGCCGAGATAATTGTAGCTGTATGTCAGGTCGGCCTTCTCGCCGACGACGCCGATCAGGCAATCGCCCTTGACCCAACGCTTGCGGATGCGAGCGTTGAGCACCGGCGCCTCGAGGCGCGGGTTCGAGCCGATGATCAGGATCGCGTCGGCCTCGTCGATGCCGGCGATCGTCGAATTGAAGAGATAGGAGGCGCGGCCGAGCTTGGGATCGAGCTTGGCGCCGTCCTGACGGCAGTCGACGCTCGCGACGCCGAGCTTGTCCATCAGCCCCTTGAGGGCGAACATTTCCTCGACGCTGGCGAGATCGCCGACGATCGCGCCGATGCGCGACGGCGTCGTCGCCTTGGCCTTGGCGGCGATCGCGGCGAAGGCTTCGCCCCAGGTCGCCGGCTTCAGCTTGCCGTCGACCCGCACGTAAGGCCGGTCGAGCCGCTGGGTCTTGAGGCCGTCGACGACATGGCGGGTCTTGTCGGAGATCCACTCCTCGTTCACCGCCTCGTTGACGCGCGGCAGGATGCGCACGACCTCGCGGCCGCGCGAGTCGATGCGGATCGCCGAGCCGAGCGCGTCCATCACGTCGACCGACTCGGTCTTTACATATTCCCACGGCCGCGCATGGAACGTGGTCGGGCGATGGGTCAACGCGCCGACCGGGCAGAGGTCGGCGACGTTGGCCTGCAGCTCGGAGGTCATCGCCCGCTCGAGATAGGTGGTGATCTCCATATCCTCGCCGCGGCCCATGGCGCCGAGCTCGGGCACGCCGGCGACCTCGGTGGCGAAGCGGACGCAGCGCGTGCAGTGGATGCAGCGGTTCATCGACGTCTTGACGAGAACGCCGATGTACTTGTCCTCGACCGCGCGTTTGTTCTCGGCGAAGCGCGACGAATCGGCGCCGTAGCCCATCGTCTGGTCTTGCAGGTCGCATTCGCCGCCCTGGTCGCAGATCGGGCAGTCGAGCGGGTGGTTGATCAGCAGGAACTCGAGCGCGCTCTTGCGCGCCTTGCGCGCCATCGGCGACTTCGTCAGCACCACCGGCGGCTCGCCGTTCGGGCCGGGACGCAGGTCCTTGACCGCCATCGCGCAGGACGCGGTCGGCTTGGGCGGGCCGCCTTTGACCTCGACCATGCACATGCGGCAATTGCCGGCGACCGACAGGCGCTCGTGGAAGCAGAACCGCGGCACTTCGGCGCCCGCGGTCTCGCACGCCTGGAGCAGCGTGTATTCCGGCGGAACGTCGACTTCTTTGCCGTCGATGATGATCTTGCTCATGGCCCTACTCCGCCGCCGCGGGCACGGGCTCGCCGTGCGGATTGGCCGCGTACTGGTCGATGCGTTTCTCGATCTCCGGCCGGAAGTGGGCGATCAGCCCCTGGATCGGCCACGCCGCCGCGTCGCCGAGCGCGCAAATCGTGTGGCCCTCGACCTGTTTCGTCACGTCGAGCAGCATGTCGATCTCGCGCTTCTCCGCCCTGCCCTCGGCCATGCGGGTCATCACCCGCCACATCCAGCCGGCGCCTTCCCGGCACGGCGTGCACTGGCCGCAGCTCTCGTACTTGTAGAAATAGGACAGCCGCGCGATCGCCCGGATGAGGTCGGTCGACTTGTCCATGACGATCACCGCCGCGGTGCCGAGACCGGACCTCAGCTTGCCGAGCGAGTCGAAATCCATCGGCGTGTCGATGATCTGCGCCGCCGGCACCATGCGCACCGACGAGCCGCCGGGAATGACGGCGAGCAGATTGTCCCAGCCGCCGCGCACGCCGCCGGCGTGCTTGTCGATCAGCTCGCGGAACGGAATCGACATCGCCTCTTCGACGTTGCACGGCTTGTTGACGTGCCCGGAGATGCAGAAGACCTTGGTGCCGGCGTTGTTGGGCGCGCCGAAACTCGAGAACCACGACGCGCCGCGCCTGAGAATCGTCGGCGCGACGGCGATCGATTCGACGTTGTTGACGGTGGTCGGGCAGCCGTAAAGCCCCATGGCGGCGGGGAACGGCGGCTTCATCCGCGGCATGCCCTTCTTGCCCTCGAGCGACTCCAGCATCGCCGTCTCTTCGCCGCAGATGTAGGCGCCGGCGCCGTGGTGGACGTAGATGTCGAACGGCCAGCCGTGGATGTTGTCCTTGCCGATCAGCTTGGCCTCATAGGCCTCGTCGACCGCCGCCTGCAGCCGCTTGCGCGGCTCGATGTATTCGCCGCGCACGTAGATGTAGGCGGCGTTGCAGCCCATCGCGAAGCCGGCGACGAAGCAGCCCTCGACCAAAGTGTGCGGGTCGTTGCGCAGGATTTCGCGGTCTTTGCAGGTGCCGGGCTCGGATTCGTCGGCGTTGACGGCGAGGTAATGCGGCCGCTTGGGGTCGACGACCTTGGGCATGAACGACCACTTCAAGCCGGTCGGAAAGCCGGCGCCGCCGCGGCCGCGCAGGCCCGAGGCCTTCATCTCGCCGACGATCCAGTCGCGGCCCTTGTCGATGAGCGCCTTGGTGTTGTCCCACTGGCCGCGCGCCCGCGCGCCCTTCAGGCCGCGGTCGCCGAAGCCGTAGAGGTTGGTGAAGATCCGGTCTTTGTCGTCGAGCATCGCTGGATGTTCCCGCCTTCACCCTTTGACCGAAGCCGGCCCGCTCTTGCCGTCGGCGCCGTAGAGCGTCGTCAGCGCCGTCAGCGGCCCGCCCTGCGGCTCGGACGAAGCCCGCCCCGTCTGCGAGCCGGTCTTGACCGGCCGGTCGGCGGCGAGGTCGTCGAGCAGCTTGGCGAAATTCGCCGTCGTCAGGTCCTCGTAATACTCGTCATTGATCTGCACCGCCGGCGCGTTGCAGCAGGCGCCCAGGCACTCGGTCTCGACCCACGACAGCTTGCCGTCGCCGGTGACCTTGCCTTCCGACCCGATGCGGCTGCGGCAGACCCGCTTGATGTCCTCGGCGCCGCGAAGAACGCAGGGTGTCGTGCCGCAGACCTGGACGTGGTGACGGCCGACCGGCTCGAGGTTGAACATGGTGTAGAAGGTCGCGACCTCGAGCGCGCGGATGTAGGGCATGCCGAGCATATCGGCGACGGTCTCGATCGCCGGCTTGGGCAGCCAATAGTCGTGCTGCGCCTGCGCGCGCCACAACAGCGAGATGATCGCCGACGCCTGACGGCCGGGCGGATACTTGGCGATCTCCCGCTCCGCCCACGCCTGGTTTTCCGGCGTGAAGGCGAAGCTCGCGGGCTGAACCTCGGCAAGACGGCGAACGGACATGCTTAGTCGACCCCAATTCTGTTCATGCGTCGCGGGTGGGCGGCGGCGATCACGGCGCGCCCCCGCTTGGGCCGCGGTACGTGTCGCTGACGACGAAGAAGCCGGCGACGAAAACGAAACCGATGATCAATCCGATGTCGCCGGCCGGCTGCAACAACGGCTCGCCGCCCGACCAACGGATCGCCGCCAGCACGACGAGAAACGAGAGAAAGCCGGCGACGAGAAAGCGCGCGCGGCGCTTGAGGGACTCGATGACGGTCATCGGTCGACGTCGCCGAAAACGATGTCGATCGATCCGAGGATCGCGCTGACGTCGGCCAGCATGTGCTTGCGGCAGAGGAAGTCCATCGCCTGCAGATGGGCGAAGCCCGGCGCGCGCAGCTTGACGCGATAGGGTTTGTTGGAGCCGTCGGAAACGAGATAGACGCCGAACTCGCCCTTCGGCGCCTCGACCGCGGCGTAGACTTCGCCGGCCGGAACCTTGTAACCCTCGGTGTAGAGCTTGAAGTGATGGATGAGCGCTTCCATCGAGCGCTTCATCTCGCCGCGGCGCGGCGGCGTGATCTTGCCGTCATCGGTGACGACCGGCCCCTGCCCGCTCGCCGACTGCAGCTTGTCGCAACACTGCTTCATGATCTTGATCGACTGACGCATCTCCTCCATGCGGATGAGGTAGCGGTCGTAGCAGTCGCCGTTCTTGCCGACCGGGATGTCGAAATCCATCTCCTCGTAGCACTCGTAGGGCTGCGCCTTGCGCAGGTCCCACGCCGCGCCCGAGCCGCGCACCATCACGCCGGAGAAGCCCCAGGCCCACGCCTGTTCGAGCGTGACGACGGCGATGTCGACGTTGCGCTGCTTGAAGATGCGGTTGCCGGTCAGCAGCGTCTCGAGATCGTCGCAGACCTTCAGGAACGGATCGCAGAATGCGTAAATGTCGTCGATGAGCTGCGGCGGCAGGTCCTGATGCACGCCGCCGGGGCGGAAGTAGGCGGAGTGCATGCGCGCGCCGCTGGCGCGCTCATAGAACACCATCAGCTTCTCGCGCTCTTCGAAGCCCCACAGCGGCGGCGTCAGCGCGCCGACGTCCATCGCCTGGGTGGTGACGTTGAGCAGGTGCGACAGCAGCCGGCCGATCTCGCTGTAAAGCACGCGGATGAGCTGGGCGCGGCGCGGCACGGTGACGCCGAGCAGCTTTTCGACCGCCAGCGCGTAGGCGTGCTCCTGATTCATCGGCGCGACGTAGTCGAGCCGGTCGAGATAGGGCACGTTCTGCAGGTAGGTGCGCGCCTCCATCAGCTTCTCGGTGCCGCGATGCAGCAGGCCGATATGCGGATCGACGCGCTCGACCACCTCGCCGTCGAGCTCCAGCACCAAGCGCAGCACGCCGTGCGCCGCCGGATGCTGCGGCCCGAAATTGATCGAGAAGTTGCGGAGAGAGTGCTCGGTCATTGCGGCTTCGCCTTCTCGTCTCCGGGCAGCGGCGCGCCTTCCCAGGGGCTGAGGAAATCGAACTGGCGGAATTCCTGAGTGAGCTTGACCGGCTCGTAGCGCACCCGCTTCTCTTCGTCGTCGTAACGCACCTCGACGAAGCCGGTCATCGGGAAGTCCTTGCGCAGCGGATGGCCGTCGAAGCCATAGTCGGTGAGGATGCGGCGAAGATCGGGATGCCCGTCGAACAGGATGCCGAACATGTCGTAGGCTTCGCGCTCGTACCAGTCGGCGGCGGGAAAGACCGACACGATCGATGGCGCCGTTTCGGCGGTCGCGATCTTGACCCGGATGCGGCGGTTGAGCTTGGGCGACAGCAGCAGATAGACGACGTCGAAGCGCTTCTCGCGCTGCGGATAGTCGACGCCGCTCAAGTCGGTGAAGCAGAAGAACTGACAGTCGGGATCGTCGCGCAGGAAGGTCAGCACTTCGACGACGCGCGCCGCCTCCGCCTCGAGCGTCAGTTCGCCATAAGCGTCATGGACCGCGAGCACGGCGCCGGGCAGGCTCGCCAGCGCTTTGTCGCCAATCGCTTTCAACCCGTCGTCCATCGACCCCGTCCGATTCAGCGACCGCACGCCTCCGTCCGCAGCGGAAGCGGGCCCGCGTCATTGAAGCCCCCTGCGGCCCGCCCCCGGCAGGCCGTCGTTATTATCGTTCGATCGTTCCCGTGCGGCGGATCTTCTTCTGCAGCATCAGCACGCCGTAGAGCAGAGCTTCCGCTGTCGGCGGGCACCCAGGAACATAGATGTCGACCGGCACGACGCGGTCGCAGCCGCGCACCACCGAATAGGAATAGTGATAGTAGCCGCCGCCATTGGCGCACGAGCCCATCGAAATGACGTAGCGCGGCTCCGGCATCTGGTCGTAGACCTTGCGCAGCGCAGGGGCCATTTTGTTGGTCAGCGTGCCGGCGACGATCATCACGTCCGACTGGCGCGGGCTGCCGCGCGGCGCGAATCCGAAGCGCTCGACGTCGTAGCGCGGCATCGACAGCTGCATCATCTCGACCGCGCAGCAGGCGAGACCGAAGGTCATCCACATCAGCGAGCCGGCGCGCGCCCATTGGATCAACTCGTCGGTCGAGGTGACGAGAAAGCCCTTGTCGGCGAGGTTGGCGTCGACTTCGCCGAAGAACCGGTCGTCGGCGCCGACCGGCTTGCCGGTCGACGGATCAAGGATTCCGCGCGGCGCCGGCGCGACGATGGGGCCCGCGGTCAATCCCATTCGAGGGCCCCCTTGCTCCACTCGTAGACGAAGCCGATCGTCAGCACCGCAAGAAACAGGATCATCGACCAGAAGCCGAAGGCGCCGATGTCGTGGAACGCGACCGCCCACGGGAAGAGATAGGCCACTTCGAGGTCGAAGATGATGAACAGCAGCGAGACGAGATAGAAGCGCGCGTCGAACTTCATGCGCGCGTCGTCGAACGGATTGAAGCCGCACTCATACGCAGACAGCTTCTCCGGATCGGGGTTCTTGTAGGCGACGATGAACGGCGCGACGAGCAAGGCGCCGCCGATCAGCGCGCTGAGAGCGATAAAGACGACGAGCGGCAGGTAGTCGGCGATTAGACTAGGCACGTGGCCTCCGCTGGGATTTCACGAGCGGCGGCGACCCGCCGAGCGCGCTCCGCTCCGCCCGGCGGCTGGCCCCGCCAGGCTCGCGTCGCGAGCTTGGCAGGCCTATCGCAGCGCAGCGAGACGCGCAAGACGAAACCCGCCTCGGGCGCTGTCCAATCGCGCAAATTGTCGTTTGTAAATGGCCAACTCGCTGGCGGCGACGCAAGCGCCGAAATCATCGCTTTGGCAGGGAAAATGGCGAGAGAGACGGGACTCGAACCCGCGACCTCCGGCGTGACAGGCCGGCGCTCTAACCAACTGAGCTACTCCCCCGCAAGGGTGCCGAGCCGATAAGCCACGGCCGCCGCCAAGTCAAGCATGATGCGGCGCCGCGCCGGCGCCGGCGCGCCCGATCAGAATCGGGTCGAAGCCAGGCGCCAACGCGCGATTTCGGCCGGGGAAAGGACGTGCAGCGTGCCAGGCGTCTGCGACTCGGCATGCCAGACAATCGCCGGATTGACGCCCATCTGCGCCGCATATCGAGCGAGGATCGCAACCAGCCGCTTGTCGGCGAGGCCGCCGCCGTTCTCGCCCGGCGCCTCCAGCGACATCCGGTGCAGCCCAAGCCGGCTTTCTGGCGGCGCAACCCGCTGCACAGCGCCCATCAGCGCATAGACGCAGGCCGAAAGACACTGACCGGCGACCGGTCCCGAACGCGACCCGACCGAGGCGAAGCCGGCGACGACCACCGCAGCGCGCAGCCGGCGAAAGGCGGCGCCGAGCTCCATCGACGCAACGACGTTGCCGCCCGGCGAATTCATGAAAATGACGCTGCGCAGCCGCTGGGATTGCGACGCCTGTTTGGCAAAATCGACGAACGCCTGCGGCGTCTCGGCCTCGATGACGCCGTCGGCGACAACGACCTGCGGGCAATTGGCGCCGCAGTCGTTCGAATCGAAGTTGACCGAGCGAAAGGTCATCGGCCCCTGTTCGGCCGCCGCCGGAGAGGCGGCCAGGAGCCACACGCACGCCGCCGCGGCGCAAAAGGCCGACAGCGCCGCGCAGCCGCGGACCAACGCGCCGAGCGGGCTGGTGGGCGGTGACGGGCTCGAACCGCCGACCCTCTCGGTGTAAGCGAGATGCTCTACCAACTGAGCTAACCGCCCTGGATTATCGCTTGCGCGTCGTCTTTGCCTCGGCAAAGTACATGACTTGCCGACGATTCCAAGCCCGATCGGGCGGCCGGCGACAAAAAGGGCGGCCCAGGGCCGCCCTCGAATTCGTTGCATCGCGGCTCATACCGGCCGCATCCGAAGCGCTCACTTCTTGGCGGGCGCCTTCTTGTTCAGCGCGGCCTTGAGGGCGGCGCCGGCCTTGAAACGCGCGTTCTTCGACGCGGCGATCTTGATTTCCTTGCCGGTCGCCGGGTTGCGCCCCTTGCCGGCGGCGCGCTCGCGAACCGAGAACGTGCCGAAGCCGACGAGGCGAACTTCCTCGCCCTTCTTGAGCGACTTGGCCACGCCGTCGAGCGCAGCCTCCAAGGCCGCAGCCGCAGCCACCTTCGTCAAGTCCGCTTCTTTCGCGATGTGCTCGACGAGCTCGAGTTTGTTCATTTGGCCTCTCCTTTGCCAGTTTCGACGTTACTGCGACGCCGCACGCGTTTCCGCCGCCGTCGGTCCGAAGCCGGCCCTCGCCCGCCCCGGCGAATCGACGCCCGAGGTGAGCCCATTGCTCGCCAATTGGGCGCGCGAAATCAAGGCTCAGCGGGCGTCAAACCCACAAAATTGTAGGTCTTCCGGGCGATTCGCAGCGCATAAACGCGAAGGGGCCGCGAATCTGGCGGATTCGCGGCCCCATTTTGCGTCAGTTGCGCTGTCGCGCCGGCGATCAGTGCGCGACCATCCCAGCGCCTTCGTCGTCGCCGGCGATCGGCGGCGACGCCTGTTGGGCGGCCTCGTCCCAGGCGATCGGCTGCGGCTGGCGCACCAGCGCATGAGCGAGAACTTCCTCCATGCGCGTGACCGGCACAATCTCCAGCCCGCTCTTCACCGAGGTCGGCAGATCGACGAGATCCTTGGCGTTGTCCTCGGGGATGAGGACCTTCTTGATCCCGCCGCGCAAAGCCGCGAGCAGCTTCTCCTTCAAGCCGCCGATCGGCAGCACGCGGCCGCGCAGCGTGACCTCGCCGGTCATCGCCACGTCGTGGCGCACCGCAATGCCAGTCAGCATCGAGACGATGACCGTCGCCATCGCCACGCCGGCCGAAGGCCCATCCTTCGGCGTCGCGCCTTCGGGCACGTGGACGTGGACGTCGCGCTTGTCGAACGACGTCGGCTCGATGCCGAAATCGACCGCGCGCGAACGCACGTACGAAGCCGCGGCGGAGATCGACTCCTTCATCACGTCCTTGAGGTTGCCGGTCACGGTCATGCGGCCCTTGCCCGGCATCATCACGCCTTCGATCGTCAGCAGCTCGCCGCCGACTTCCGTCCACGCGAGCCCGGTGACCAGGCCGACCTGGTCCTCGGCCTCGATCTCGCCGAAGCGGAACTTCGGCGGGCCGAGGTAGTCGGCGACAGTGGCGGCGTCGACGACGATCTTCTTCTTTTTGCTGGTGAGGATGTCTTTCACCGCCTTGCGCGCGAGATTGGAGATCTCGCGCTCGAGGTTGCGCACGCCTGCCTCGCGGGTGTAGCGGCGCACCAACTCCATCAGCGCGCTGTCTTCGACCACCCACTCCTTCGCGTCGAGGCCATGCTTGACCATCGCGTTGGGCAACAGGTGCCGCTTGGCGATCTCGACCTTCTCATCCTCGGTGTAACCGGCGATGCGAATGATCTCCATGCGGTCCATCAGCGCCGGCGGGATGTTGAGCGTGTTGGCCGTGGTGACGAACATCACGCCCGACAGATCGTAATCGACCTCGAGGTAGTGGTCGTTGAAGGTCGCGTTCTGCTCGGGGTCGAGCACCTCGAGCAGCGCCGACGACGGATCGCCGCGGAAGTCCATGCCCATCTTGTCGATCTCGTCGAGCAGGAACAGCGGGTTCGAGGTCTTCGCCTTACGCATCGACTGGATGACCTTGCCGGGCATCGAACCGATGTAAGTGCGGCGGTGGCCACGGATCTCCGCCTCGTCGCGCACGCCGCCGAGCGACATGCGCACGAACTCGCGGCCGGTCGCCTTGGCGATCGACTTGCCGAGCGAGGTCTTGCCGACGCCGGGCGGGCCGACGAGGCAGAGGATCGGGCCCGT
>JBEKVR010000010.1:0-53695 GCA_049513815.1 Roseiarcus sp. | reverse complement strand
GAAAGGCATTGTCGCTCGATCCGTCGAAAAGGGGTTGGCGAGATAGTCTCGTCGAACGGAAGCTCTGGATCTGCGAATGGTCGAATTATCAAAGCGACTTGGATGCGCTCAGAGAAGAGATTCGGTCAGGCGTCGCCGTTGCACCGTACCTCTGCGTCTCGCTCCCGTTCTCAGCCGCCGAGCAATTTGCCGTCGCGCAGGCGCGAGTCAAGGCGAATCCCCCTCGTCGTCGATCCGTCTCGCGCAATCGACCGTCGTCGCGAGAAGGTCGAGTTCGCATCGCTTATCTTTCCGGCGAATTGCGGAACCACGCAACGGCTGTCCTTTTTGTCGGCGTGCTCGAGCGCCATGACCGGAGCCGGTTCGAGATCACGGTGTTGAACAATGCGGCGCGAGACCATTCCCCGTTGCAGAAGCGCGTCATCGACGCCGTCGAATCCTTCGTCGACGTTTACGAGTTTGACGACGATCGTCTCACTGAGCTCATCAAGGAGAGAGAGAGCGACATCCTAGTCAATCTCGGCTTCCCCGACGACGGCCTTCGCGCCGAAGTGTTCGCCGCGCGCGCCGCCCCCCTGCAAGTGAACTATCTCGGCTTCCCTGGAACCGCTGCGGCGCCGAGTTGCGATTATTTCGTCGCCGATCCGATCGTCATTCCGCCGGACAGCAGACAGTGGTTCGTGGAGAAGATCGTCTACCTGCCGGACTGTTACCAGCCCAACGATTCGAAGCGCGAGATCGCGGCGCGGTCGATCTCGCGGCGCGAGACGGACCTTCCCGACGAGGCGTTCGTCTTCTGTTGCTTCAACGGCAACCGCAAGCTCAACCCCGACGTGTTCGACGCATGGTCGCGTATTCTGTCGGCCACGCCCGGCAGCGTGCTCTGGCTGGTGCAGGACAGCGCGGCGGCGATCGGCAATCTGAAACGGGAGGCGGAGGCGCGCGGCGTCGATCCGTCTCGGCTCGTTTTGGCCAAGAAGATCGCGACCGCGGACCACTTGGCTCGCCATCGGTTGGCCGATCTCTTCCTCGACAGCTGGCCATGTGGCGCCCATACGACCGCGAGCGACGCGCTATGGGCGGGGTTGCCGGTGCTTACGTTCGTCGGTGAAACATTCGCCAGCCGCGTTGCGTCCAGCCTGCTGACTGCAGTCGGTCTGCCGGAGCTCATCGCCCCCAGCCGCGAGGCCTATGTCGCGACGGCGATCGATCTCGCTGCAAATCCTGATCGGCTCAAGGCGCTGAAGGAAAAGCTCGAACGCAACCGCGCAACCGCGCCGTTGTTCGCCACCGAGCTTTACACGCGACGTCTCGAGGCGGCGTTCGAAGCGATGCACGCTCGTCGCCTCGCCAAACTGCCGCCGGACCACATTCACATCCCCGCGTAACGGGAGCGGTCATTCCGCGGTCACTAGCATCGTCAGCCATCGCGCGACCAGCGCCGGCTTGTCGGCGCCTTCGATCTCGACCGTCGTCTCGTAGCGCATCAGCCATTCGCGCGGCGAGCGCCGCGTCGCCTCAGCGAGCGCGAAGAGCGCCCGCACGCGCGCGCCGGCTTTGACCGGCGCCAGAAAGCGCACGCGATCGAAGCCGTAGTTGAGGCTTAGCGCCAGCCCGGCGACCGGCGGCAGCGCGTCGTCGGCCGTCGCCGACAGCATCGCCAGCGTCAGGAAGCCGTGCGCGATCGTGCCGCCGAACGGCGTCGATCGTGCTGCGACCGGATCGACGTGAATGAATTGTCGTCCTCGGTCGCCGCGGCGAAGGCGTCGATGCGCGTCTGGTCGAGCGCGAACCAGCGCGACGTGAACGGCGCGCCGCCGACCCGCGCGGCGAGATCGGCGATCGCAATCGGCGCCGACGTGGGACGCGCCCCGCTCACGCGGGCTCGCCGAACAGCGACGGCGGCGCGAAGGCGGAGCCGCCGCCGTCGACCGGCACGATCGCGCCGCTGGTGTAGGCGCCGCCGCGACCGGCGAGATAGAGCAGCGTGCCGGCGATGTCCTCCGGCCGGCCGAGCCGCCCGATCGGCACGGCGTTGGCGCTGCGCGTCGCGCCCGCTTCGTCGCCGACGGCGAAACGAGTCATGTTGGTCGCGATCGGTCCCGGCGCGATCGCGTTGACCGTGACCTGTCTCGGGGCGAACTCGGCCGCGAGGATGCGGGTGAGATGATGGACCGCCGCCTTCGACGCCGAATAGGCGTAGGCGTTTGCCGCCTGGGTCACCGAGCCCATCACCGAGCCGACGTTGACGACCGTCGCCGGCCGATCGGTCGAGGCGGCGGCGAAGAGCAGCGGCGCGAGGTCGCGCGTCAGCGTGAACAGGCCGGCGACGTTGACGGACATCACCCGCTCCCACGCCTTCCACGGATAGGTCGCAAACGGCGCGCCCCACGACACGCCGGCGTTGTTGACCAGGATGTGCAGCTTGTCCGTGCGGGCGCGAACGTCGCCGGCGAGCGCGGCGACGCCGGCCTCGTCCGCCACCGTGCCGCCGAAGCCCTCGCAGGGCCCGATCGCCGAGAGCTCGCGCGCCGCCTCTTCACAGGCTTCCGCCTTGCGCGAAGCGATGAGGACGCGCGCGCCGGCCGACAACAGCGCTTCGGCGCAAATGCGCCCCAGGCCCGTCGCGCCGCCAGTGACCAGCGCGACGCGATCGGCGACGGAGAAGAGATCAGTCAAGGCGAACATCGGCGCTTTCCCCAGCAGGACCTGCGGCGGAGACTAGGCGAACGGCACCGGCGCGCCAATCGACGCGGCGACCGGCGAATTGACCGATCAGCCGACGCGCGACATCATCGCCATGCGGCTCGCCGGCTTCGCGGCCTTCACGCGCGCCCACAAGCACGCCGCGACCATGACTTGACGCCCGCGCGCGCGGCGCCGACATATTCGCCCAGTCCCTCCAACTTGTGCGGTCGCCGATGAAAGTCTCGCTCATCCAAATGAACTCGGTCAGCGACAAGGCCGCCAATATCGCGGCGGCCCGGGCGTTGATCGAGCGCGCGATCGGCGAGGACGGACCGGACTGGATCCTGTTGCCCGAGCAATTCGACTGGGCCGGCGGCGCGCGCGGCGACAAGGCGAAGAACGCGGAGGCGCTGCCCGGCGGACCGGCCTATGCGATGGCGCAGGAGCTCGCCGCCAGGCACGGCGTCTTCATCCACGCCGGATCGATCATGGAAAGAATCGAAGGCGAAGAGCGCATTCACAACACCAGCGTCGTCTTCGACCGCAAAGGCAAGGAGATCGCGCGCTACCGCAAGATCCATCTCTTCGACGTCACCACGCCCGACGGCGCTTCCTACAAGGAGAGCGAAACGGTGAAAGCAGGCGACGCGGTCGTCACCTACGATTGCGAGGGCGTCACTGTCGGCTGCTCGATCTGCTACGACCTGCGCTTTCCCGATCTATTCCAGGCGCTAGCGGCAAAGGGCGCGCAGGTCATCGCGCTGCCGGCCGCGTTCACGATGCAGACTGGCAAGGATCATTGGGAGACGCTGCTGCGCGCGCGCGCGATCGAGACCGAGACCTATCTTTGCGCCGCCGCGCAGACCGGTAACTTCACCGTCGGTAACGAGCGGCGCGAGACCTACGGCCATTCGCTGGTCGCCGACCCTTGGGGTCATGTCGTCGCCAAGGCTTTCGACGGGATCGGCATCGTCTCGACGCGAATCGAGATGGCGGTGGTCGAACGGGTGCGGCGGCTGATTCCGGTCGCCCAGCACAGGGTCGCGCTACCGCGGGCGTGAAGCTCAGCCGAAGGCGGCGCGCACCCAACCTTCGACCGCAAACCCGACAAACAGCAGCAGGCCGGCGTCGCGGTTGGCGCGAAAGAGTCTTAGCGCCGTCGCCTCGCTCGCGCCCTCGACCTGTGAGAGTTGCCAGGCGAGATGGGCTGCAAACGCCGCCCAACCGAGTTCGGCGATCCAGCCGCCGCCGGCCGTGAGCAACGCCGCTTGCGTGAGCAGCGCCGTCAGCAGGTAGAACGCGCCGACGCCGAGTCGCGCGTGGCGGCCGAACAGGCGGGCCGTCGACTTGATCCCGACGATGGCGTCGTCGCGCGCGTCCTGCAGCGCGTAGATCGTGTCGTAGCCGATCGTCCAGCAGAACGCAGCGGCGTAGAGCAGCAGCGCCGGGGCGCCAAGCGCGCCGAAACGCGCCGACCAGCCCATCAGCGCGCCCCAGGAAAAGGCGAGCCCGAGCGCCGCCTGCGGCCACGAGGTGACGCGCTTCGTCAACGGATAGATCGCCACGACGATCAGCGAGGCGAGACCGAGCCCGATCGAGAAGCGATTGAAAGTGAGCAGCACGACGAAGCCGATCAGCGCCTGGGCGACAAGGAACAGCGCGGCGGCGCGGGCACTGACGCGGCCCGACGGCAAGGGCCGGCCCTTGGTGCGCGAGACGCCGGCGTCGAGATCGCGATCGAGGATGTCGTTATAGGTGCAGCCGGCGCCGCGCATCGCGATTGCGCCGACCAGGAACAGCAGCAGGCGCCAGACGTCGGGCTCGCGATGGACGGCGTCGCCGGCGAGCGCGGTCGCCCACCAGCACGGCGCGAGCAGCAGCTGCCACCCGGCGGGGCGGTCGAGCCGCGCCAGTTGCACGTAGGGAAGCGCAAAATCAGGCGTCAGCCTCGACACGAGGCTATGCGGACGCGCATCGGGCAGCGCACCGTGACGCTCGAACTCGGCGGTCAAAGAGGGCCGGCCGGCAACGGCTGCGCCTGCGGGCCGCCGCCGTTGGCCGCCTGCTCCTTCGCCTTCTTCAGTTCGCTGGCGACCTTGCACGCCTTGGCGGCGAAGGCGGCGCTCTTGGCGTGATTGGCCTTGAGACCGTCGAGCGTCTCGTCCGGGATCCCGCACCAGTCCTTGTTTTTTTCCATGTAGGCGATCATCGCGCTCTCGGCCGAGATGAGACCGCCGGACTTGGCGCAGAACACCGAAGGATCGAGCTGTTTGCCCTTGGACCCTTTGATGAGGGTGTTGATCGTCGCCATTTCGGCTTCGCGGCGCTGCGAGAGTTTCTGCAGATCGTCGCCGCAGCTTTGCGCAAGCGCCGGGGCCGCCCCGGCCGCGCCGGCGAGCGCCAGCGCAAACGACGCCATCGCGGTAGAACGCATCCTCATTGAACTCTAATCCCGCCTGTTTGCCGTCGCCAAGCTTACCGCAACTTGCGACACGGCGCGACTGAGAGCAAGAAAGCGGCGAAATCGGGGCAAAGGGCGCTCATGCCCAAGCCCGCGACGCGTAGTCGATCGCGTAGCGCTGTGGCGCGGCGGCGATGGCGGCCATGCCGACCAGCACCGCGTCGGAGCGCATGACGAGACGGGTGGGAATGCGGCGCGCCAGCGCGTCGACCGGCGCCTTGGCCTCGAAGGCGGCGCGGAACGCGGCGTCGTCGAGGAAGTCGACGATGCGCGGCAGCACGCCGCCGGCGAGCGTCACGCCGCCGGTGGCGACGAAGGCGACGCCCATGTCGCCGGCGAAGCGGGCGACGATGCGCCAATAGAGCCTGAGGCTCGTCGCCTCGGCGCCCGTCCGGTCGGCGAGCGCCGCGGCGACGACTGTCGGCGGATCGAGCGTCGGCCGCGGCCGGCCGAGCGCGGCGATTCGGGCCGCATGAACCCGCGCCAGGCCGGGGCCGGCGAGCACGCTCTCGGTCGTCACCCGCCCGTAGACGCGCTCGAGCTGCGGCCAGAGCGCGCTCTCCTCCTCGCCGACTGGGCCGAAATCGATGTGGCAGGCCTCGGAGGCGAGGGGCGTGTGGCGGCCGGCCGCCTCGACCAGCGCGCCGATCCCGAGGCCGGTTCCGGGTCCGAGAATCACCTGCGGGCCCGAAGCGACGAAACCGACCGGACCGATCGGCCGCGCCCAGCCCTGCGGGATCGCCGGCAGCGACAAGGCCTGCGCCTCGAAATCGTTGAACAGCAGTCCCTGGGCGAGGCCGAGCCGCCGCGCCGTCTCCGGACCGTCCATCGTCCACGGCGCATTGGTGAGCTTCAGCTTGCGCCCGTCGACCGGTCCAGCGCCGCAGACGAGAATCGAGCGCGGCCGCGCGCCGAGCGAAGCGACCGCCGCTTCGGCCGCTTCCACCAGGCCGGGATAGTCGTGCGTCTTGAGATGAACCGCGGCGCCGAGCGGCGCGTCGGGCGCCGGCTGCAAGGCGAAGCGCGCATTGGTGCCGCCGACGTCGACGACGACGACAGGGAAAGGTATGACGAAATCGCTCATGGCGGGGCCATAAACGCCGCAAGCCGCGCGCGCCGTCAAGGCGGGACGGAGGGAATCGTCGTCGCATGGGGTTCACACTGGCGGCTCTGCGCCTGCTGGAGCCCTTCGCACGCGCTGCGCCGCGGCGACGAGAAGGGTAGGTCCGGTTGCGACGGCTTCGATTCAGCTGCGCTTAAGTAATTCTTGTTCAACTCGACGATCCAGGGGGCGCTGAGGAGCGCTGCTCCGATCGCGCTCGCGTTTCGCGGTCAGGACCGCAAGAGTCCGCCCGCTCGGGTCATGGGATGCGTAGTTTGAGGAAGGCTGGGACGGTCGGAATGCGGCGCAGCCGGTTGCCCCTCCCCGGACGCGGCCCGCACGCTGAAGCGCCGAAGCTGGCGCCGCCGCCCGGCGAGTCTTACCGCCAGTTGGCCCAACTCTTGGACGACGCGATCGTCCGCTACGACGCCGAAAAGCGGCCGATCTACTGCAACCCCGCCTGCCGGCGCTATCTTCCCGGCGAAGCGGCGCCGGGCGACGTCGCGCCCTTCTCCCTTCTGTCGCGGCAAGACGCGCGCGCCTACGCGCGCCGTCTCGACCGCGTCCTCAAGACCGGCAGGTCAGCTCGGCTCGATGTCCGGCTGCCCGCCCCGGCAGGCGGCGACGGCCGGCCGGTCGACCTTTCGATCACGCTCCATCCTGCCCACGACAAAGCTGGGCGCATCGACGGCGCAATTGTGGTGGCGCGCGACGTCAGCGCCCTCAAGCAGGCGGCTGCGATCGCCGACATGAAGGCGCACGAGCTCCAGTCCCTGTTTGAACTGACGCCCGACGTCGTCATCTGCTACGATCGCAACTTGCGCCGCACCTATTGCAATCCGGCGGCCGAGCGTCTCCTGCCGGCGCCGTTGAGACCGCTCGGCAAACGCACTGTCGAGGGCTCAGTCATTCCCGAACCGTCCGAATACTCGCGGCGCCTGAAGAGCTGCCTGGACAACCGCGTTCCCGAAGAATTCGAGATCTCCCACTTCGGCGAACGCGGCGACATGCGCCAGGCCCACATTCTCATGACGCCGGAGTTCGACGCGTCGGGGGCGGCGAGCGGCGTGCTGGCGGTCGGGCGCGACCTCACCGAACTCGTCACAGCCCGCAAGAACGCAGAGTTTCTCGCCGAACACGATCCACTGACCGGCCTCCTCAACCGCCAGCGCTTCGCCCTGGAGCTCGATCGGGCGATCGGCGTCCACGCGGCGACTGGCAAGGGATTCGCGCTGCTCTATCTCGACATCGACGAATTCAAGCAAATCAACGACAGCTTCGGCCATGATCTTGGCGACCGCCTGTTGCAGACGGTGGCGCGACGCTTGATGGAATGCGTCGGCGACGCGGAGGCGGTGTCGCGCCCCGGCGGCGACGAATTCGCGTTGCTGCTGCGCCAAGGCGGCGAACTCGAGACCATGCGCGAGACGACTGCGCGGATCATCGCGCGCTTCAGCGCGCCCTTCGACCTCGCTGGTCGCGAGACCTTGGTCACGGTGAGTATCGGCGTCGCCCGCTGCCCACACGACGACGTCACCGCGTCGGGACTGATGATCTGCGCCGACGCCGCGATGTACGCGGCCAAGCGCAGCGGCAAGAACAAGGTCGAATTCTATTCCTCCGAGATCACAGCGCGCACGGTCGAGCGGATGCGGATCGCCGCCGCCCTGCACGGCGCGCTCGAGCGCGGCGAGCTCGAACTCCACTACCAGCCGAAGTACGACATGACCGACCGCAGGCTCGTCGGCGTAGAAGCGCTGGCGCGCTGGAACAACCGCGAACTGGGAGTGACGCCGCCAGAGAAGTTCATAAGCGTCGCTGAGGAAACCGGGCAGATCGCGGCGATCGGCCGCTGGATCATCGAGGAGGCGGTCGCCGCCGCCGCCGCCTGGAACCGCGGGCGCGCCAAGCCGATCCCCGTCGCGGTCAACCTTTCCAACCGCCAGTTCGAGAACCCGCGGATGTTCGAGGACTTTATGGCGACGCTGGAGCGGCGCGGCTGCGCGCCCACCTGGATCGAGGCGGAGATCACCGAGAGCCTGCTAATCGACCAGTTTCCCCGCGCGCCAGAGATTCTCGACAAGTTGCATGCGGCGGGGGTGCGCATCGCCATCGACGATTTTGGCACCGGATTCTCGGCGCTGAGCTACTTGAGCCGCTTCCCCATCGACGCCTTGAAGATCGACGGATCCTTTGTGCGCGACCTGCAGAGCCATAGCCGCAACCGCGAGCTCGTCAAGGCGATCGTTTCGGTGGGACGCGCGCTGGAGTTGGAGATCGTCGCCGAGGGCGTGGAGACGCGGGAGCAGGCGAAGATCCTCCTCGATTATGGCTGCCGCCTCGCCCAGGGCTACCTCTACTCCGAGCCGCTGAGTCGACGCGCCTTCGAGCGCCGCATCCTCGTCGCCGCGCGCAAGATCGCCGCTGCGTGACCGCTGCCCTCCAGCCCCAGTCCCGGCGGCGGCGAAAATCCTTTATCGTCGCGGGGTGACCGAATCACCCTCCCAGCGCCGACCCGGCTTCTATGAATTCTTCTGCGGCGGCGGCATGGCGCGGGCGGGGCTCGGCGACGCTTGGCGCTGCCTGTTCGCCAACGACCTCGATCCTCGCAAGGCGCGCGCTTACGCCGACAACTGGGGCGCGACGGAATTGCGTCTCGCCGACGTCGCCACGCTGCGCCCCGCCGACCTGCCCGGCCGCGCCGATCTCGCCTGGGCGTCGTTTCCTTGCCAGGACCTGTCGCTCGCCGGCGTCGGCGCGGGACTGTCCGGCGCGCGCTCGTCGGCCTTCTGGGGTTTCCACGCGCTGTTGCGCGCCCTTCGCGCCGAAGGCCGCGCGCCGCGACTGGTCGCGCTCGAGAACGTGCTCGGCCTGCTGGCGTCGAAGGGCGGCGCCGATTTTGCCGCTTTGTGCCGCGCGCTTGCCGAAGTCGGATACCGGTTCGGCGCGCTGACGATCGACGCCGCCCATTTCGTCCCGCAGTCGCGCCCGCGGCTGTTCCTAGTCGCGCTTGCCAACGAGGTCGCGCCGCTTGAGGAGTTGACCGCACCCGAACCGGTCGCCCCCTACGCCTACGCCGCCCCCGCCCTGCGCCGCGCCGTCGACGCGCTGCCGGCGCCGTTGGCGGCGCGCTGGCTGTGGTGGCGCCTGCCGCCGCCGCCGCGCGTCAACCGCATGCTCCTCGACTGCCTCGACGCCGCGCCGGACGATGCGCCGTGGCTGAACGCTTCCCAGACCCAGGCGCTGCTCGCGGCGCTGTCGAAAGCCTCGCGCGCCGAACTGGAACGTGCGCGCGCCGCTGGCGAGCGCCGCGTCGCGGCGCTGTTCCGCCGCACCCGCGCCGACGGCGTACGCGCCGAAGCGCGCTTCGACGGGCTCGCCGGATGCCTGCGCACGCCGGCCGGCGGCTCGAGCCGTCAATTCCTGCTCGATATCGAAGGCGGGATAGCCCGCGCCCGATTGATCGGCGCGCGCGAGGCGGCGCGGCTGATGGGCCTGCCCGATTCCTATCGCCTGCCGGCCCGGCGCAACGAGGCCTATCATCTGCTCGGCGACGGCGTCGTCGCGCCCGTGGTGCGATTCCTCAGCGAAAACCTGTTGCTGCCGCTCGCGGAAGCGGGGCGCTCGAGTGAGCGACGGCCTGTAGCGCGCTCGCCGGCGGTCCCCCCTGGCCGACGGGGCGGCGCCGACGTCGCAGTCGCCTGAGGCGAAGCTTGCCCGCGCCGTAGGGAATTGGAAGAGGTCGAAGTCGAGCGCCGCTCCATGCCACAATTCCGCAAGCCCTCGCCTGAGCGCTCCGCCGTCATGCGGGCGGTGAAATCGCGCGACACCGGACCGGAGATCGCGGTCAGGGCGATGCTCAGGACGTTCGCCCCCGGCTACCGACTCTGCCGCGCCGACCTGCCGGGCAAGCCGGACATCGTCTACGGCCGCCGCAAGCTGGCGATTTTCGTTCACGGCTGCTTCTGGCATGGGCACGACTGCCCACGCGGCGCGCGCATGCCAAAGGCGAACGCCGCATATTGGCGCGCCAAGATCGCCCGCAACCGCGCCCGTGACGCGGCGGCGATCGCGGCGCTGACGGCGATGGGCTGGCGGGCGCTGACCATCTACGAATGCGAGCTGAAAGACCCGACCGCCTTGCGGGCGCGTCTCGGCGCCGAATTTGCTTGAAATATTGGCGACCGAGCGGATCGGTGGGCGGGGCCAGCTGTCCGCCGTTCGGACGCCGACCCGAGAGCCGCCCCTCGGGCCGGCCCCAGGCCTTTAGGGCCTCGGGCGCCGCACTGCGCAAATTGCTTGCGCCGCGCTTTGATGCGCTGCACAAATGTGGGGACGCCCACCGCTATCGGGGCGCTTGCCGCGCCGGGCCCCCGGCCGCCCGCTCAGGAGACCGCCGATGTCGTTCGCCCTCAAGGAGCGCAGCGAAAAGCGCGAGGCCGCCGAGTCGGAGAAGGACGAACCGCTGCGCGCCGACATCCGCCTGCTCGGCCGCATTCTCGGCGATACGGTCCGCGAACAGGACGGGGCCGAGGTCTTCGAAATCGTCGAGCGCATCCGCCAGGCCTCGATCCGCTTCCACCGCGACAATGAAATCGGCGCCCGGCGCGAGCTGGAGGCGACGCTCGACAGTCTCGACAGCGCCCAGACGCTGTCGATCGTACGCGCCTTCAGCTATTTCTCGCATCTGGCCAACATCGCCGAGGACCAGCACCACATCCGCCGCAATCGCGCCCATGTGCGGATGAAGTCGGAGCCTCGACCCGGCGCGCTCCCGCACGCCTTCAAGCGCGCCGCCGAAGCGGGGATCGACGCCGCCGAGCTGCGCGCCTTCTTCGATCACGCTTTGATCAGCCCGGTGCTGACCGCCCACCCGACCGAGGTCCGCCGCAAGAGCACGCTCACCCGCGAGCTGGAGATCGCGCGGCTGATCGACGCGCGTCCTGCCTTGGAGGGCGACGACGTCGAGCTCGCGCGCAACGAAGAGCAACTGCGCCGCGTGATCCTCATCCTGTGGCGCACCAACATGCTGCGGTTGACGCGGCTGAGGGTGATCGACGAAGTCGCCAACGGCCTCTCCTATTACGACTACACGTTCTTCGGCGAGTTGCCGCGCATCTACTGCGCGATCGAGGACGAGCTGGCGCGACAGGCGCCCGCCGAGGCGGGCAAGCGCATCGCCTCGTTCCTGCGCGTCGGCTCGTGGATTGGCGGCGACCGCGACGGCAACCCTTACGTCACTGCCGAGGTGCTGGGCGAGACCATGCGCCGGCAGAGCGCGGCCGCGGTAGGCCATTATCTCGAGGAGCTGCACGAGCTTGGCGGCGAGCTGTCGATGAGCGACGGGCTCGTGCCGGTCAGTCCGGCGCTGGCGGCGCTCGCCGAGCGCTCGACCGACACGTCGTCGACCCGGCGCGACGAGCCCTATCGGCGCGCGATCGCCGGCATCTACTCGCGTCTGGCCAAGACGTCGCGCGAGCTCGACCACGTCATCGCGGCCAGGCGGCCGCTGACCGACGCCGACCCTTACCTGAGCGTGGCCGAGTTTGCGGCCGATCTCGCCACGATCGACGAGTCGCTCAGGGCCAACGGCTCGGCGATCATCGCCCGGGGCCGTCTCAGGGCGTTGATCCGCGCCGTCGACGTGTTCGGCTTCCATCTCGCGCCGCTCGACCTGAGACAGAATTCCGACGTCCACGAGCGCACCGTCGCCGAACTCTTCGCCACCGCCAACCCCGGCTTCGACTATCTCGCGCTCGACGAGGACGCGCGCATTACGTTGCTGACGCGCGAGCTCTGCACGCCGCGGCCGCTCGTCTCGCCGTTCGTCGCCTATAGCGAGGAGACCGCCGGCGAGCTGGCGGTGTTCCGCACCGCCGCGGCGCTGCGCCAGACCTATGGCCCGGACGCGATCCGCACCAGCATCATCTCCAAGACGCAGTCGGTCTCCGATCTTCTCGAGCTGGCGCTGCTGTTGAAGGAGGTCGGGCTCGTTTCCGCCGAGGGCCGTTCGGCGCTCAATCTCGTGCCGCTGTTCGAGACGATCGAGGACCTGCGCGCCTGTGTCGGCGTGATGGACCGGCTGCTGTCGCTCCACGTCTATCGCCGCCTCGTCGACAGCCTTGGCGGCGAGCAGGAGGTGATGCTCGGTTATTCCGATTCCAACAAGGACGGCGGCTTCGTCACTTCGGGCTGGGAACTTTACAAGGCCGAGATCGGCCTGGTCGAAGTGTTCCGCCGCCACGGCGTGCGCATCCGCCTGTTCCACGGTCGCGGCGGGTCGGTGGGCCGCGGCGGCGGCCCGAGCTTCGACGCGATTCTCGCCCAGCCGGGCGGCGCCGTGCAGGGCCAGATCCGCATCACCGAACAGGGCGAAATCATCTCCAGCAAGTATTCGAACGGCGAAGTCGGCCGGCGCAATCTCGAAACGCTGGTCTCGGCGACGCTCGAGGCGAGCCTGCTGCAGGAGAAGGTCGCCGCCCCCGACCCCGATTTCCTCCATGCGATGGAGGAGCTGTCGCAGTCCGCCTACAAGGCCTATCGCAGCCTGGTCTACGAGACCGACGGCTTCGAGAAGTATTTCTGGTCGTCGACCGTCATCACCGAGATTGCGACGCTCAACATCGGCTCGCGACCGGCCTCGCGCAAGAAGACGACGGCGATCTCCGACCTGCGGGCCATTCCGTGGGTGTTCTCGTGGGCGCAATGCCGGCTGATGCTGCCGGGCTGGTACGGGTTCGGTTCGGCGGTGAAGGACTTCGTCGCCGCCCATCCCAAGGACGGACTCGACCAGCTCAGGGCGATGTATCGCCGCTGGCCGTTCTTCCGCACTCAGCTTTCCAACATGGACATGGTGATGGCCAAGTCGAGCCTCGCCATCGCCTCGCGCTACGCGTCGCTGGTGCCCAACATCGCGCTGCGCGAAGCGATCTTCTCGCGGATCTCGCGCGAGTGGCGCGATTCGGTTGACGCGCTCGGCGCCGTCATGGAGCAGCGCGAGCTATTGGAGAGCAATCCGCTGCTGTTGCGCTCGATCCGCAACCGCTTTCCCTATCTCGATCCGCTCAACCACATCCAGGTCGAGTTGCTCAAACTGCACCGCGGCCACTCGGTCGCCGATCGCGTTCTGACCGGCATCCAACTGACGATCAACGGCATCTCGGCGGGACTGCGCAACAGCGGGTAAGCGATGAGGTTGCTGCGGCTCCTCAATCGATTGTTTCACGGCCCCGCCTGGCTGACGTTCCTCGCGATGGGCGTCGCCGTCGGCGGCTTTGCGCTTTGCTCGCTCAACCTGTTCGAGCTCTTCCACGCCAATTTCCGACTGCTGACGACCTATGGCGTGATGGCCGCGTTGGACGGCGGCCTGCTGCAACTGGTCGAGCTGATCGCCTGGGGCTATCTCGCGCTGGCGTTCTATGTCGTGTTCAAGGGATGTCTCGACGGCTTGCTGCACAGGATCCATCGCAGCCGCGAGTGAAATCGCGCGCCCTCAAACAGCGGGCGAGCGCCGCCCGTTCCGGCTCATCGACTTTCGGCGCCCACGTAAACTTTGCACCAACCCTGCCGGCTGACCGGGCCGACCACCACCCGGCACTGGTCGGGCGGAAGAAAGGGCGCGCAGATTTCGCAGCGCTCGACGCCGTGCGGGTGGTCCTGATAGGCGACGTCGGCTTGTGATCGCTTGCCCTTCGCCGCGGCCATCCTGCCGCCGCCGGCGACGTAAGCGGCGGCGATCAGCACTGTGCGGCGGGAGAGCGGCGAAGCTCGCAATCGGACCGCCATGAACGTTCTTCCTTCCGATCGCCAAGGCGAAATTCGTCAAGACGCCGTCAAGCTGCGCGTCAAGTTTTGTCAAGTCTTGTCAAGCGCCGTCAAGCCCGGCGCTTGACGGCGACGCGAATTCTCCTGCGTCGCCAACGCCTTCGCCTTCGTCGAGGGTTGCCGGCGGGCTGCGGAGGGAGAGGCGGCGTGGGCGATCATCGGCATGCGACTTCGGGAGGCGGCGGGCGAGAGGCTCATGAACAAACATAGCACAAATTCTGTTTATCCGGAATCAAACGTTGCATGCGGATTGGCCACAGACCGGCGCTGCCTGCGCCCTGCGGCGCCATGCCGCTTCGCTCGCCCGGCGACGGACCCAAAAAGGTCCAAACGCAAAGCGATCTATGCCGCAGGGCGGCGACGACCGACCAGCCGCCAAGTCGCGAGCGCCCATGACCGACGAGCACAGCGTCAAAGGCCTGACCGAACGGCAAGCCGCTGAACGGCTGGCCGCCGAGGGCCCCAACCTTCTGCCGCGGTCGGGGCGACGCAATTTTCTCCGCCTCGTCCTCGAAGTGTTGCGCGAGCCGATGTTCGCGCTGCTGCTCGTCGCCGGCGCGATCTATCTGGTGCTCGGCGACATTCGCGAAGCCGCGATTCTCTTTCTCTTCGCCTGCACCTCGGTCGGCATCGCCATCGTCCAGGAGGCGCGCACCGAGCGGGTGCTGGAGAGCCTGCGCGACCTCACCAGTCCGCGGGCACTGGTCATCCGCGACGGCGAAGAGCGACGCATCCCCGGCGCGGAAGTCGTGCGCGGCGACCTCATCGTGCTCGCCGAAGGCGATCGGGTGCCCGCCGACGCGACCGTGGTCGCCGGTCACGATCTGCTGACCGACGAATCGCTGCTGACCGGCGAATCCGCGCCGGTGCGCAAGATCGCCGCGACGGCGGACGCCGCGTCGGCCGGCCAGCCGGGCGGCGACGACCTGCCCTATGTCTATTCCGGCAGTCTGGTGGCGCGTGGGCGCGGCCGCGCCGTCGTGACGGCGACCGGCGGCCGCAGCGAGATCGGCAAGATCGGCGTCGCCATCACCTCGATCGCCGCCGAGCCGCCGCGGTTGCAAAAGGAGACGGGGCGGTTGGTCAAACGGTTCGCGGCGATTAGCCTCAGCGCCAGCGCACTGGCGGTGCTGCTCTACGGAACCCTGCGCGGCCATTGGTTCGATGCGGCGCTGAGCGGCATAGCGCTCGGCATGTCGATGCTGCCGGAAGAAATCCCGCTCGTCCTCACCGTCTTCATGGTGATGGGCGCCTGGCGCATCTCACGGGCGCGGGTGCTGACCCGGCGCATCTCGGCGATCGAATCGCTCGGCGCGGCGACCGTGCTGTGCACCGACAAGACCGGCACGCTGACCCAGAACCGCATGACGATCGCCGAGCTCTGCGCCGTCGAAAGCGACTGGCGGCGCGAAGCGGGAGCGGAATTCTCGCCGCCGGCGGCAACGCTGCTCGATTGCGGCGTGCTGGCCAGCGCGCGCGAGCCGTTCGACCCGATGGAGAAGGCGTTCTACGCGCTGCGGGCCAAGACGCGCGCTTCTGACGACGACGCGCATCGCGGCTTGACGCTCGAACGCGAATACGGCGTGCGGCCTGAGCTGCTGGCGGCGGTCAACGTCTGGATCGACGGCCAAGGGGCGCGCTTCGCCACGGCGAAGGGAGCGCCGGAAGCGATCGCCGATCTTTGCTCTCTCGCCGCGCCGGAGCATGAACGGCTCGGGCGGCTGGTCGACCAGATGGCGCTCGGCGGCATGCGCGTGCTCGCCGTGGCGCGCGCCGCGCTCACGCCTGACATAGCGCTGTCGGCGACGCCGCGCGGACTGCCGTTTGCGCTGCTTGGCCTCGTCGGACTCGCCGACCCATTACGCGACAGCGTTCCAGCGGCGGTCACGGAATGCCGCTCGGCCGGCGTACGGGTGGTGATGATCACCGGCGACTACCCCGAGACGGCGCGCGCCATCGCCGCCGCTGCGGGCATCGACGCGACGGAGATCGTCACCGGTCCTCAAATCGAAGCGATCGACGACGCGGAGCTGGCGCGGCGCGCCCGCGCCGCGACGATCTTCGCCCGCGCGACGCCGCAGCACAAGCTGCGCATCGTCAACGCGCTGAAGGCCAACGGCGAGGTGGTCGCGATGACCGGCGACGGCGTCAACGACGCGCCTTCGCTCAAGGCGGCGCATGTCGGCGTCGCGATGGGCGGACGCGGAACCGACGTCGCCCGCGAGGCCGCGTCATTGGTGCTGCTCGACGACGACTTCGCCTCGATCGTCGCGGCGATCCGGCTCGGTCGGCGCATCTACGACAACCTGCGCAAAGCGATCGCCTATATCCTCGCCATCCATGTGCCGATCGCCGGCCTGGCGCTGGCCCCGCTGCTGTTCAACCTGCCGCTGATCTTCTGGCCGCTGCATATCGCGTTCCTCGAACTGGTGATCGACCCGACCTGTTCGATCGTCTTCGAGGCGGAGGGCGAGGAGGTCGACGTGATGCGGCGGCCGCCGCGCGCCCCTGACGAGCGCCTGCTCAGCGGCACCTTCATCGCCTGGAGTCTCGCCCAGGGCGCAGTCGCGCTCGTTTTCGTCGCCGTGCTGTTCGTGCTGGCGCTCAACCAGCGCCTGCCCGAAACGGACGCGCGCGCCCTCGCCTTCGCCGCGTTGGTGGCGGTCAATCTCGGGCTGGCGCTGGTCAACCGCTCGCAGGACCCGCGGCCGTGGGCGGCGCTGGTGCGCCGCAATCGCGCGTTCTGGTGGGTCGCCGGCGGAAGCACGGCGCTGCTGGCGGCGATCATCGCCTTCGAGCCGACGCGCGCCCTCTTCCGGTTCGGGCCGCTGCATCTCAACGACGTCGCCGTCGCGGCGGCGTCCGGCGTCGTGGTCCTGTTCGGGCTCGATCTGGCGAAACGATGGATCGCCCCGCGGCTGACGCGGTCGCTGCGGGGGGCGGGTTAGAGTCGGCCTATCTCTCCGCCAGCGCCATGTCGTCGCGGTGGATCATTTCGGCGCGGCCGGGGGCGCCCAGGACCTTGGCGATGTCGCGCGAATTGCGGCCGCAGATGCGCTCGGCGCGCTTCGCGTCATAGGCGATCAGGCCGCGGCCGATCTCGACCCCGCTTTCGTCGCGAATGGCGACGCAGTCGCCGCGGGCGAAGCCGCCTTCGACGCGCTTCACGCCGGCGGGCAGCAGGCTCTTGCCGCTCTTGAGCGCCCTGGCCGCGCCGGCGTCGATCGTCACCGAACCCTTCAGCTCCAGCGTGCCGCCGATCCACGCCTTGCGCGCCGTCACCGGATTGGAGGGGGTGAGGAACCAGGTGCAGGGTCCGCCGTCGGCGACGCGGGCGATCGGATGGACGACGCGGCCGTCGGCGATCACCATATGCGCGCCGCCGGCGCCAGCGATGCGCGCCGCCTCGATCTTGGTGCGCATGCCGCCGCGCGACGTCTCCGAGGCGGCGCCGCCGGCCATCGCCTCGATCTGCGGCGTCAGCCGCTCGACCACCGGAATCAGCCGCGCCGACGGACTCTCCTGCGGCGGCGCGTCGTAGAGGCCGGCGACGTCGGAGAGCAGGATCAACAAGTCGGCGCTCGCCATGGTGGCGACGCGGGCGGCGAGCCGATCGTTGTCGCCGTAGCGGATCTCGCTCGTCGCCACCGTGTCGTTCTCGTTGATGACCGGCACGGCGCGCATCGCCGACAGCCGGCCGAGCGTCTCGCGCGCGTTGAGATAGCGGCGGCGCTCCTCGGTGTCCTGCAGCGTCAGCAGCACCTGGCCGGCGACGATGCCGTGGCGGTGCAGGCTCAGCGACCAGGCGCGCGCCAGGGCGATCTGGCCGATCGCCGCCGCCGCCTGGCTGTCCTCGAGCTTCAGCGCCCCGCGCTTGAGGGCGGCGACGCGCCGGCCCAGCGCGATCGCCCCCGAGGAGACGACCAGCACGTCCGCGCCGCGCTTGTGCAGCGCCGCGAGGTCGTCGACCAGAGCCTCGAGCCAATCCTGCTTGAGCGCGCCCTTGGCGGCGTCGACGAGCAACGACGAGCCGACTTTGACGACGACTCGCGAGAACTGATCGAGATTGGGCAGCGTCGTCACGGGCGTCGTCTGGCTTCTGGCAGGCGGAAAGCCGTGGCCTAGTGCAGGCGTCCCGCCAAAGCAAGCGGCGGTTGACCCGCCCGCCGACTGGTCTCTAGAAAGGCTCGGCCAAGCCGGCCCAGCCGCGCGTCGGGGCGGCGTCGATCCTTCCGTCCTCCTTCAGGAGCCCCGCCGATGCGCAATTTCGACGATCTTTCCGAGCGCGAAATCCTCGCTTTGGCGATCGCCAACGAGGAAGAGGACGGCCGCATCTACGCCGACTTCGCCGACGGCCTGCGCGAGAACTATCCCTCCAGCGCCAAGGTCTTCATCGAAATGGCGGCGGAGGAGAACGAGCATCGCCGCCGCCTCATCGACCTTTTCGTCGCGAAGTTCGGCGAGCACATTCCGCTCATTCGCCGCCAGGACATCCGCGGCTACATCGCCCGCAAGCCAATCTGGCAGATCCGCCCGCTCGGGATCGACGCGGTGCGCAATCGCGCCGCCGAAATGGAGCAGGACGCGGAGCGTTTCTACCGCCTCGCCGTCGCGCGCTCGAGCGACGCGGCGATCCGCAAGCTGCTGGGCGACCTCGCCGAGGCCGAGGTCAAGCACGAGCACCTCGCCGCCAATCTCGAGGAGCGCTATCTCACCCCCGAGGCGCGCCACGACGAGGACGAACACGCGCGCCGCCGCTTCATCCTGCAGATCATCCAGCCGGGCCTGGTCGGCCTGATGGACGGATCGGTGTCGACGCTGGCGCCGGTGTTCGCCGCCGCCTTCGCCACCCGCAACCCTTGGGAGGCGTTTCTCGTCGGCATCGCGGCGTCGCTGGGCGCCGGCATCTCGATGGGCTTCGCCGAGGCGCTCGCCGACGACGGCAAGCTGTCGGGCCGCGGCGCGCCGCTGCTGCGCGGATTCGTCTGCGGCCTGATGACCATCGGCGGCGGCATCGGCCACACCCTCCCCTATCTGATCCCCGATTTCGTCACCGCGACAGTGATCGCCTGCATCGTCGTCGCCATCGAGCTGGCGGCGATCGCCTGGGTCCAGTGGCGCTACATGGACACCCCGCCGTTGTCGGCGGCGGCTAAGGTCATGCTCGGCGGCGGCCTGGTGCTCGCCGCCGGCGTCCTGATCGGCAGCAGTTGAATCTTACTTGCGCTGCGCGGCGAGGAACGCCTCGAACGCCGCCAGCGTCGCCGACGAGACGTAGTGCTCGACCCCCTCGGCGTCCGCTTCCGCCGCTTCGCGCGGCGCGCCGACGGCGATAAGGAAATCGACGACCAGCCGATGACGCCGGCGCGAACGCTCGGCCATCGTCTGGCCGGCGGCGGTCAGCGACACGCCGCGATAGGGTTTGGCGACGGCGAGGCCCTCGCGTTCGAGCCGACCGATCGCCTTGCTGGCGGTCGGATGGGCGACGCCAAGCCGCTCGGCGATGTCGGTCGTGCGCGCTTCGCCGTGGCGGGCAATGAGATCGGCGATCAGCTCGGTGTAGTCTTCGAGCGCCGCGGCGGCCCGTCGGCGCCGCGCAGCGACGAAGCGGCGCGCCTGTGCCGGCGCCGCCGCCAGTTCGGGCGCGAAAGGCTTCGCGCCGGCGCCGCTCGCCATTTTCATCCCTCGCCCGTCCTTCAGCCGCGCCGGGTCGCCCGTCATACGCTCGGTCCCGTCGCATTTTCAACACTTGGCCGCGCGCCCGCGGCGCGTCGCCGCAGCTTACGCAGGCCGATGCGCGCGAGGTTGCGCCCCTTGAACAGGCGCACCCGTGTCTTGCTTAAGGGGACGTCGGGGCGCGCTGCGACCGGTGGCGCCATGGCTGACGGCAGGCGGCGACGCAACCGGCGACGCATGTAGCGCTTGGCCCAATGCGAGCAGTAGTGCTCGAGTTCCCGATGAATCAGCGCCACTCTGACGCCGGCGAGGCGGAAACATTCGCCGATTGCGAACTGCTCGATGTCGTGGCGATGGAGCTTGGCCGCCCAGAAGCGGTCCATGAGTTCGATCGCGTCTTCGATCAGCGGCAGATGTTCCACGCGGGCCGCCACCAGCCCGGAATTGAACATCGGCGCGCGGGCGGAGTCGAAACGGTAATGCCCAACGTGCGGCAGGTCGGTCTCGAATGGGCCAAAAAACGGATAGGGATCGGATCGCACGAAAGCGTTCATCGCCACGCCGGCGACGAGAGCCCGATCCACCGTGTCGGCAAAGCCGGCGCGGACGAAGGTGTGGGTATCGAGCAGCGCGCAGTCGCACTGAAACAAGCGCAGCGCGTCGGTCAGCACTGCCGGCTTGGCGCGGAAAGAGAACTCGACCTCGCCGTTCCACTTCATCGTTGCGATGCGATCCGAGATGTCGACGATGCGTTGCGGCCAGCCGACGAAATCCTGCGGCCGTTCGGTGAAGACGGCGATGCGCGAAGCGTTGCCGCCGAGTTCCGCCATCAGGGTCGCGACGCTGTAGGCGAGTTCCCGCCGTACGCTCGGAGACTTGCCGAAGCAGAGATAGACGAACTGGGTGGGGGTCACGCGCATCGAATCAAGCGGAACGCCGCGCCCCCGCCTCCCGTGCCAACACCCCACGCACCTTCGCGACCATTTCAGCCTCGGGAGCGGCGAACTGAGCGCGTTGGCGCAGCTCGAGGTAATCAACGCGGTCCTTGCTCGCCTTAGCGAATTCGGCCCCGAGCCTGAGATCGCGGATGACGACCTCGCGGCCGCCCGGCGCGTCGCGTTCGTTCGAGCCCTGGATGACGGCGCACAGACTGCCGCGCCGGTCCGCGTATTTGAGCTGGGCGTTGAGGCCGGAGGCGCCGAGATACATTTCAGCGGCGACGCCCGCTGCGCGCAACTCGGCGACGAGACGCTGGTAGTCGGACATGTGGTCGCGGTCGAGCACGACGACGACGACCGGTCCGGGCTTCGCGGCGCCGGCGACGATGGGACTGTCGATCGCTCGCAGCGCCGCCAGCAGGCGCGAGATTCCAATCGAGAAGCCGGTCGCCGGAACCGGGTCGGCGCGAAAGCGCGCCACCAACCCGTCGTAGCGCCCGCCGCCGCCGACCGAGCCGAAGCGGATCGGCCGCCCGTCGTTGTCTCTGACGTCGAAGGTCAGCTCCGCTTCGAACACCGGACCCGTGTAATATTCGAGGCCGCGCACGACGGACCGGTCAACAAGGATTCGATCTTCCGCGTACCCGGCCGCGGCGGCAAGTTCGGAAATGGTCCGAAGCTCCTTCAGGCCCTCATGCCCGCTCCGACCGAGTTCGACCTTTTGCGCGAGCCAATCGAGCCGAGCGAGGTTTGTCCCGGCCTGCGACAAGAGCTGATCGACCTCATACCCACGCAAGACGTTATGCGAATATCCAAGGAACCGCATAACGTTGTCCGCTTGCGCGTTTGATAGGCCGGCGCCGGGAGTAAAATCGCCGCTATCGTCTTTCCGCCCCTCAGTGAGCAATGCGAAGACGCCCGACGGCCCGAGGCGGTCGAGCTTGTCGATCGCGCGCAAAACGACCGTTCGACGAGCGGCGTCGATGGCGCCTCCGACGCTCAGCGACTCCAACAGGCCATCGAGCACCTTGCGGTTGTTGACCTTGATCACATAGTCGCCGCGCTTGATCCCCAACGCTTCGAGGCAATCGGCGGCCATCATGCACATCTCCGCGTCGGCGGCGGGCGTCGCCGCGCCGACCGTGTCGGCGTCGAATTGCATGAACTGGCGATAGCGCCCCGGTCCCGGCTTTTCGTTGCGGAAAACCCAGCCGGCGCGGTAGCTGCGGTAGGGCTTGGGCAGCTTCTCGTAGTTCTCGGCGACGTAGCGGGCGAGCGGCGCGGTCAGGTCGTAGCGCAGGCTCAGCCATTGCTCGTCGTCGTCCTTGAACGAGAACACGCCTTCGTTGGGCCGGTCCTGGTCCGGCAGGAACTTGCCGAGCGCCTCGGTGTATTCGATGAACGGCGTCTCGACCGCTTCGAAGCCGTAGAGCTCGTAGACGGCGCGGATCTTGGCCATCATCGCCTCGGCGGCGGCGATGTCGGCGGGAGCGCGGTCGACGAGGCCGCGCGGCAAGGCGGCGCGGACGCGAGGGGTGGTTTCGTCGGTCATGCTCGATCCCAAAGAGCGCAATTGCGCTTCAAATCAGCCCTGCGCCGATGTTGATCGTCAGCGCAAGGATGATCGTATTAAAGAAGAACGCCACGACGCCGTGCGCCAGGCAGGCGCGGCGCATCGATCTCGAAGTGGCGTTTACGTCGGCGGTGGCTGAGGCGCAACCAATGACGAACGCCTGATAGAAGAATTCGCCCCAGCCCGGGGAGTCTTCTTCGGGGAAGCGCAGGCCCGCCCGCACGCCGTCTTCGCCGGGCGCGTAATATTCGGCGGCGTAATGCAACGCGAACATCGCGTGGGTGAAGGTCCAGGCGCTGAGGATGGTGGCGGCGACGAGGCCGATGTGCTCCCCCTTGCGCAGGCCCGTCATGTCCTTGACCGAACCGAGTTCGAAGACGATCGCCGCCAGCGCCGCCGTCGCAACGACGATGGCGATCGCCAGCAGCGCCCACTGATTCTCGTCTTCCTCGGCGGCGTGGGCGCGCACGCTCTCGCTCGACCCACGCGTCACCATCAGGGCGATCAGGCCAAGAAACAGCCAAGCGCCGACATTCCAGGCGATCAGAGCCCGGGTTGGGGTTCGAATCTCGCCCGGAATGGCGAAGAAGGCGAACGCCATCGCCGCGAGGCCGGCGATCAGCCGAACCCGGCGGCGCAAGGCGACCAGGAGGCCGTTTCGGCCTCGCGGCGTCGGCTCCGCGCTGATCGACATACGGCCCCCGGGGTATCGTCCATTCGCCGCTTGGCTTGCCCGAGGGGCCTGACGCGGTCAAGCGGCGGCCTTTCTGATCGTGGCAAACCGTGGTGAGGGATCCTCCTCATCGTGAGGAGCGCGGCCGCTGGATGTGTCCGAAGGCAATGATTGACAGCGTCGGCTGGTCTTGCCAGGGCTCGGTCGTCCGGGCGAAGCCGGGCCAAGGAGGCCCGCCGATGGCCAAGACCCCCGAGGACGAAGAGCGCGAGATGCGCGCCCGGCTCGATATGCTCAAAGGTCGGCTGGAGCGCCGCGCCGCCGAGACTCGCGTGCGCGCCGCCGCGGCGGCGAGTTCGTCCGGCGGCGGCTTTGGCGGCCCCGGCGTGACGCTCGGCCTTCAGGCCGGGGGCGAGTTCGTCGGCGCGATCCTCCTGGGCGGCGCGATCGGCTGGGGCCTCGACTGGCTGCTCGGCACGAAGCCGTGGCTATTGATTGTCTTTTTCCTGCTGGGGACGGTCGCTGGGGTGAAGAACGTCATTCGCGTGACCTCGCCCAAAGGCCGAGACGAAGTCCGCAATTCGCGCTTGTCTGGCGGCCAAGCGCCAGATAAAGACGAGCCGCGCCCGGCCTCCAAGGCGGCGCCGCAAGCCCCGACGGGGTGGGACGAGGACGAGGACTAGACGTGGCAGGCGAAACGGGACCGGCGATCAATCCGATCGAGCAATTCTCGATTACGCCGCTCATCCCGATCCGGATCGCCGGACACGATTTCTCGCTGACCAATTCGTCGCTCTACATGCTGATCGCCGTCGCCATCGCCTGCCTGGTGATGACGGCGGGCGCGCGCGGCGGCCCCGGCATTCCCGGCCGGCTGCAGTCGGCGGCGGAACTCGCCTACGAATTCATCGCCGGCATGCTGCGCTCGGCGGCCGGCGAGAAGGGCATGCGCTTCTTCCCGTTCGTGTTTTGCCTGTTCATGTTCATCCTGATCAGCAATTTGGTCGGGCTGATCCCGTATTCCTTCACCGTGACGAGCCACATCATCGTCACCGCGACGATGGCGTTGGCCGTATTCCTCACGGTGATCGTCGTCGGGCTCTACGAACACGGCTTCGGATTTTTCAAGCTGTTTGTGCCGTCGGGCGTGCCGATTGCGATCCTGCCGGTGGTGGTGCTGATCGAGGTGATCTCGTTCTTCACCCGGCCGCTCAGCCATTCGGTCCGTCTGTTCGCCAACATGCTGGCCGGCCACATCACGCTCAATGTCTTCGGCGGCTTCGTCGTCATGCTGCTGGGCGCCGGCGTCGCGGTCAAAACGCTTGCCGTGCTGCCGCTGGCGATGACGATCGGCCTTTACGCGCTCGAGCTGCTGGTCGCGTTCCTGCAGGCGTATGTCTTCGCCATGCTGACCTGCATGTATCTCAACGACGCCATTCATCCTGGCGGTCACTGACCGCCCGTTCGTCTTCAACCCAACAGACCGAAAAAGAGCAGGAGTTTAGAGAAATGGAACCCCACGAACTTGCGATCGCCGCCAAGTACATCGGCGCTGGTCTCGCCGCGATCGGAACGGGCGCCGCCGGCATCGGCGTCGGCACGCTGTTCGGCCAGTTCCTCAACGGCGCGCTGCGCAACCCGAGCGCGGTCGACGGCCAGTTCGGCCGCCTGATCTTCGGCTTCGCGGTGACCGAGGCGCTCGGCATCTTCGCGCTGCTGATTTCGTTCCTGCTGCTCTTCGCCGTCTGACGGCGAAACGTCTGACGCCATTTCGTGGGGCGGCGCCGGCTCAGGCGCGCCCCGCACTAGGACAGCGAAGACCCGATGGCTCAACCGCAGACCCCAGCGCCGCAAGCGACCAAGACCGAAGTCGGTCAGGACGCCGGTCACGCCGCCTTCCCGCCCTTCCAGAGCGACACGTTTCCCAGCCAGCTCCTGTGGCTGGCGATCAGCTTCGCCGCGCTCTACTACTTCATGGCCAAGAAGGCGTTGCCGGCGATCGGGGCGACCATCAAGCAGCGTAAGGACCGCATCGCCAAGGACATCGACGACGCCACGGCGATGCAGCAGAAGGCCGACGCCGCCGCCTCTGAGCACCAGAAGGCGCTCGCCGACGCGCGGGCCCGCGCCCAAAGCCTCGCCCAGGCGACGCGCGACCAACTCGCCGCCGAGGCGGACGCCAAGCACAAGGCGCTCGACGCGGAGCTGGCGGCGAAATTTGCCGAAGCGGAGCGGCAGATTGAGGCGACGCGCCAGCAGGCGATGGCCAATGTCGGCGTCATCGCCCGCGAGGCGACCGCCGCGATCGTCGAACGCTTGATCGGCCGTCCGGCCAAGCCCGAGGCGATCGCCGCCGCGGTCGACTCGCAAAAAGCCGGCTGAGCGGAGACGCATGATGTTCGGCGCCGAATTTTTTGTCCTGATTGGCTTCATCGTCTTTCTCTGCCTGCTCGGTTATGTCGGCGCGTATCGGATGCTGCTCGGCGCGCTCGACAAACGGGGCAAAGACATCGCCGACGAACTCGCCGAGGCCGCGAAGCTGCGCGCCGAAGCGACCGCGCTGCTCGAGGGCTTCGAGAAGAAGAAGCTCGAGGCCGAGGCCAACGCCGCGGCGATCGTCGCCGAAGCGCGGGCCCATGCCGAGGTCCTCGCCAAGGAAGCGGCCGAGCGCATAACGGATTTCGTCGCCCGCCGCGGCAAGCAGGCGGAGGCGAAGATTGCCCTCGCCGAGACTCAGGCCGCCGCCGAAGTGCGCGCCGCCGCCGCCGACTTCGCCGTCAGGGCGGCCGAGATCGTGCTGCGGCAGGAGACCCAGGGCGCAGCCGGGGCCGAGCTTGCGGCGCGCGAAATCGCCGCGCTCAAAGACCGGCTGAACTGACGGCCGAGCCGACCGCGGGACCCTTGACCCCCAGCGGGGCCGGCCGCATGGTGGCGCGTCTTTTCGTTTTTTTCGCGAGTCGGCCATGAAGCGCATCTTCGTCTGTCTGGCGGCGCTGTTCGTCTTCGCCGCGAGCGCCCACGCCGCGGGAATCATCGTCCCCGCCGAGGAGCGCTATCACCCGTGGACCGGCGATTTGCCTGCCTGCGACGACGCCGGAGTGTTATCGCGGATCAGCGACCGCTTTGCGCAGAGGGAATCGGAATTCTGGAATTCGCCGATCCGCCTCGCCGGCTTCGACCGCGTCCGCGAGATCGGTTATCGCGCCAACGGCGTCGCCTACATCCCGCGCCGCTATTGCGTCGCCCGCAGCGTCGACGCCGACGGCAAGTTCCGCCCGGTGGTCTACAATATCGGTGAGGACCTCGGCGTCATCGGCTGGGGCTACGGGGTCGAATGGTGCGTCATCGGCCTCGACCGCAATCACGCCTACGAGCCAGCCTGCAGCGTGCTCAGGCCGTTCGTCACGCGCTATGCTGGTTCGGCGACGATTCGCGCCCGCTACTAGGACAGTCCTAATGCGCCTCGTCTTGACCGCGGCCGCGCTCGCCGCCGCGATCTGCGGCGCGCGCGCCGCAGACAGGTTCGATTATTTCGTCTTCACCCTGTCGTGGTCACCGGGCTTCTGCGACACCGGCGGCGCAGCGAAACAGCCGAGCCAATGCGCGCGCGGCGCCCAAGAGGGCTTCGTCGTTCACGGCCTCTGGCCGAACAGCGCCTACGGCGCGAACCCTGAGGATTGCGGTGGCGGTGGATTTGTCTCCGGCGCGGCGCTCAAGCTGACCGACGGCGTCTATCCCGACGAAGGTCTGGCGCGCTACGAGTACCGCAAGCACGGAACCTGCTCCGGCCTCGACCCGCAGGCCTATTTTTCCGCCGTGAAGACGCTGCGCGACGCGATCGTCGTCCCCGATGATCTGAAGACGCCGCATGAGACGCTGAAAACCTCGCCGGAAGCGCTGACGCAGGCGTTCATCGCCGCCAACGCCAATCTCAAGGCCGACAACATGGCGATTTCCTGCTACAATGGCGAACTGGTCGACGTGCGCATTTGCGTCGCCAAGAGCCTGACCGCCTTCGCCCAATGCCCGAAAGTGTCGGGCCACAGTTGCCATGGCGCATCGATCGCCGTCGCGCCGCTGCGCTGAGCGCGGGGCGGGCGTGCGCCTGAGATGAACTACCGCCACGGCTTCCACGCCGGCAATTTCGCCGACGTCTTCAAGCACGCGACGCTGGCGCGCATCCTCGTCTATCTGACGCGCAAGGACGCGCCGCTGCGCTACATCGACACCCACGCCGGCGCCGGCCGCTATGACCTCGCCGGCGAGGCGGCAAAGCGTTCGCCAGAATGGCGCGACGGCGTCGCGCGAATCGTCAAGGCGCGGCCGCCGGTCGAGGTCGCTGCGCTGCTTCGCCCCTATCTCGACGCCCTCGGCCCCTGCGACGACGAGGGGCGGCCGGCCTCCTATCCCGGCTCGCCCGCGCTGGCGCAAACCCTGCTCAGGCCGCAGGATCGCCTCGCGCTCAGCGAAGCGCACCCGGAGGAGCGCGCCGCGCTGATCGCGGCGCTCGGGCGCGACCGCCGCCTGTCGATCGTCGCCACAGACGGTTATGTCGCGCTCAACGCCTATGTGCCGCCGAAAGAGCGGCGCGGACTCGTGCTGATCGATCCGCCATTCGAAGAGCCAGACGAAAGCGCGCGGGTCGAGGCGGCGCTCGCCAACGCGCTGACGAAATGGCCGCGCGGAACCTACGCGCTGTGGCGGCCGATCAAAGCGTCGCTTGAGGACGCCCGCTTCCTCAATGCGATCGCGGCCCTAGGCGCGCCCAACATTTTGCGGCTCGAACTCGACGTCGGCGCCGTCGCGCCTGGCGCCCATTCGCCGAACCCGCTGAGAGGCGCCGGACTTCTCATCGTCAATCCGCCGTTCGAACTCATCGCAGAAGCGCGCGTCCTCATGCCGTGGCTGGCGCAGGCGCTGAAGCGCGCCGCCGGCGGCGGATTCGTATGCCAATGGCTGACGCCGCCAGCGTAGCCCCTTCGGCGCAAGGGGATGTCGACTGCCGTCCGACGCGGATATGCAATTGACGGGGTTCGAGAAGTCATTTCAGTTCGACGCGCCGACCCGCAACGCCGCCTGAGAGTTCCATGTTCGAAGCGGATCCGACGCCAGCCGATGAGATCGAGCGACTCGAGGCGCAGATCGACGAGCTCAGAGAGGCGATCCAGCGCAGCCGCAGGCTCGTCGTCGTAGGACGCGCGTGCGCCTTCGCCGGCGTGGCGTTGCTTGTCTCGTTGGCGCTTGGTCTGGCGATCTTCACGCCGATCCGGATGATCGTCGGGATCAGCCTTGGGCTTGGCGGGCTGGTCCTGATGGGCAGCAGCGTTGGCAGCACCAAACAGTTGGAGCTTTCTCTGAAGCAGTCGGAGGACGAACGGAACGCGGCGATCGACGCCCTGGCGCTCGTCCAGCTCGGCGACGGCGCCCGCTGAGTTTGCGTTCGACCAAGTGTTTAGCGTCAGGATTTCGCTCGGCCTCGACCGCGCGATTGGTTTAGGTGTGAACAAACGAGGGAGGCGAGCCATGTCGTTGCCGAGCGCCCTGCGGGGTAAACTGCGTCTGCCGGCGATCGGCGCGCCTCTGTTCATCATTTCGCACCCGGCGCTGGTGATCGCGCAATGCAAGGCGGGGATCGTCGGGTCGTTTCCGGCCCTCAATGCGCGGCCGATCAGCCAGCTCGACGAATGGCTGCACGAAATCACCGAGGCGCTCGCCGCGCACGATCGCGACCATCCCGACAGCCCGGCGGCGCCGTTCGCGGTCAACCAGATCGTCCACAAGTCGAACGTGCGCCTCGAAGAGGACATCGTGCTGACAGTGAAATGGAAGGCGCCGATCGTCATCACCTCGCTCGGCGCGCGCGAGGACGTCAACGCCGCGGTGCATGCCTACGGCGGCGTGACGCTGCACGACATCATCAACGACAAGTTCGCCCACAAGGCGATCGACAAGGGGGCCGACGGCCTGATCGCCGTCGCCGCCGGCGCGGGCGGCCACGCCGGCTCATACTCGCCTTTCGCTCTGGTGCAGGAGATCCGCGAGTGGTTCGATGGACCGCTGGCGCTCTCCGGCGCGATCGCCACCGGCGGCGCGATTCTCGCCGCGCAAGCGATGGGGGCCGACCTCGCCTATATCGGCTCGGCCTTCATCGCGACGCAAGAAGCGCGCGCGATCGAGGATTACAAGCAGGCGATCGTCGCCGGCCGCGCCGAGGACATCGTCGGCTCCAGCCTGTTCACCGGCATTTTCGGCAATTACCTCAAGCCTTCGATCGTCCGCGCCGGGCTCGACCCTGACAAGCTGCCGGCGGGCGACGTCAAGACGATGGATTTCGCCGCGGCGACCGCCGGCGCGGGCGTCAAGGTCTGGCGCGACATCTGGGGCTCCGGCCAGGGCATCGGCGCGGTCAAGGCGGTGACGCCCGCCGCCGAACTGATCGCCCGACTGGCCAAGGAATATGCCGTCGCCAAGGCGCGCCTCTGCGCCGGCTGAGGCGCGAGTCAAGCGTCTCCTTGCGCGACGAATTCGCCGCCTGGGTGAATCGGGGACAATTTGAGCGAAGCGACGCAGCGCTCTCGCAAAGGCGCGCGAGGCGTGACAAAACCCTTCCGCGCGCGCCGCTCGGGGCGCTATCCTTCCTTCTTCGTAACGTCGCGTTCGCGTTCGCAGCATTTTTCATCAGCAACCGATTCCGCAACGCGCCATGGCGACTGTCGAAAATTTCCCCGGCCGGCTCCCCGCCGCCAATTTGAGCGAGCGCGCCTATCGCAGCCCGCCGCTCAACGTCGAGGCCGAACAGGCCCTGCTCGGCGCGATTCTGGTCAACAACGACGCCTTCGACCGCGTCTCCGATTTCCTCAAGCCGGAGCACTTCGTCGAGGAGATCCACCGCCGCATCTTCGAGATCGCCGGCTCGCTGATCCGCGCCGGCAAGGTCGCGACGCCGATCACGCTCAAGACCTTCCTCGGCGAGCACGACCTCGGCGGCGTCACCGTGCAGCAATATCTCGCCCGCCTCGCCGCCGACGCGACGACGGTCATCAACGCCTTCGACTACGGCCGCACCATCCACGACCTCGCCGTCCGCCGCGAGCTGATCCAGATCGGCGAGGACGTCGTCAACGTCGCCTATGACGCGCCGGTCGATTCGAGCCCGCGCGAGCAGATCGAGGAAGCGGAGCGGCGCCTTTACGCCGTCGCCGAGGGCGGCCGCTACGACGGCGGCTTCCAGCGCTTTTCCGATGCGCTCAAGACCGCCGTCGACATGGCGGCCAAGGCTTACGAGCGCGACGGGCACCTCAGCGGCCTCGCCACCGGGCTTACCGAACTCGATCACAAGCTGGGCGGCTTGCAGGCCTCCGACCTCGTCATCGTCGCCGGCCGCCCCGGCATGGGCAAGACGGCGCTGGCGACCAACATCGCCTTCAACATCGCCAAGGCCTTTCGCGGCGAAACCCGACCGGACGGAACGACGGCGGCGGTCGACGGCGGCAGGGTCGGCTTCTTCTCGCTCGAAATGTCGGCCGAGCAGCTCGCCACCCGCATCATCGCCGAACAGTCGGGCGTGCCCTCGTACAAGATCCGCCGCGGCGACATCACCGAGAACGACTTCCAGCAGGTCGCCGAGGCGGTGCGCGAGATGCAGGCGATCCCGTTCTACATCGACCAGACCGGCGGCATTTCGATCGCCCAGCTCACCGCCCGCGCGCGACGGCTCAAGCGCCAGCGCGGCCTCGATCTGCTGGTCGTCGACTATCTGCAACTGCTCGCCGGCTCGCGCTCCGGGCGCAACGAGAACCGCGTGCAGGAGCTGACCGAGATCACCACTGGCCTCAAGGCGCTGGCCAAAGAGCTCAACGTGCCGATCCTGGCGCTGTCGCAGTTGTCGCGGCAGGTCGAGCAGCGCGACGACAAGCGCCCGCAGCTCTCGGACCTGCGCGAATCCGGCTCGATCGAGCAGGACGCCGACGTCGTGATGTTCGTCTTCCGCGAGGAGTACTACCTCGAAAATCGCAAGCCTCGCGAGGGAACCGAGGAATTCCCCGAATGGCAGCGGAAGATGGACGAGATGCACGGAAAGGCGGAAGTGATCATCGGCAAGCAACGCCACGGCCCGACGGGCACAGTGGAGCTGCAGTTCGAGGCGTCGCTCACCCGCTTCGGCAATCTCGCCCGCGAAGAGGCGCTGCCGGAGATCCGCTGAGCCGTTGGCGCGCCGCCTCAGCGCTTGGCGAGCTTGGTCAGGCTGGCCAAGGCGGCGACGACCGCGAAGCCGGCGCCGACCAGCAACGCGATCGGCTCGGCGCGCGTTGGCGCGACGCGGAAGAACAGCGCGACCAGCGTCGCGCCGGCGGCGAGGCCCGTTACGCGCGCGGTCGCGAGCATGCCGCCCGCCGCCCCGGCGCGCTGACGCGGCGCCGAAGACAGCAGCGTGCGGTTGTTCGGCGCCTGAAAGAAGCCGAAGCCCGCGCCGCACAAGGCCATCGGCCAGGCGATGTCGATGAAGCCGGCGTCGAGCGGCAGGCGCGCCAGCAACACCATCCCGATCGCCAGCCCGGCGAGCCCGACGAAGCCGAGGACCGCCCCCGGCACGCGATCCGACAGCCGGCCGGCGATCGGCGCAGAAATGCCGACCGCCACCGGCCACGGCGTCATCAGCAGTCCGGTCTCGACCTGGCTGCGGCCGAGTTCGAGTTCGAAATAGAACGGCATCGCCACCAAAGCGAGCGACTGGGCGGTGAACGAGCAGATCGAAGTCGCCACCGACAGCGCGAAGATCGGGATGCGCATCAGGTCGACCGGAATCAGCGGCGCGTCGAGCTTCGATTCGCGCCTGACCAAGGCGGCGAGCGCGAGGAACGCCGCGACGACTTCCGCGAGCGCCAGCGTCATCGTCCCCTCGCCGTGGGTCACGGCGTCGGCGCCGACGAAGAACAGGCCGAAGGCGAGCGCGTTGAGCGACGCGCTGACGAGATCGAACGGCCGGCCGCCGCGGTCCGAGTGCGGTAGCGCGCGATAGCCGATGACGAAGTTGGCGACGCCGAACGGCGCGTTGATCGCGAACAGCCATTGCCACGGCCCGACGGCGAGGATCGCCGCCGCGACGCTCGGCCCGACCGCCGCGGCGACGGAGACGACGAAGGCGTTGAGGCCGACGCCGCGCCCGAGCAAGGCCCCGGGATAGGTGAAGCGCACCAGCGCGCCGTTGACCGCGAACACGCCGGCGGCGCCGAGGCCCTGCCCGACCCGCGCCGCGATCAGCGTCGGCATGTTCTGCGACAGCGCGCAAGCGACCGAGCCGAGCGTAAAGATCGCCAGACCCCAGAGATAGACGCGGCGATAGCCGATGCGCTCGCCGAGCGAAGCGAGCGGCAGCAGCGCCACCACCACCGCGAGCTGATAGGCGTTGACGACCCAGATCGATTCGGCCGGGCTGGCGTGGAACTCGGCGGCGATCGCCGGCAGCGCGATGTTGGCGACCGCTCCGTCGAGCACCGACATGGCGATGCCGATGGCGATCGCCAGCATCGACCAGTAGCGCAGCGGGGTGGGAAGGCCGTCGGGATGAACGATGCGGATCAGTTTCGGCTCTCCAGCCCCGGCGGCGCCGCGCGGCGGCTCATGAACGAGCGCCCCGTATAACGCGACTGGGCCGGCCGCGCGCCGAGTTCAAGCTTTGTTGAACAGGAGGTGGGCGGCCGCTACAGCACGCGCAGCTTCACCTTGTCCGGCTTGCCGATCGTCAGCCGGTTGCGCAGCGGCAGACCGAAGGGCTCGGCCTCGATCTCGAACACGTCGCCCTTCTCGGCGCGAAAGCCGTCGGCGAAGGACAGCGTCGCCGTGCCGAAGAAATGGACGTGGACGTCGCCCGGCTGGCGGAACAGCGCGTATTTGAAATGGTGCGCCTCGAGATTGGCGATCGTGTGCGACATGTTGTGTTCGCCCGACGCGAACGGCTTTTCCCACACAATCTCCTTGCCGCGGCGGATGCGCGAGGCGCCGCGCACGTCGGCGGGCAGGTCGCCGACCAGCAGCTCGGGGCCGACGCTCGCCGGCCTCAGCTTCGAATGGGCGAGATAGAGATAGTTCTGCCGCTCCAGGAGATGGTCGGAGAATTCGTTGCCGAGCGCGAAGCCGAGGCGAACCGGCTGGCCGTCGTCGTCGATGAGGTAGAGGCCGACGATCTCCGGCTCCTCGCCGCCGTCGAGGGCGAAGCTCGGGCTGACGAGGTCGCCGCCGGGGGCAACCAGCGTCGAGCCGTCGCCCTTGTAGAACCATTCCGGCTGCACGCCGACCGCGCCCGGCGCCGGCTTGCCGCCCTCGAGGCCGAGCTTGAACATCTTCATCGAGTCGGTCAGCGTCGTCGCGTCGGCGAGCGCGCGGTGCATCTTGTCGCGCCCCTCGGCCGAGCCGAGATGGGTGAGGCCGGTGCCGGTGACGTGGATATGCGCCGGGTCGTCGTGGTCGAGCGGGATCAGCACCCGCTTCTCCTTCAACGCCGCGGCGAGATTGACCGGCTTGCCGATTCCGCGGTCAGCGATGATCTTGCGCAACGGCGCGCCCTCGCCGAGCGCCTCCGCCGCGAGATCGCGCATCGTCCGCAGGCCTTTGACCAGGCGGCTTTCGCCGCGCACGGTGACGACCAGGGCGCGCTTGTCGTTGTCGTCGACGATCTGTGTCAGTCTCATGCTTTCTTTCCCGGCGCCGCCGTCCGCGCCTCGATCAGCGGCAGAATGCGCGGATCGGCGAAATCGGCGACGGCGATCTCCGCTCCAGCCGCGAGCAGTTTATCCGCCGCGAGCGTCGTCGTCAGCCCGACGACTGGCAGCCCCGCGCCCTTCGCCGCGCTGAGGCCCGAGAGCGAGTCCTCGAACGCGATCGAGCGGTCGGCCTCGGCGCCGAGTCGCGTCAGCGCGGTCTGGTAGGGCAAAGGATCGGGCTTGGCGCGCGCCAGTTCGACGCCGATCACCCACAAAGGCAGGCGCGCGGCGAGTCCGAGCGCGCCGAGCACCGCTTCGACATTGGCGCGAGGCGCGTTGGTGACGACGGCGCAGCGCAAGCCCCGCGCCGCGGCGAAGTCGAGCAGCGCGTCAATGCCGGCGATCGCTTCGATCTCGCCGAGGTCTTCGCGATAGCGCGCTTCCTTCGCCGCCAGCGTCGCCGCCTGCTCGATTTCGCTCAGGTGCGGCAGGAAGTTGCGGCCGATCGCCGAATTGTCGGACCCATGGATGCGCTTGAAGTAGCTCTGCCTGTCGACGGCGACGCCGTGCGCGGCGAAGACGCGCTGAAACGCGCGCAGATGCGCGGCGTCGCTGTCGACCAGCGTCCCATCGAGATCGAAGAGCAGCGCCGCGGTCACGTCAGTCGCGTCACATCACCGCGCCGATTTGCCAAGGCACGAATTCGGCGTCGCCGTAGCCGAGCGCTTCCGACTTGCTGCGCTCGCCGGACGCCACGGCCAGGACCTTGTCGAAGATCTCCCGGCCCTTCTGTTCGATCGTCACGCCGTCGAGCACGTCGCCGCAATTGATGTCCATATCCTCTTCCATGCGGCGATACATGTCGCTGTTGGTGGCGAGCTTGATCGACGGCGTCGGCTTGCAGCCGAACGCCGAGCCGCGTCCGGTGGTGAAAGCAATGACATTGGCGCCGCCCGCCACCTGGCCGGTCACCGAAACCGGATCGTAGCCGGGCGTGTCCATAAAGACAAAGCCTTTGGCGGTCACCGGCTCGGCGTAGCGATAGACTTCCTTGAGGACCGTCGTGCCGCCCTTGGCCGCGGCGCCGAGCGACTTCTCGAGAATGGTCGTCAGGCCGCCAGCCTTGTTGCCGGGCGACGGATTGTTGTTGAGCTCGCCGCCGTTGCGCGCCGCGTAGTCTTCCCACCAGTGGATGAGATCGACGATCTTCTGGCCGATCGCCGGCGTCGCCGCGCGCCGCGTCAGCAGATGCTCGGCGCCGTAGAGCTCGGAGGTCTCGGAGAGGATCGCGGCGCCGCCGTTGCGCACCAGGATGTCGACTGCGGCGCCGAGCGCCGGATTGGCGGTGATGCCGGAATAGCCGTCCGAGCCGCCGCATTGCAGCGCCAACACCAGCTCGCTCGCCGGCAGCGTCTCGCGCTTGGTCGCATTAAGGATCGGCAACATCGCCTTGACCCGCTCGAGGCCTGCCTCGATCGACTTGCGCGTGCCGCCGGTCGCCTGGATCGTCAAGGTGTTGAAGAGGTCGCTCTCCTCCAGATGGCGCTCTTCCTTCATCCGGCCGATCTGGAACACCTCGCAACCGAGCCCGATCATCACCACGCCGCCCATGTTGGGATTGGCGGCGTAGCCCCATTGGGTGCGCGCGAGCACGTCGAAGCCTTCGCCCTTGCTGGCCATGCCGCAGCCGGCGCCGTGGACGAGGGCGATGACGCCGTCGACATTGGGATAATCGTCGAGCATGCCCGACTTCTCGACCTCGCGCGCGACGAGGCGCGCCACCGTCGCCGAGCAGTTCACCGAGGTAAGGATGCCGAGATAGTTGCGCGTGCCCGCCCTGCCGCCGGCGCGGCGGAAGCCCTCGAAGGTCGCCTGGCTTTCGACCGGCAGGATCGTTTCGGGCCGCGCGTCCTCGCAGAAGCCGTAGTCGCGTTCGAAATGGCCGACCGCGCAATTGTGGACATGCGCCCATTGGCCCGGCGCGATGGCCGTCGAGGCGAAGCCGATGATCTGGCCGAACTTGCGCACCGGCTCGCCTTCGGCGATCGGCGCAGTGGCGATCTTGTGACCCCTGGGAACGCGTTCGACCGCGACCGGCGCGCCGACCGCCGCGTCGCCGGGACGGATCTCGTCGACGGCGACCATCACGTTGTCCTGCGTATGCAGGCGAAGGGCGCGCGGCGCGCTCATGGTGTCCGAAGTCCTCGCTGGCCCGTCAGGCCGAAATCAACTCGGGTCGCTCGCGCGCGAACGACTCGAACTGTCCGGTCGTCTCCAAAATATGTCGATCCATTGCGACGCGCGCCGACTCGGCGTCGCCTGCAGCGATCGCGGCGACGATCGCCGAGTGCTCGGCGAGCGTGTGGCGAATGCGTCCCGGCGTCAGCATCAGCATGCGCCGCACGCGCTCCAGGTGCGCGCGCACACTGTCGAGGATCTCGGCGCTGCGCGGCAGCGCGAGATGCGTCGTCAGCACCTGATGGAACCCGACGTCGTGCGCGTAGAAACTCACCAGGTCACCCGCTTCCACCGCCTTGCGCTCGCGCGCGAGATTTTCCTCCAGCGCCTCGAGCCCTTCGCGCGGCAGGCGGCGCGCCGCCTCGGCGGCGATTTCGCTCTCGAGCGCCCGGCGAATGAACATCCGTTCGCGCACGTCGGCGGCCGATATTCGCGCCACGAACGAGCCATGCTGCGGCTCGATCACCACCAGGTTCTCGAACGCGAGCCGGCTGACCGCCGCCGAGACCGGGAACCGCGACACGCCGAGCCGTTCGCACAGCGCCGACTTGTCGATGAGCTCGCCGGGCTCGACCTTACCTGCCAGAATCGCTTCCTTGAGCTCGTCGTAGACCTGATCGGCCTTGCTGTTGACGCGCTCCCCCATCGCTTTTATCGACTCCGAGCCCTGCCGAAGGCGCCTTCTTTTCGAGCTGGCATGTTAGAAGGTAGTGACGCTACGGCGCGCCGTCAATGACTTGGCGGACAAGCGACGGAAACACGATGCCGACTGTGGAATTGACCGCCGCGACGACGCTGCCCGCCGACGGCCTCGCCGGCGCGCTCGTCGGCCGGGTCTGGCGGCCTGACGTCGGCGGCCCGTCGGTCGTTGTCGCCCGCGACGGCGCTCTTTTCGACATTACCGCCGCCTTCGCCACGATGCGCGACCTTGCCGAGGCGGCCGATCCCGCAGCCGCCGCGCGCGCGGCGGCGGGCGAACGGCTCGGCGCGATCGGCGACGTTCTCGCCAATACGCCGCCGGACCGACGTGATCCTAAGCGACCGTGGCTCATCGCGCCGATCGACCTGCAGGCGGTCAAAGCCGCCGGCGTCACCTTCGCCGCCTCGCTGATCGAGCGGGTGATCGAGGAAAGGGCGCGCGGCGAGCGCGCCGCCGCCGAGTCGATCCGCGCCGATTTCGCCCGCCGCGTCGGCGCCGAGCTGGCTTCGATCAAACCCGGCTCGCCGGCGGCGGAGCGGCTGAAGCAGGCGCTCGTCGAGGCGGGCCTGTGGTCGCAATATCTCGAGGTCGGCATCGGCCCCGACGCCGAGATCTTCACCAAGAGCCAGCCGATGTCGGCGGTAGGGAGCGGCGCCGACGCCGGCTTCCTCGCCGCTTCGGCCTGGAACAATCCCGAGCCGGAAATCGTCCTGGCGGTTAATTCGCACGGCGCGATCGTCGGCGCGACGCTCGGCAACGACGTCAACCTGCGCGATTTCGAGGGCCGCTCAGCGCTGTTGCTCGGCAAGGCCAAGGACCAGAACGCGAGCTGCGCGGTCGGCCCATTCCTGCGGCTGTTCGACGCAACCTTCACCCTCGACGACGTGCGCCGCGCCGAAGTGGCGTTGCGCGTCGAAGGCGACGACGGCTTCGCGCTCGAAGGCGGCTCGTCGATGGCCGCGATCAGCCGCGACCCCGCCGAGCTCGTGCGCCAGCTCTTCGACGCCGGGCGCCGATATCCCGACGGCGCCGCGCTTTTCCTCGGCACGATGTTTGCGCCGGTCGCCGACCGCGACGCGCCGGGCAAGGGCTTCACCCACAAGCCGGGCGACGTCGTCGCCGTCAGCGCCGAAAAGCTCGGGCGGCTGGTCAATCGCATGCGATATAGCCAGGACTGCCCGCCGTGGGACTTCGGCGTCGGCGCGCTGATGCGCAATCTGGCGCAGCGAGGCTTGATTTGAACCGGCGCAGCGCACAGCATTGCGCCCAAGAGGACTCACAAGCGATGAGCGACATCCACAAGAACTACGTCGCCGGCGAATGGACGGACGGCGAGGGCGTCTCGCGCAACATCAATCCGTCCAACACCGACGACGTGGTCGGCCTCTACGCCCAGGCGAGCGCCGCCCAGCTCGACGCCGCCGTCGTCGCGGCGCGCGCCGCGTTCCCCGCCTGGTCGCGCGCGAATCCGCTCGTGCGCCACGACGCGCTGATGCGCGTCTCGGCGGCGATCGCCGCCCGGCGCGACGCGCTCGGCGACCTGCTGGCGCGGGAGGAAGGCAAGACGCTGCCCGAAGCGTTGCTCGAGGCGACGCGCACCGCGCAGATCTTCGAATTCTTCGCCGCCGAGGCGTTGCGCGTTCCCGGCGACCGCTTCCCCAGCATTCGCCCCGGCGTCGAGGTCGAGGTTACGCGCGAGGGCGTCGGCGTCGTCGGAATCATCTCGCCGTGGAACTACCCGCTGCAGATCCCGGCGTGGAAGACCGCGCCGGCGCTCGCCTACGGCAACACGGCCGTGTTCAAACCGGCCGATCTCGCCACCGCCTCGGCGCACGCGCTGGCGGAAATCATCGCCGGCGCCGGCCTGCCCGCCGGCGTCTTCAACCTCGTCATGGGCCGCGGGTCGACGGTTGGCCAGGCGCTGCTCGACCACCCCAAGATCGACGCCGTCACCTTCACCGGCTCGGTCGAAGTCGGGCGCAAAGTCGCCAGCGCCTGCGCCGCGCAAATGCGCAAATTCCAGCTCGAGATGGGCGGCAAGAATCCGCTGATCGTCCTCGACGACGCCGATATGAAGACGGCGGTCGATTGCGCCGTCAACGGCGCCTTCTTCTCCACCGGCCAGCGCTGCACGGCTTCGTCGCGGCTCATCGTCACCGAAGGAATCTACGGCCGTTTCGCTGAGGCGATGGCCGAGCGCATGCGTGGCCTCGTCGTCGACGACGCCCGTAAGGCCGGCGTCGATCTCGGACCGGCCGTCGACCAGAACCAGCTCGACCAGGACCTCGCATATGTGAAGATCGGCAAGGACGAAGGCGCCAAACTCAAGCTCGGCGGCGAACGGCTGAACCGCGCGACGCCCGGCCACTACATGGCGCCGGCCCTGTTCGTCGACGCGGACAATGGAATGCGCATTGCGCGCGAGGAGATCTTCGGCCCGGTCGCGGCGATGATCCCGGCGCGCGACTACGAGCATGCGCTGGCGATCGCCAACGACACCCCGTTCGGCCTGTGCGGCGGAATCGTCACCACCAGCCTCAAATACGCGCAGCACTTCAAGCGCAACGCCGAAGTCGGCATGGCGATGGTCAATCTGCCGACCGCCGGCGTCGATTTCCACGCGCCATTCGGGGGACGCAAAGCGTCGAGCCTTGGCTCGCGCGAGCAAGGCCGCTATGCAGTCGAATTCTACACAACGGTCAAGACCGCCTATACGCCGGCGTAAGCGGGCGGACGGGCGCTGGGGGGAAATGCAACGATGATTCTGGTATCCGGCGAGGCGCTGATCGACCTCATTCCGGTCGTCGACGAAGACGGCCGCTACGACGCGGTGCGCGGCGGCTCGCCTTACAATGTCGCGATCGGGCTGGCGCGGCTCGGCGCGCCGACCGCGTTCGTCTCGCGCCTGTCGTCCGACGCCAACGGCGAGGCGATGGATGCGGCGCTTTCCGCCGACGGCGTCGACTTGAGCCTCGTCGAACGCGTCAAGCAGCCGACGACGCTCGCCTTCGTCATGCGCGGCACGGCGCAGACCGGCTCGCGCTATTCGTTCTACCTCGACGCGACGAATTTCGACGGCGAATGGCCGTTCCCGGCGGCCTGGCCGGCCAAGGCGCGCCATCTGCACGTCGGCTCGATCTCCGCCGTCGACCCGCGTCACGGCGAGCGGGTGGTCGCGGCGCTCGCCCGCGCCAAAGGCGCGCTGACGACCAGCTTCGACCCCAACATTCGGCCGCTGGTGACGCCGGACCGCGCCAGCGTCGTCGCCCTGGTCGAGCGGCAGGTCGCGCTCGCCACCATCGCCAAGGCCAGCGACGAAGACCTCGAATGGCTGTATCCCGGCCGGCCGATCGAGGAAACGCTGAAGCTGTGGTCGACGCTCGGGCCGCGCTTCTGCATCGCGACGCTGGGAGGGCGCGGCGCCTTCGCCTATATCGACGGCGAGCGGCTGAGCGTCGCGCCGGCCAAGGTGGCGGTGGTCGACACCGTCGGCGCCGGCGACAGCTTCATGTCGGCGCTGCTGGCGGCGATGGACAGCGACGGCGCCTTGGGCGCAGGCGCGCCCGAACCGAGCCGCGAGCGCCTCGCCGCCTGGCTCGCCTTCGCCGCCGCGGCCTCTGCTTTCACTTGCACCCGCAAGGGCTCCGACCCGCCGACCCGGCGCGAGATGGCGGCGCTGGGGTTCGCCTGAGCGGCGGCATCGGACCAATGGCGTACGACGCCCGCGTTGCGCGGGCCCGGCCGGGCGGCTAAAAGGCGCTGGGCCCTGCGCAACCGGACATCCGACGATGGCTTCGAGCGATCCGATCTCGCCTTCACCCGCCGCCCGGCCGCTCTCTCCCCATCTCGGGATCTATCGCTTCACCCTGACGATGGCGATGTCGATCGCCCACCGCATCACTGGCGCTGGGCTCTATGTCGGCACGCTGCTGCTCGCTTGGTTCCTGCTCGCCGCCTCGATGGACGCGTCGGCCTTCGCCTATTTCTCGGGGTTCATCCAGTCGATCTTCGGCCGGCTGATCCTGATCGGCTTCACCTGGGCGCTGTTCCACCACCTGCTCGGCGGCGTCAGGCATCTGATCATGGACGCCGGCTACGGCATGGAGCACCCCGAGCGCGAGCAACTGGCGCAGGCGACCCTGATCGGCGGTCTCGTGCTGACGCTCGTCGTCTGGGCGATCGTCCTCGCAGTGGAATGAGGGAGCGACGGCGATGAACGAATCCGGCAAGTCCCTGCGCAGCGCGCTCGGCCGCGCCCGCCACCTCGGCTCGGCGCGCCGCGGCGCCCAGGACGCGTGGCTGACTCAGGTGAGCGCGGCGGCGCTGATCCTCCTGGCGACCGGCTTCGTGCTGACGCTGCTGACGTTGCTCAACAAGGACTACAACGGAGTCCGCATCGAGCTCGGCCATCCGATCCCCGCCATCCTGACGCTGCTGTTCGCGATTACGGCGACGTTCCACATGCATCTCGGCATGCGCTCGATCATCCTCGACTACGTCCATGGTCACGCGCGCGAATGGGCGCTGGTCGCCAACATTTGCTTCGCCGGCGCCGTTGCGCTCACCTGCGTCTACGCCGTGCTGCGCATCGGCTTCGTCTGACACTATCGAAAAAGGGCTTGCACCGAGATGGCTAACGGCTCCCAGGGCCCCAGCGCCGCCGCGCTCGGCGGCAAGGCCTATCCGATCGCCGACCACACGTTCGACGTGGTGGTCGTCGGCGCCGGCGGCGCCGGTCTGCGCGCCAGCGTCGGCTGCGCCCAGGCGGGCCTGAAGACCGCCTGCGTCAGCAAGGTGTTTCCGACCCGCTCGCACACCGTCGCGGCGCAGGGCGGCATTTCCGCCTCGCTCGGCAACATGGGGCCGGACGACTGGCGCTGGCACATGTACGACACCGTCAAGGGCTCCGACTGGCTCGGCGACCAGGACGCGATCGAATACCTCTGCCGCAACGCGCCCGCCGCGGTCTACGAGCTCGATCACTGGGGCGTGCCGTTCTCGCGCACCGAGGAAGGCAAGATCTACCAGCGCCCGTTCGGCGGCATGACGACGGAGTTCGGCAAGGGCACGGCGCAGCGCACCTGCGCCGCCGCCGACCGCACCGGCCACGCCATGCTGCACACGCTCTACGGCCAGGCGCTGAAGGCGAAGTGCGAGTTCTTCATCGAATATTTCGCCATCGACCTCATCCGCGACGACGAGGGCCGCGTGCGCGGCGTCGTCTGCCTGAAGATGGACGACGGAACGATCCACCGCTTCCGCGGCCAGACGACCATCCTCGCCACCGGCGGCTACGGCCGCGCCTATTTCTCGGCGACCAGCGCCCACACCTGCACCGGCGACGGCAACGGCATGGCGCTGCGCGCCGGAATCGCGCTGCAGGACATGGAGTTCGTGCAGTTCCACCCGACCGGCATCTACGGCGCCGGCTGCCTGATCACCGAAGGCGCGCGGGGCGAAGGCGGCTATCTCGTCAATTCCGAGGGCGAGCGCTTCATGGAGCGCTACGCGCCTCACGCCAAGGACCTCGCCTCGCGCGACGTCGTCAGCCGCGCGATGACCGTCGAGATCCGCGAAGGTCGCGGCGTCGGCAAGCTCAAGGATCATATCCATCTGCACCTCGAACATCTCGACCCGAAGGTGCTGCACGAACGGCTGCCCGGCATCTCGGACCTCGCGCGCATTTTTGCCGACGTGGACCTCGCCAAGGAGCCGATTCCGGTGTTGCCGACCGCGCATTACAACATGGGCGGCATCCCGACGAACTATCACGGCGAAGTGCTGACCAAGGCCAACGGCGATCCCGACGCGATCGTGCCCGGCCTGATGGCGCTGGGCGAAGCGGCCTGCGTCTCGGTCCACGGCGCCAACCGGCTCGGCTCCAATTCGCTGATCGACCTCGTCGTCTTCGGCCGCGCCGCCGGCCTGCGCGCCGCCGAGTCGCTGAAGGCGGGCGCGAGCCAGCCCGACCTGCCCAAGGACAGCGCCGAGCGCGCGCTCGCCCGCCTCGACCGCTTCCGCCACGCCGGCGGCGACACGCCGACCGCCGACCTCCGCGTCAACATGCAGCGCGTGATGCAGAGCCATTGCGCGGTGTTCCGCACCGGCGAAACGCTCGCGGAAGGCCAGCGGATGATCGTCGACGCCTGGCGCGACGGCGCCGACGCGCGCGTCACCGATCGCTCGCTGGTGTGGAACTCCGACCTGATCGAGACGCTCGAATACGACAACCTGATCGTCCAGGCGGTGGTGACGATGGCGGGCGCGCTCAACCGCACGGAAAGCCGCGGCGCACACGCGCGCGAGGACCATCCGACCCGCGACGACGCCAACTGGATGAAGCACACGCTGGCGTGGATCGATCCCGACAAGCACGAAGTTCGGCTCGACTACCGCCCGGTGCACGCCTACACGATGACCAACGACGTCGCTTACGTCGAGCCGAAGGCGCGCGTGTACTGAGGGGCGAGCGGGCGCCCCTGCCGCAAGAAACCAAGAGCGCTTCTGTTGAGGCGCTATCGCCGGGGCTGGCGCGCCTTCGGCGGCCAGTGAGGCGGCGGGACGCCATCGTTCGACCCGCCGCCGAGCCGCGCGGCCTCGTCAGCTGCACGAAACCTTCCGGGCGACGCTGCCGGGCGTGTTGTTGACGCTGTAACAAATCTGGTTGCCGTCGTCGTCCACGCATTCCTTCCACGACGTGCCGTCGCCCTGGTCCATCCATTCGGTGCAACTGTCCGCCGCCAAGGCGATTCTCGGAACGACGCCGCTCGACGCCATCAGCGGAACAATGCAGGCGACGGCGACAATCCGCTTATTCATATCTTTCTCCTCAAAGCGATGCGCCGCGGGCGGCCGGATCGCAGACGAGTCGCCAAGGCGGAACATCACGAATAGTTTACCGACAAGAATGCGCTCACAGCAGGTCGCGCGTCGCCGTCGCCTGCGGCGTGACGCCGCTGTGCGGCGCGCGGCTGTGCAGCGCGATGCGTCCGTCGATGGCGAGCGCTCTGCGATACGAACGTCGTCGTCGAGAGTTCGTCGCCGATTCGTTCCCGCCCGCGAGGCCGGACTCGACTGCCGCCCGGCGCACGCCTTCACGATGTCGAACGACATCGCCTGCATCGAGCCGAAGGCGCGCGAGTCCTGACGCGCGAGAGGAGCGCGCGGATTCTGGCGCGCCACACTGGCGCGTCCTTAGCGAAATGAAGCGAAGCCAAACGAAGCCGCGGCGAAACGAAACGAAACCCAAACGAAACGGGCGGCTTCGTTTCGGCCCGCGCAAGTCGTTGATCTGCATCGTCAGGCGAAACCGCCCGCTTCGCCGCCTCCTGTCTTTTCAACGCGTTGACCCTACTTTGCGGCGCGAAGCTCGTTTCGCCGCGCGAGAATGACGCCGCGCGCCGAGGCGACCGCTCTGGGCGCGACGAAGAATGATACCGACGATTCCGATTTTCAGGAAGAAATTGTCGCGGCGACCGGGCGCGTCATATCACCGGCCCCTCTCCTGTCATCCTCGCGTTCGGGGATGACTTTGCTGAGGCGGCCGGGCATAGACCGAGCGCCTGCGATCACGCGTGGATGGACGCACGCGCGACGTCCGCGCATTCCGCCCGAGCGCAGGCGGGAAGCATCGAGGAGGCCGTCTTTGTCCGACAGCGACGTCGAAGCGCTCGAGCGCATCGAACGCCAGGCCTGGCGCGACCTCGCTTCCGCCGCGCCGGCCGACTTCGCCGCGCGCGTCGGTCTCGAGACGCACGAGCTTGGCCGGGCGCTGATGCTGATGGCGAGCCGCGCGCCGATCTTCCAGTTCAACTGGCTGTCGGGCGCCGGGCTCGACGGCGCCGACGCCGACGCGATTCCCGCCGCGATTCAGCGCTTCCGCGACGCCGGGCAGCGCAGATTCTTCGTCCAGATTCCGCCCTCGTCGAACGCCGGGCGGCTCGAAGCGCAGGCGCGCGCCGCGGGACTGGCGCCGCACCGGCTCGCCTGGGTGAAGTTCGAGCGCGAGACGCGCGATCCGCCGCGCGTCGAGACCGATCTTTCGGTCCACGAGGTTGGCGGCGACGCGCGCGACCTGTTCGCCGCGACCGTGGCCGCCGGCTACGGCCTGCCGTCGCCGGTCGCCGACTGGCTGCGCGAGATCGTCGGCCGCCCCGGCTGGAACTGTTACGTCTGCTTCGCCGACGACGAGCCGGCCGGCGCCGGCGCGCTGTTCGTCGACGAGGACGCCGCCTGGCTCGGCGTCGGCGCGACCAAGCCGGCGTTCCGCCGGCGCGGCGGCCAGTCGGCGCTGATCGCGCGCCGCCTCGCCGACGCGGCGCGACGCGGCGCGCGCTTCGCCGTCACCGAGACCGCCGTTCCGCAGCCCGACGAATCGGCACCGAGCCACCGCAACATCCTCGCCGCCGGTTTCCGCGCCGCCTATGTGCGGCCGAACTGGGCGCTTCCGGCATGAGGCGCGCCCGCCGGCATGGCCTTGCTCCCTTTTGCCGAGGCGGCGGCGGTTGACGGGGGCGGCGCCGATGCTTCAGAAAGCGTCGGGTCCCTGACGCCGCTCGAACGGCGTCGGCGCGGCGCGCGGACGACCGGCCCGGCAGGATGACGCGATGGTCGAGATCAACCTTCCCAAGAATTCCCGCCCGCAGCCGGGCAAGCAATGGCCGAAGCCGGAGGGCGCCAAGCGCCTGAGCGAATTCCGCATCTATCGCTGGAACCCGGACGATTCCGCCAACCCGCGCATCGACGTCTACTGGGTCGATCGCGACGATTGCGGGCCGATGGTGCTCGACGCGCTCATCTGGATCAAATCGAAGGTCGACTCGACGCTGACCTTCCGCCGCTCGTGCCGCGAGGGCGTGTGCGGCTCGTGCGCGATGAACATCGACGGCGTCAACACGCTCGCCTGCACCAAGGGCATGGACGACATTGCCGGCGCGGTGAAGATCTATCCGCTGCCGCATCAGCCGGTGGTCAAGGATCTGGTGCCCGACCTGACCAACTTCTACGCTCAGCACGCGCTGATCGAGCCGTGGCTGAAGACCTCGACGCCGACGCCGGAAAAGGAATGGCGGCAAACGCCGGAAGACCGCGCCAAGCTCGACGGCCTCTACGAGTGTATCCTGTGCGCCTCGTGCTCGACCGCGTGCCCGAGCTACTGGTGGAACGGCGACCGCTATCTCGGCCCGGCGGCGCTGCTGCAGGCCTATCGCTGGCTGATCGATTCGCGCGACGAAGCGACCGGCGAACGGCTCGACGAGCTCGAGGACCCGTTCCGCCTCTACCGCTGCCACACGATCATGAATTGCTCCAAGACCTGCCCGAAGGGCCTCAACCCCGCCAAGGCGATCGCCCACATTAAGGGTATGATGAACGACCGGCGGCTTTGAAGCGCTACGGTCCCGGCGCGATCACGCCGCGCCGATGTCGGCGTCGCGGGTGCGCGCGTCGAACACCGACGCGGTCAAGTCCATCACGTCGCGCGACGCCTCGCGCAGCAGCGAGAAGGCGGTCGGCAGGCTCGCGGTCAGTCGGCCGGTGATCTGGTTCTCTTCGAACGAGAACTTGGTCTTGAACTTGCCGGCGAGCCGGATCATCGGGACGTTGTCGGGGGCGCAGACGATCTCGATCGTCTCGACGCCGTGGTTGCTGGCGGCCTGCTCGACGCGGCGGAACAGCGTCTCGCCGACGCCGCGGCGGCGATAGGGCTCTTCGACGCTGAACGCGGCTTCGGCGTGGATATGGCGTTGAAACGGCGCCTGCTCGCTCCAGATCGCTTCGCTCGAACGCAGCTCAGCCGCGCCGCGCATGACGCCGGCGATGAAGGCGCCGAACACCAGGTCGCCCTCGCCGAAGCAGTTCTGGGCGTAGCGGACGAGGAAGTCGTCGGACATGCCGCCAGAGAAGCGCTCGTGGCGGCTGCGGGAATCCAGGCGGAGGAGATGATCGCGAAACAGCGGCATGTCGGCCGGCCACAAGCGCCGGACGTCTACCGCCAAATGGGTCGAACTCGCCATGGTTCCTCGCGAATCTGTCCCCGACGTTCCGTCCCGACCGACTTATGTTGCATTGCAGCATGAAACGCAAGCGACGACGATGCGCCAAACCGCCGCGGACTTCCGCCGGTTAATTATCGCGCCGATCGCGACGACGCGCCTTGACGCGTCGCAAGCGCGCCATCGCCGGCCGCGCCCCGCCCAGGCGTCACGCGGACGGCGGCGGCCGATCGCCGCGAATTTTACTCATTTTTCATTAACCACTGCCAAGGATAGAAATCCGGCGGAAGGAACGCCCACGGATCTGAATTTCGCCGAGATCGCGGCGCAATGAGCCGCGCCCGGCGAGGCGAATCGCCGCCGAAAGAGTGACGAAGGACTGCTTTTCCATGCCATTTGCCGCGCCCCTCGCCGCCCGTGCGGTCGCCCTCGCGCTCAGCGCCTCGCTCGCCTTCGCCGCCGGCGCCGCCTTCGGCGAAACCAAACCCGCCGACAAGTCGAAGACCGACGCGCCCGCCGCCAAGCCGGAACTGGTCGGTTCCTACGGCGATTGGAGCGTCTTCCACAGCCAATCGGGTAAGAACAAGGTCTGCTACGCGCTCGCCCAGCCCAAGTCGCGCGACCCCGAAGATCTCAAGCGCGACCCCGGCTACGCGTTCATCTCCGAGCGACCGGGCGAAGGCGTGCGCAACGAAGTGTCGCTGATCATGGGCTTCGACGTCGGCGCGCCGAGCGCCGACGACAGCGCCGACAGCAAGGACAAAAAGAAGGACAAGAAGCACGAACTCGTCGCCCCGACTGCGGTCGTCGGCGACTCGAGCTTCGATCTCCTGCCCAAGGGCGCCAATCTGTGGGTGAAGAACGCCGCCCAGGAGAGCGCGCTGATCGCCGAAATGCGCAAGGGCAAGTCGCTCGTCGTCAAGGCGACCTCCAAGAAGGGCAATCTGACGACCGACACCTATTCGCTCAGCGGTTTCGCCCAGGCGATCGACCGCGCGCTGAAGGATTGCCCAGGCGGCTGAGCCTGACCGGCCGCCGCGCCCGAGCGGCCAATCGCCGCAAGCGCGGCCGCGCGCTCCACAGCGCCAGACCGTGAGAGGCTTTGCGAGCAACCCGTTGGGGAGAAAGCCCGCATGAAGCCGATCGTCCTCGCCGCTGTTTTCCTCGTCGTCGGCGCCGGCGCGGCGGCCGCCCAAGTTTCTCCCGGGCCCGAGCCGACCGCCAGCGAGCGCGCCTTCATCGCCGGCTGCCTCGCCAAACACACCGACGCGTCGGCGCGCAAGGCCTGCGTCGGCGTCGATCTCGGCGCCTGTCTGGGCCTCGAAGACGCGCCGAAGACGATCAAGACCAACGGCTTCGGCCACCCGCGCGACTGCGCCGGCATCGAGCGGCAGATCTGGGACGGCTGGCTCAACCGCTGGTACGGCGAGGCGCTGAAGAAGATCCCCGCGCCGGCGGTCGACAAGCTCAAGGCGGCGCAGCGCGCCTGGATTGCTTGGCGCGACGCCGGCTGCGCGGTGGATTCGGCGCTGCATCCCTGGCCGCTCGGCGACGACAACGAAGAGACCTGCCTGATGGAAGAGACCGCCAGCCGCGCCCTCGACCTGCGCGACATGGTCGGCGACGATTACGAGGACGGGCAGTGAGGGGGTGGCGCCGCTTGCTGTAGGGCCGTATAGACGATAGCATATAGACGTATGGACAGCGTCTTTGTGGGGTCGTCCATGGGTCTCAGCATCCGCGACGCGGCCACGGAACGGCTGGTTCGCGCGCTCGCCAAGCGTATGGGGGTCGGTCTGACCGAGGCGGTGCGCCTCGCCGTCGGGACGGAACTGCAGCGCCTCGACCGCGAACCGCCGTTGCGCGACCGCGTCGCCGCGATCCGCCAGTCGATCGTCGCGCGCGGACGAACCGGCAAGCGCGCCGACAAGGCGTTCTTCGACGACCTCAGCGGTGACCTCTGATGTTTCTCGACGCCTCGGCGATCATCGCCATGCTCGGCGACGAAGCCGAGGGCGACGCCTTCGCCGACGCGCTCTCTGCAGTCTCCGTCCGTCTGACGTCGCCGATCGCCGTTTGGGAGAGCGTCGCGGGGCTCGCGCACGAATACGCGCTGTCGATCCCCGAAGCGCGCCGCAAGCTCGCGGAGTTCCTTGTCGCAACTGAAACGCGCGTCGTCGTCCTCGGCGAGGCCGAAATGGCGCTGGCGCTCGACGCCTACGACCAGTTCGGCAAGGGCCGCCATCCCGCTCGCCTCAACCTGGGCGAATGCTTCGCCTACGCCGCCGCCAAGGCGCATGACGCGCCGCTGCTGCACAAAGACGAACGCTTCTGGCTGACCGACGCCAAGCAGGCGCGGGAGCGAGGATGAGGACGAAAGGAGCGGGCGACTGGGTTGTAGACGCGACCTCCGGTCGCGTCCGACGCGCGAGCGCCTTGCCTCGAGCCGGTCGTGGCGACGGCGAAGACGCGACCAGCGGTCGCGTCTACAAGGCCGGCGCTAAAGCTTCCGCGCCGCCATGAAATAGTTGACGCTGACGTCGGACGACAGGCGCCAGTCGCGGCGGGGAAGGTCGTAGACGACGCCGCGGCGCGCCGTCTCGCGACAGCCGGCGGCTTCGAGCGCCGCGGCGAGTTCTTCAGGGGTGACGAACTGCTCCCAGCGGTGGGTGCCCTTCGCCACCCAGCCGAGCACGTATTCGGCGCCGACGATCGCCAGCGCGAAGCTCTTCAGGGTGCGGTTGAGGGTCGAAGCGAGGACGAGGCCGCCGGGCTTCGCCAGCGTCGCCGCCGCCGCGACGAAAGCGCGCAGGTCGGCGACGTGCTCGACCACTTCCAGCGCCGTCACCACGTCGAAGCGCGCGCCCTCGGCGGCGAGGTCCTCGACCAGGCCGGCGCGATAGACGAGCCGCGCGCCGGTCGCCTCGGCGTGGGCGCGCGCGACCGCGATCGACTCCGGCGCCGGATCGAGCCCGGTGACGTCGGCGCCCATCCGCGCCAACGGCTCGGCGACGAGACCGCCGCCGCAACCGATGTCGAGCACCGACAGGCCGGCGAGCGACGGGGCGGCGCCTTTGGCGTCGCGGCCGAAATGAGCGACGATCGTTTCGCGCATCCAGGCGAGCCGGATCGGGTTGAGCCGGTGCAGCGCCGCCATCGGCCCGACCGGATTCCACCACTCGTCGCCGAGCGCGGCGAAGCGCCGCACCTCCTCGTCGATCACGCCGGCGGCCGCGGCCATGCCTGAAACCCCAGGTTCGAGGCGTTGACCGCCCCCGGAAGCGCCTTTATACGCGCGCGTCGGCGGCCGCGCGAGCCGCTTTCGCGAGACATTCTCGGGTTTTGGAATTCTCATGGCGCGTCTGGTGATGAAGTTTGGCGGCACTTCGGTCGCCAATGTCGATCGCATCCGCAATGTCGCGCGCCACGTCAAACGCGAGGTCGACGCCGGCAATACGGTCGCGGTCGTCGTCTCGGCGATGTCGGGCAAGACCAACGAACTCGTCGCTTTGTGCCGCGAGGCGGCGGCGGGGCCGGTCTACGACCCGGCCGAATATGACGCGGTCGTCGCCTCGGGCGAGTTGGTCACCGCCGGCCTGCTGGCGATCGTGCTCAAGGACATGGGCTACGCGGCGCGCTCGTGGCAGGGCTGGCAGATCCCGCTGACCACCGACGACGCACACGGCGCGGCGCGCATCGCCGACATCGACGGCGGCAAGATCCTCGACGGCTTCAAGCGCGGCGAGATCGCCGTCGTCGCGGGCTTCCAGGGCATTCACGCCGACAGCGGCAAGGTGACGACGCTCGGCCGCGGCGGCTCCGACACCTCGGCGGTGGCGCTCGCCGCGGCGCTTCATGCCGACCGCTGCGACATCTACACCGACGTCGACGGCGTCTACACCACCGACCCGCGCGTCGTGCCGAAGGCGCGACGGCTCGACAAAGTGTCGTTCGAGGAAATGCTCGAAATGGCTTCGCTGGGCGCCAAGGTGTTGCAGGTGCGCTCGGTCGAAGTGGCGATGGTGCATAATGTGAAGACTTACGTGCGGTCGTCATTCGACGACCCCGCCGCCCCCAAGCAGGGCACGCTGATTTGCGACGAGGAGGATATCGTGGAAAAGCAGGTGGTGACCGGCATCGCCTTCTCGCGCGACGAGGCGCAGATCACCCTGCGTAAGGTCGCCGACAAGCCGGGCGTCGCGGCGGCGATCTTCGTCCCCCTCGCCGAGGCCAACATCAACGTCGACATGATCATCCAGGTCGTCTCCGACGACGCGGCGACGACCGACATCACCTTCACCGTGCCGGGGGCCGAATACGACCGCGCCAAGGCGCTGCTCGAGGCGCGCCGCGACACGATCGGCTACACCGCGCTGCAGGGCGCGCCCGACGTGGTGAAGATCTCGGCGATCGGCATCGGCATGCGCAGCCATTCCGGCGTCGCCTCGCGCGCTTTCAAGGCGCTCGCCGAGAAGGGAATCAACATCCGCGCAATCACCACCTCCGAGATCAAGTTCTCGATGCTGATCGACGAGGCCTACACTGAGCTCGCGGTGCGCACCCTGCACTCGCTTTACGGCCTCGACTCAAAGGCCTGACTCTCCCGTCTTGACGCAAGTCAACGCCAAATGCGGCCTCGCGGCGTAGCGATTGCGCGCCCCGCTGGCGAAGGAGATGCCATGAGCGCGAGCGATGCAGGCGGTTCATCGGCGAACGCGATCGGCCTCGGCTCCGAGGCGGTCGACGGAATCGCAAGGTCGCTGACGTTGCCGCGCGCGCTCATCGACGCCAACCTGCGCGCCGGCTCGGCGCTGCTCGGCTTCGCCGGCCAATGCGTCCACGCCGAGGCCGAGTTGTTCGAACAATTGGCGGCGCGCGAAAACGTCGCCCTCGTCGCCGCCGGCGCCGGCCCGGCGCCGACCATCCGCTCCGCTTGATGAGCGCAAGACGGGCGGAACCCGCAATTTCGATGGAGGTCCAGACAATCCCCGCGCCGCAGGTTCAATGCGCCGCGCGGAGAAGGAATGCGCGGCGCTTCGGCGCTGCGCCGGCCGCCGCCGCGCAATGAGCGGCCGCGCGGGCGGAGGCGACAGGCCCGCCCCGCGGCAAAACGCTCGAAGGCGATAATCGGCGCGTCGCTTGCGGCGCTCGAAAGAGCGCCATGGGAGGCGTAGCGGCGCGCCAATTCGCCGGCGCGGCGGCGGCTGTCAATCCTGGCCCCGAGTGGCGGGCGGGGTTTTCGGGTTCAAGTCGGCCTCGCCGCGTGCTATTTGAGGCGCCCATTTCGTGAGCCGCCGCCGATGTCCAGACCCGTCAAACTCGAATCCGTCGCCCCCGCCGCCGACCTGCGCGCGGCGATGCGGGCGATTGGCGCCGAGGCCAGGGCAGCGGCGCGCACGCTCGCCAACGCCCCTGCGGAAGCCAAGAACCGCGCGCTGACCGCCGCCGCCGAGGCTTTGCGCGCGCGCGCCGGCGAAATCCTCGCCGCCAATGCGCGCGACCTGGAGGCGGCGCGCGCCAAGGGCCTCGCCGGCTCGTTCATCGACCGCCTGACGCTCGACCCCAAGCGGATCGAAGCGATGGCGCGCGGGCTCGAAGAGGTTGCCGCCCTGCCCGATCCGGTCGGCCGCGTGTTGGCGACGTTCAAGCGGCCGAACGGGCTCGTCATCGACCGCGTGGCGACGCCGCTCGGCGTCATCGGCGTCATCTACGAGAGCCGGCCCAACGTCACCGCCGACGCCGGCGCCCTCTGCCTCAAGGCGGGCGACGCGGCGATCCTGCGCGGCGGCTCAGACAGTTTCCATTCGTCGGCGGCGATCCACGCCTGCCTCGTCGCCGGCCTCGAGGCGGCCGGCCTGCCCGCGGCGGCGATCGCGCGCGTGCCGTTCGCTTCGCGCGAGGCGGTCGGCGAGATGCTCGAAGGCCTCGGCGGCGCGCTCGACGTGATCGTGCCGCGCGGCGGCAAGAGCCTGGTCGAACGCGTGCAGCGTGAGGCGCGCGTACCGGTGTTCGCCCACCTCGAAGGCATCGTCCACGTCTACGTCGACCACACCGCCGACCTCGACAAGGCGAAGCGCCTGCTGATCAATTCCAAGATGCGCCGCACCGGCGTCTGCGGCGCCGCCGAGACGCTGCTCATCGAGCGCGCCGCCGCGCCGCGGCTGCTGCAGCCGCTGATCGCAGCGCTGCTCGACGCCGGCTGCGCAGTGCGCGGCGACGAAGCGTCACGCGCCGCCGACGCGCGCGTGACCGCAGCGAACGAATCCGACTGGCGCACTGAATATCTCGACGCGATCATTTCGGCGAAGGTGGTCGAGAACCTCGACGCGGCGATCGCCCATATCGAGACCTACGGCTCGCACCATACCGACTGCATCGTCAGCGAAGACCAGGCGGCGGCGGAACGATTCCTCAAGGAGGTCGACTCCGCGATTGTGCTGCACAACGCCTCGACCCAGTTCGCCGACGGCGGCGAATTCGGCTTCGGCGGCGAGATCGGCATCGCCACCGGCCGCATGCACGCGCGCGGCCCCGTCGGCGTCGAACAGCTCTGCACGTTCAAGTACAGAGTGCGCGGCGACGGGCAGACAAGGGCGTAAGGGGACGCAAAGATCACGGCGCCGGCCTCCCAGTTTCCGCCGCTGCCGCCGCCCCCGCGCCGTAGGTGTCCGAGTCCCGCCGGACCAGCATGAGCAACGCCAGGTTCTGCCGCACCACCCCCATGGGCGACAGGAAACCGACCGCGTCCCTGATCATTTCCAGCTCCCCGACCACGCCCTGCCACGGGCCGCGCTTGCTGATCTTGGGGGTGTTGAACACCGTCGGCCAGTCGACCACCGCCACCGACAGGCCCTCCTCGATGATCAAGTCGTTGATGAACGCCTCGCAGCCCCAGCGGGGCAGATGCTCCATCTCCTTGACCGCCTGGTCGAGCAACTGGGCGGGGATAACCCGTTCACCGGAAACGAAGTCGAGGCCGATCCAGCGATAGGGAGCGAGACTGTTGCGGCGCAGGCTGATGCTCACCTCGGCGCGGCCGCCGATCACCGGCTCCGCCAGCGCCTGGATGTCGGCGGCGTTCACGCCGGCCAAGTCGGCGTCGAGAAACATCAGATAGTCGCCCGTCGCCG
>JBEKVR010000009.1:0-54273 GCA_049513815.1 Roseiarcus sp. | reverse complement strand
TGGCCGCCCGACAATTGCGCCGGATAGCGCGCGCCAAGGCCGGGAAGCTGCATCATGTCGAGCAGTTCGTCGACCCTCCGCCCGATTTCGCGCCGGTTTGGCCGCTGGCGGCGCGGCCTGACGGTCAGGCCGTAGGCGATGTTGTCGAACACCGTCATGTGGCGGAACAAGGCGTAGGACTGGAAGACGAAGCCGACCCGGCGCTCCTGCACCGTCAGCCGCGTCGCGTCGTCGTCGCCGAAACTGAGCCGGCCGCTGTCGGCGGTCTCGAGCCCGGCGATGACGCGCAACAGCGTGGTCTTGCCGCAACCGGAAGGTCCGAGCAGCGCGACGAGCTCGCCCGGTTCGATGGTCAGGTCGATCGCAGTGAGGACCGTCTGGTCGCCGAAGCGCTTGCTGAGGCCGGCGATCTCGATGCGCTGGCCGGCGGCGCGCGGCCCGTCGGCCGCGCCGCGGTCATCGCGCGGCTTGGCGCGCAATTCCTCTGTCGCTTCGCCACTCGAGCCAGGACTTGAAGCCGAGGGTGACCAAGGCGAGAAAGGCGAGGAGGGAGGCGAGCGAGAAAGCTCCGGCGACATCGTACTCATTATAGAGGATCTCCACCTGGAGAGGGATCGTGTTGGTGAGGCCGCGGATGTGGCCAGAAACCACGGAGACCGCGCCGAACTCGCCCATCGCGCGCGCGTCGCACAGCAGCACGCCATAGAGCAGCGCCCATTTGACGTTCGGCAGGGTCACGGTGAGGAAGGTCTTCCAACCGCTCGCCCCGAGGGTCAGCGCGACTTCCTCCTCCGCCGAACCCAGTTGCTGCATCAGCGGAATGAGCTCACGCGCGACGAAGGGGAAGGTGATGAACAGCGTCGCCAGCGCGACGCCTGGCAGCGCGAAGATGACGTGCAGGCCGTGCGCGGCCGCCCACGGCCCGAGCAGCCCTTGCGCGCCGAACGTCAGCACGAAGACGAGGCCGGCGACCACCGGCGACACCGACAGCGGCAGGTCGATAAGGGTGATCAGCAGGTTCTTGCCGACGAAGTCGAATTTGGCGATCGCCCAGGCCGCGGCGATTCCGAAGGCGGCGTTGAGCGGCACGACGATCGCCGCCACCGTGAGGGTGAGGGCGATCGCGGCGCGCGCGTCGGGTTCGAGGAGCGCCGCGACATAGGCGGCGAGGCCGCGCGACAGGGCTTCGGAGAAGACGATCGCCAGCGGCAAGACCAGGAACAGCGTCAGGAAGCCCAGCGCGACGGCGATCAGCAACCGCCGGACGCCGATCGACTCGCTGGCGACCTGGCGCGGACTCAGCAGGACGGTCGGGACGCCAATCTCAGACATCGCCGAGCCTCCGTCGACTCGAGGCGTGAAGGAGGTTGATCGTCAGCAGCATGGCGAAGGAGACGGCGAGCATGATGGCGGCGACGCCGGTCGCTCCCGTGTAGTCGTATTCCTCGAGCTTGACGACGACGAGCAGCGGCGCGATTTCGGAGACGTAGGCGATATTGCCGGCGATGAAGATCACCGAGCCGTATTCGCCGACGCCGCGCGCAAAGGCGAGCGCGAGGCCGGCGAGCAGGGCAGGCACGAGCGGCGGCAGCGCGACGCGCAGGAGGGTTCGCAAGCGCGAGGCGCCGAGCGTCGCCGAGGCCTCCTCCAGTTCCTTGTCCAGTTCCTCGATCAGGGGCTGGACGGTGCGAACGACGAACGGCAGGCCGACGAAGGTCAGCGCGACGAGGATGCCCCAACGGGTGAAGGCGACCTTGACGCCGATCGCGGCGAGCGGCGCGCCGAGCCAGCCGTTGGGGGCGTAGAGCGCCGCGAGCGCGATGCCGGCGACCGCGGTCGGCAGGGCGAAGGGAAGATCGACCAGCGCGTCGACCAGCCGGCGGCCAGGGAAGCGGTAACGGGTCAGCGTCCAGGCGACGATCGCGCCGAAGACGACGTCGATCAGCGCCGCGGCGAACGAGACGCCGAAGGTCGTCTTCAGCGCCGCCAGCACGCGCGGCTCCATCGCGACCGCCCACAGGCCGGCAAGACCGAGCGACGAGGCTTTGGCGATCAGCGCGCCGAGCGGCAGCAGGACGATCAGCGTCAGATAGACGAGCGCGAAGCCGAGCGCCGGCGCGAAGCCGGGCAGGGCGCTCGGCTTCTTAAACGAGGCGCTGGCGATCGACAGGGTCATGAGGCTAGTGCCCCGCCTTCTGGATCTGGTCGAACACGCCGCCGTCGGCGAAGTGGGTCGCCTGCGCCTTCTTCCAGCCGCCGAAGGCGCCGTCGACGGTGACGAGATTGAGCGTCGGAAAGCGCTTCAGATCGTCCGGATTGGCGAATTCGGGATGAGCGGGGCGGAAATAGTTCTTGGCGATGATCGCCTGCGCCGCCGGCGAATAGAGGAACTGCAGATAGGCTTCCGCCTGCTTGCGTGTGCCCTTGGCGTCGACGTTGGCGTCGACCACCGACACCGGCGGCTCGGCGAGGATCGACAGCGACGGCGCGACAATCTCGAACTGGTCCTTGCCGAATTCCTCGCTGGCGAGGAAGGCGTCGTTTTCCCAGGCGATCAGCACGTCGCCGAGGCCTCGCTGGGCGAACGTGATGGTCGAGCCGCGCGCGCCCGTGTCGAGCACCGGCGCGTTCTTGTAGATCGCCGCGACAAAGTCCTTGGTCTTGGCCTCGTCGCCGCCGAACTTCTTTTCGCCGTAGGCCCAGGCGGCGAGATAGTTCCAGCGCGCGCCGCCAGAGGTCTTGGGATTGGGGGTGATCACCGAAACGCCGGGCTTCACGAGATCGTCCCAGTCGTGGATGCCCTTGGGATTGCCCTTGTGCACGAGGAACACGATCGTCGAGGTGTAGGGCGCTGAATTGTTCGGCAGCCGCTTCTGCCAGTCGGCGGGGATCTTGCCAGTTTTGGCGGCGATCGCGTCGATGTCGGCGGCGAGCGCCAGCGTGACGACGTCGGCTCCGAGCCCGTCAATCACCGCGCGCGCCTGGGCGCCGGAGCCGCCGTGCGAGTTTTGGAGCGTCACCGTCTCGCCGGTCTTCGTCTTCCAGTCGGCGGCGAAGGCGGCGTTGATCGCCTTGTAGAGTTCGCGCGTCGGATCATAGGAGACGTTGAGCAGCGTGACGTCGGCGTAGGCGGCGGTTGCGACGAGGGACACGACGGCGGTCGCCACTGCGGCAAACGCCAGCACGGCGCGGACGGAGTTAGGGAATGACATGCCAATTCGCCCTTCTTGGATCGCCGTCGCAGGCGGTCGATATATTTCTAGTTGATTACTAGAATTAGTAAGTGATAGCAAGGGGACGCGCGTGGACCTGCTCGTCAACTGCGCCAAGCTCGGCGTTTACATCGCCGCCGACGCCCACTAGGTTCACGCCGCCAATCGAGGATTCCCTGCCGATGCGCGCCGAAGCCGAACAGCTGGTCGAGACGATCAAGCAGTCCTTAGGACTGCTGAGGAGGCATCTTTGACGTCGAAACCGCGACGCGCCGCCTCGCCGAACTGAACGCCAAATCCGAAGACCCAGATCTCTGGAACCATCCTGACGCCGCGCAGCAGGTGATGCGCGAGCGGACGATGTTGCAGGATCGCCTGGGGTCGGTCGCCAAGATCGAGCGCGAACTCGACGACGCGACGACGCTGGTCGAGCTCGGCGAGCAGGAGGGCGACGCCGAGACCGAGAATGAGGGTCTGGCGCAGCTCAGAGCGCTGAAGACAGAGGGCGAGCGCCGCGAACTCGAGGCGCTGCTGTCGGGTGAGGCTGACGGCCTGGATTCCTATGTCGAGGTGCATTCGGGGGCCGGCGGCACCGAGAGCTGCGACTGGGCGCGCATGCTGCTGCGCATGTACGTGCGCTGGGGCGAGCGGCGCAAATTCGACGTCGAAGTGCTCGAAGAGACGGCCGGCGACGAGGCGGGCGTCAAGTCGGCGACGATCATGGTCAAGGGCCACAACGCGCACGGCTGGTTGAAGACCGAGTCCGGCGTGCATCGTCTGGTGCGCATCTCGCCGTTCGATTCGAATGCGCGGCGGCACACCAGCTTCGCCTCGGTGTGGGTCTATCCGGTGGTCGACGACCGCATCCAGATCGAGATCAACGAGAGCGACTGCAAGATCGACACCTATCGCGCCTCGGGCGCCGGCGGCCAGCACGTCAACAAGACCGAATCGGCGGTGCGCATCACCCACATGCCGACCGGCATCGTCGTCGCCTGCCAGATGGAGCGCTCGCAGCACAAGAACCGCGCCACCGCCTGGAACATGCTGCGCGCCCGGCTCTATGAGCGCGAACTCGAGATCAAGGAAGCCAAGCTGGCCGCCGACGCCGCGTCGAAGACCGAAATCGGCTGGGGCCACCAGATCCGTTCCTACGTGCTGCAGCCCTACCAGATGGTCAAAGACCTGCGCACCGGCTACACCTCGGGCACGCCCGCCGAAGTGCTCGACGGCGACCTCGATCCGTTCATGGAGGCCTCGCTCGCCCAGCGCCTGTCGGGACGCACCGTGCAGGTCGAGGACGTCGAGTAGGGGGCGCTTCGCGCTCTCTCAGTCCTGCGTTGTGGCCGGGCTTGACCCGGCCATCCAAGCGGCGACGGCGGGTCGCTGCTTACGAACGATAAGCGCCGAGCGCCACGGCCGGCCGTACAGCCTTGTGGTCAAAATCCGACACTTGGCGCCCGACCGGATCAGCCGCCGAACGGCCGCACTCAACCATCTGAGGCATTCGCAAGCAGATCACCCGATGACCGGGGTTGGCCGGGAGCGAACTGGCGGCATCCGGGCGACCAGAAGCGAAAGTGGCCGTTCGGCGGGCAAGACTCGAAAGGCAAAGTTCGAGCTTAAGCCGAACTTCCCGGCGGCGCATAAACTGCGACATTCTCGACAAGGAGAAGCGATTTCAGCGCAGAGCCGGCTATGCGAAGTTGCTTCCGATGGCTTTGGAGAGGGGCGGAGCGATGGATAAAACAGAAATATACTCGCCAAATCAAGTTTTTGTTGGCACTTTTTTAGGAGGACCATTGGCATCCATACTGATGCTGAAGCGGAATTTTGTTGCTTTGGGTGAGACCGTAGCAGCCAAAAAGACAATCATTTGGGGGATCGTTTTATCAGTTGGTCTAGTAGGAGCGCTCTATGTAATACAAAAGTCTTTGCCACAGAATGCAACTTCTGCAATGCCATTAGTCATTTCGTTTATATCACAGTCCATTGCCAGACATAGACAATTGACGAAAGATGCGATCAGAAATGCAGACCGATACTCGTTTAGATCAAATTTTCATGTCGTGCTCGTAGGTATAATCTCACTTGTTGTGTCATTGAGTGCGATGTTTTTAATAGCATTTCTGCTAGTTATTGTAGGTATTATACCTAAGACTGCATAAACTACGATCTTTCGCGATGAACGGAAATCAATGTTTTTGCACAGATATTTGCTGTCCAAAAGAACAATGGATTAGTCAGTGCAGAATTCAACTGCAGAATGTCGGCTGTAAATCGGTGAGGGGTCGAAACGCCGATCGGCTTCATGACCTCTTGATTGGTCTCGCCTCGGTCGGGTTAGTTCCTGGGGCTTGTTCACATATTGTCTACCCGTGTCGTCGAGAGCGCCTCGCTGACGTACGTCCGCTAGGAGAACCGCGCCAAACGTCACGGCTGACAGCAAGGGGCGCATTGCTGACCCCCGCGGTCGCATACGCGACCGACTGTTTTCCGCGCTGGTTCGACGTTCCCGGATGGGCGCCAAGCGTTGGGTTTTGACCACGAGTTGGCCGGGTCAATCCCCGGATCAAGTCCGGGGACGGCCATGACGATTTCAGGTGGGCTGTTCGATCTTCTCGCGCACCGCCAGTCGCCAGACGATCAGCGTCAACGCCACCACCGGTATCCCGATCGTCGCGGTGGCGACGAAGAATTTTACGTAGCCGAACGCGTCGACCATCACGCCGGACAGTCCGCCGACGAACTTGCCTGGCAGCGCGTAGAGCGAGGACAGCAGCGCGTATTGCGTCGCCGCGAAGGCGGGCGAGACCAGCGACGACATGTAGGCGATCAGCGCCGCGCCGGCGAAGCCCGAGGCGAAGCTCTCGACGCTGACGGACAGCGTCAGCAGCGGCACCTGCGCGCCCGAGGCGGCGAGATACGCCAGCGTCAGATGCGAGGCTGAGGCGGCGAAGCCGCCGATCAGCAGGCTCGGCATCCTGCCGAGCCGCGCCACCGCGACGCCGCCGCCGAACGCGCCCGCCATGCCGATCCACACGCCGTAGAGCTTGGAGACGGTGGCGATGTCCGTCTTGGAGAAGCCGAGATCGATGTAGAGCGGATTGGCCATCACGCCGGAGACGAAGTCGGGCAGCCGGTAGATCGCCACCAGCGCGAGGATGACGACGAGCGTGACGCCGTAGCGGCGGACGAGGTCGGCAATCGGCTCGCCGAACGCCGCCACCCGCGCCGCGGCCTCGCGTGAGGGCAAATCGAGCCGCGGCGACAGCAGGCAGCCGCCGATTCCTACGACCATCAAGCCCGCCATGGCGAGATAGGCGGCGCGCCAACTGACGAAATCGGCGATGTAGAGCGCGCCGGCGCCGGCGCACAGCATCGCCAGTCGATAACCAAGCTGATAGATCGCCGCCATCATGCCTTGCCGCTCGGCCGGCGCCGCGTCGATGCGCCAGCCGTCGATCGTCGCGTCCTGGGTCGCGGCGGCAAAGGCGGTGAGGAAGGCGAAGGCGACGTTCCAGGTCAGCGCCTGCGCCGGATCGCCGAAAGCGAGGCCGGCGAGGCCGAGGGCGACGCCGATCTGGGCGGTGAGCATCCAGCCGCGCCGGCGGCCGAGCAGCGCGCCGAAACCAGGCGGATCGAAGCGGTCGATGATCGGCGCCCAGGCGAACTTGAAGGCGAAGGCGAGCGCGGCGTAGCTCATCAGCCCAATCGCCGACCGCGACACGCCCGCCTCGCGCAGCCACACCGATTGGGTCGAGAAGATGAGCAGAAACGGCAGGCCGGAGGAGAAGCCGAGCGCCAGCATCAGCGCCAGGCGCGGGTCGCGCAGGACTTGCGACAGCGGAAGCGATTCGCGGCGTGGTGTCGACATGCCGGCACCATGGCGCCGGAACGGTTAACGGCAAACTGTGGGCGCGGCGAGCGCCGCCTGCCGTGCGCCGGACAAAAGAAGACGCCGCCCCGCGACCGCGGGACGGCGCGATTCGCTGGCGCGCTCAGACCTTCTTCGGCATGGCGCAGGTCGATAGGCCGAGCACGCTGTAGAGCGGGCACATGCCGACCGCGCCGGTGACGAGCGGGATGATTCCGATCCAGCCGACCCAGTTCCAGCCGGTCGCCGGCCAGATCAAGCCGAACGCGAACGCGATCAGCGCCAGCCCGACGATGACGCGCACGATGCGGTCGATGGTTCCGACATTGATTTTCATGAATTCCTCCCGGCCCGAATGGCGCGGTGGAAGCTAGGACGGCGTCTCTGGCGCGTCTGTGACCTCGTCACCCTTGCGGCGCGCTGGTTCGGACGAGGCGGTCGGCGTCGAGGATGACGATGCGCCCGCGCTCGACGCGAATGAGCCGTTCGCGCTCGAAGCGGTTGAGCGCCCGCGTCACGACTTCGCGCGCGCTGCCGAGTTCGGCGGCGATCGCCTGATGGGTGGCCTCGACCGCTCCGTCGCGGGCGCGGGCGACGAGGAGGCGCGCGAGCCGTTGGGGCAGGGCGTGGAACAGCACGTCTTGGATGACGACGACGAGCTCGCCGACCCGCTCGGCGTAGTTGCGCAATACGGCGCGGCGGAACGCCGCATCCTCCGCCAGCAGCCGCTCGAAGGCGGCGACCGGCACCAGCCGGGCCGAAACCTCAGTTTCGGCGACTGCTTCGGCGAGCATCGTCTCCTGGCGCAACAGCGCCGAGGTGGTGAGCAGGCAGGAATCGCCGGCGGCGAGGCGATAAAGCACGACCTCGCGGCCGGTGTCGGCGGTCAGCCCGACGCGTATGCGTCCGCTCTCGACGACGATCCAGCCACGGGCGGAATCTCCAGGGCGGAAGACGGTCTCGCCGGCGTGAAAACGGACCGGCAGGCCGCCGACGCGCCCCGCCGCCTGTTCGGCCTCGGCGGCTTCCTCCGGTCTGGTCTCGTCCATCGTCGTTCTTTCTGCGCCGCCGGCAATTGGCGGCGCTGGACAGCGCTGCGTCAATAGCGATCCCTTGGCGACGCGGCGCTCCGCCGCGCCCGCTCGACGCCTGCGCCGCTTTTAGCTGTTGACAGGGTGGGGCGGGCGAAAGATAAGGCGGCCCGATAGCGCCTCGGCTCGTCCGAGGCGTTTTCGCCTCCGGCCAAGCGCCGAAGGGGGAGTGTCCCGAGCGGCAAAGGGGGCGGACTGTAAATCCGCTGGCTACGCCTTCGTAGGTTCGAGTCCTACCTCCCCCACCACTCTATTTTTCCGCCGTTGATTTGATTGGCGTTTCTGCCGCCGCGCCCTCACCTTCCCCTATAGGTGAGGGAATAGGCGTTCGGGATTTGGTCCTTTCCGACGCGGAGAGCGACAGACGCTCGCGGCTTGCGGCCTTGGTGTAGAGGCTCGCCATGCGGCGCCCTTGCCAGCCGTATTTGGCGTCGAGTTCGGCGTCGGTCCAGCCGTCGAGGGCGTCGGCCATCGCCGCGCTCTTGCGCAGGCCGTGGGCGCTCTTGACGACGCCGGCGGCGTTGCACGCCTCGCGAAACCAATTGCCGAAGCTTTCCTTGGTCATCGGCCGGCCGCGCTCGCCGGCGATGAACGTCAGTTCGCCGCACGGGCCGGCGGCGATCGCGGCGAGAAGTTCGTCGGGCATGACGATCGCCACGCGTTCGCCGGTCTTCTCGGTGTTGAGACGGATGACGCCGTCCTTGACGTGCGGGCGGCCGACGCGCGCCGCGTCGCCGCGTCGCAGGCCGGCGCCGCGCAACAGCTCGAACGCCAGGCGCTCGCGCGTGCCGAGCGGCCAGCGCTGACGAAACTTCGCCTGTTCGTCGTCGCTCCATGGCGCGAAGCCGTCGCCCTCGACCTTGATCACGTCGACGCCCTGCGTCGGGTCGGCGCGGACGATCTCGGCCTTGACCGCCCACTGAAAGAAGCCGCGCAGCGTCTCGACGAAATGGCGCGCCGCCGCCGGCCGGTCGGCGCGCGCGTCGCGGCCGCGCATCACGTCGCCGCGTCGCCATGCGGCGAGCTTCGACTTGCCGTGCGGCGAGGCCTCGATTTTCTTGAGGATATTCTCGCGCTGACGGCGCGTCGCGACGCTGAGCGCCGCCCACGGCTGCGATTGGCGATAGAGCTTCAGCCCCCAGGCGAAGCTGCCCTCGGCGGCCCCGACGCGCTTTTGCGCCGGCGCGGCGCCGTCGATCGCGGCGCGATATTCGGCGTCGAACTCGCGCGTCCCGAAGGCGGCGCGGATTCTGACCCGCGGGCCCTTGCCGACGCGCACGTACCACACCGTCTTGCCGTGGCGGGTGGTTTGGCGCGCGAGATGGGGCGGGCGCGGACGGGGCATGGCGCGCATTCTAGAGCGTCCCGACCAGCCCGCAACCCGGCGCCGCGCCGGGCTCGGCCGGCGCATAGCCGCCGGTCTGCCCGGCCTCGACCGGCGTGGCGCGGACGATTCCGGTCGTCAGGTCGATCTCGAGGACGAACCGCCCCGGCGCCGCGCGCTCGACGCCGCGCACCGCGCGGGCGATCTCGGCCTCGGTGATCAGCGCGGGGCGGCGGGACATCGGTTAGGTGGCCGTCGCTTCGCGGCGCTTCAGGCGCCAGGAAATCATCACGAGGTACGAGGTCGGCGCGCGCTCGACATAGCCGAGGTGCTCGAGCCGCTTGCAGCGGCGCAGAACCGACGCCGTCGTCAGGTCGGCGCTGCGCGGCGACGCCCAGTTGCGGATGACGTATGTCGCCATCGCGCCGTGATCGCGCAGCGCGGCGATGATCGCCTCGTCCAACTCCGCGCCGCGAAGTTTCTTGATCATGGCGTCAGACCTCCGCAAAAGACGGCGAGAAGAACCCGAGCTTGCCGCGGCAGGGCTGAAACGGCAGCGGGCGCGCGTTGCGCAGCGCGAAGCCGTAGGGGCCGAAGAACCATGGCGAAGCCGACGATTCGACGCAGTCGACGATCTCGGCTTCGCCGACGATCCCGCCGCGCGTCAGGTCGTCGAGGCTCGCCGGCGCGCGAACGCCGGCGTCTCGCGCCCATTCGGCGCAATCGAGCAACGCCTCGTGCGCCGGCCCTTCGAACGACAGGCCGGCGTGAATGAGAACGCGGCCGCGATAGCGGGTCGGCCAGGAGCGGTTCTCGACGTCCTTGCCGGCGTAGAGGATCGCCCACGCCCAGGGCTGGCGGATCGATAGGGCGAGCGGCGGCGTCATGGAATAGCCTCGCAAATCGGGGCGTTGGCGAGTTCAAGCAGCACGTCGGCGTGGCAGGGCTCGCCGAGGTTGCACCAGCAGGCGAGATTTCTACCGGCGAGATCGCGACGGATCTCTTCGAGCCGCCTTTCACTGCGGGGAATGGAACGGAATTGTTCAACCGCTTCGGCCGCCGTCTCGCAGTTGAACGCGTTGTGTCCGCACTCTCCAGCAGACCGGCAACCGCAGGTCGCGAGCCCGACCTTGAACAGGTTCCCGTAGCGGCCGGGGCGCGCGACGCTGACGGCGTCAAGGCCGTTGATGGCGAAGGATAGGGCCTGCAGGTTGAATCCCTTGCGGCGCGAGAGTTGAAGGCGAACGGGGCGCGTGATGGTCATGATCGCGCCTCCGGGAAGGCGTTGTGCTTGACGCCGTCGAGCAGGTCGCCGGCTTTCGCTTTGCCAACGCGGCGCATCATTGTTGAGTTTCTAACGGGATAGTCGCGGTCGGCGTGAGAGAGGGCTTCGCGGGTCGGTTCGACGATCCTGCCGTCCGACGTGACAGCCTTGGCGTCCCTCATGAAGTCGGAGCCATCTTTCCACTCGCCCCATTGCTTGAAGAAGAATGGGACGTGGGCGTTGGCACATTGATCGCGGATCGCGCGCGCCCAGTCGGGATGCATCGGCCGAGCGTGGGGGCCGGACTCGCCGCCGACGATGACCCAGTCGAGGCGCGGGCGTTCGATTGGTTCATTCCTGCCTTCACAGAACGAGAGCCCACGCAAAGCGTCTAATTCTCCGGTGTCGTCTGCGCCGACGCCTGTAAAGTCGATCACCCCCAGTAGCGGTTCGGCGCTGACGCCGCGTCGCTGGCGCGCCGTCATCGGCAAGGCGAGCAGCTTGGGGATGTCGCGGTCGGCTTCGAGCTGATTGCAGACCGTGATCAGCAGCGTGACGTGGTCGAACGCGCCCGAGAGCCAATCGGCGGGCAGCATCTCCGGCGCATTGCCGATGCGCTTGGTGACGATGATATAGTCGAGGTTCGACGTCGCGCGCACCAGCGCCCAGAAGTCGGCGCGCCAGGCGGGATCGACGGCGTTGTCGAAGATGTCGGCGAGCGAAGCGGAAAAGACGCGCCGGCGGCAGCCGTTGGCGGCGAAGAACGCTGCGTGCCGGCGGTTCCATTTCAGCGGCTCGCGCCAGTTTGCGGCGCTGGTGCGCCGGCGCGGCGCATGCGGCCCCCAATGCCCGCCGCCGAAGCGCGCGTCGAACGCTTCGGCGTAGCAGAAGTCGCAGCCGGGGCCGGCGTGCTGGCAGCCGATCCAGGGATTGAAGGTCGCGTGAGTCCAGGCGATCCCGCTACGCTCAGCCATTGATCTCTCCGGGTTGCGCTTGCCGGTCGCCGTCGCGCGTTGCGCGGCAGCGCGCGACGCCGGCGAGCTTCGTTTCGCCGTAAGCGACGCGGCGAGAGTCGCCGGAGGCGATGTCGAGCCTCGCGCAATGCTCGACTGGCCCGAACTTGTCGGTCAGGATGGCGCCGCGGCGAAGCGCCTTCGCTTTCACGCCGAGGCTGACGTCGAAGTGAATCCACGACGCCTTCGGCGGCCGCTGCAGCCATTTGCGCTGGACGCCGATTGCGTCGGCCATCGCCAGCAGATCGTCGAGCGAGTCGGCCCACATGTGGCACATGATCATGCGGCCGAAGCTGTGGCGGACGTCGTCGACGTAGACGGTCATCGGCCGAACGCCCGGCGCGCGAGCTGGGCCCACGCGTAAATGTGGAGCAGGAAGCCCTTGGCGACCGGGATCGCCATCACCGGATGCTCGACGCCAGCCCAGGTGACGACGCCGGCGAGATAACCTTCGACCTCGTGAGCGCCGCCGACTTTGCGGATCATGTCGCCGTAGCCGATCGCGGCGGGCTCGGGCGCGGAGCAGGTGAGGCGGCGAATGGATTCGGCGAGATTGGCGAGGCGGTTGTCGGTCTCCCGCGCAACTCGCCGCTCGTCGTCCGTCATCGCGCCGTAATCGGGGCCGCTGAGCTGCGGCCGGTACCATTCGAGTTTGGCGGCCGCCTCTCGCAGCCCGGTGACCCGCCCGGCGCGGCTGGCGTCCAGCACGGCCTGCAGCGCCTGCTCTCGCTCACGGCCGCGCTGGTTGAGCACCGCATTGATCTCGCCAGACAGATCGGCGATGCGGTCGTCGCCGGCGGCCAGCGCCTCGTCGCGCTCACGCTCGGCGGCGCGGGCGCGGGAGAGCAGGCGGCTGTTGGCTTCCTGAAGGTCGGTATTCTGGCGCTCGAGCTCGACAATGCGAGCGGCGAGGGCTTGGCGAACGGCGTCCATCACACGGCCTCCTTGAACAGCGGGCCGTCGTCGACCGCGCTGGCGCACCGCGGCGCGGCGGCCTGGTCGGCGAGGTAATTGGCGGCGACCAGCGCGGCGGCGACGGGCGGCGAGACGGAATTGCCGCACATGCGGATCTGCGCGCTCTGCGTCAGCGCGACGCCGTCGGCGCCGGCGTCGATGCGATAAGAGTCGGGGAAGCCTTGGGCGCGGAACAGCTCGCGCGGCGTCAGCATCCGCATGCCGATGTCGGCGATCTCATAAGTCTCGCCGGCGATCGTCACCAGGCCGAAGCGCGCATGGCAAGGCACTGTGTGCAGCGGGTCGGCGGCGCTCTGTTCCTGGCCGCCCTCGCCGTAATACTTGACCAGGAAGGCGCGGACTTCGGCAGCGTGACGGGCGGAGACAATCGTTTTGATCGGCGCGTTCAGATCGCCGCTGCCGCCGCGGGTGTTCGACGTGTAGGCGTGCGACAGCAGCGACGCCTCGACGACCGCCTGCGTGCAGCCCTTCTGGACGATGGTCGAGACGGGCTCGCTCGCCTTGTGGCCGACCATGTCGGTGTTGTGCTGGGCGAGGAAGGCGGCGACGAGATGGAGATGCGCGCCGCCCGACGTAATGGTGTGGGTCGGCTCGTCGGCGCCGTTGAACGGCTTCTGCGAATTGCGCATCGTCATCAGGTGCGCGGCGACGATTCCGATCGGCGGCGCGCCGCCGGGCCGCTTGCGGAAGCTGTTGGCGGTGACCGTCGGCGCCGGGTCGGCGAGGTCGGCGCCGACGCTGCCGGTGTTGAACTTGGTGAGATGGGCTGCGACCAGGCTCGCGCCGTTGCCGGTTCCGACGACGGTCGGGGCCGGCTCGTCGACCTCGCGCGTGCGCGGCTCCTGGCCGGGGCGCTCGCCGTAGCGCGGGACAAAGTACGGCGCGACCACCGCATGCTCGCCGCGATGGGCCGTCGTCACCGTGCGCAGCGGCTCGTCGATCCCGTTGACGCGGCTGTCGCCCGAATGGGTCACGGGAATGATGAACGGCTCGGCGGCGTCGAGGACATAGCGCTTCACGCCCTTGGCGATGCGCGCCATGGTCGCGTCGGCGAGCGGGCGTTTGACGCCGAGCGCCTTGGCTTCCTCGTGGTCAAGGAAGATCGACGGGCAGCGCAGCGACCAATCGATGATCTCGGACGCCGTGCGCCACGGCTTCAGCTTGCCGGCCTTGACGGCGTCGGACTTCGGATCGCCGTGGCTCGGCTCGGGCCAGACGATCGGCCGGCCGTCGCAGCGGGCGACGAGGAACAGCCGCTTGCGGATCGTCGGCGCGCCATAATCGCAGGCGCGCAGCTCGCGATGCTCGACGCGATAGCCGAGGCGCGTCAGCTCGCCGACCCAGCGCTTGAACGTCTCGCCCTTGCGCTCGGGACAGGGCCGGTTGTCGTCGGCGAGCGGGCCCCAGGTGCGGAACTCCTCGACGTTCTCGAGGCAGATCACGCGCGGCCTGACCTGGCGCGCCCAGCGCACGACGACCCAGGCGAGGTCGCGGATATTGCGCGCCACCGGCTTGCCGCCCTTGGCCTTGGAGAAGTGCTTGCAGTCGGGCGACGCCCACAGCAAGCCGACCGGGCGGCCGGCGCACACGGCGAGCGGATCGACCTTCCACACGTTGTGCGGCAGGTGCAGCGTTTCCGGGTGATTGGCGGCGTGCATCGACAGCGCCACGGCGTCGTGATTGATCGCGACGTCGGGCGGCCGACCGAGCGCCAGCGCGATGCCGAGCGACGCGCCGCCGCCGCCGGCGAAGGAGTCGACGATGATTTCGCGGGCGCTCACGCGGCGTCCTCGCCGAGCAGTCCGCGCCGCTTCGCTTCATCGACCAGCACGGCGAACGTGAGGAAGAGAGGGTCGTGCGAGAGGTAGCGCACTGGCTTGCCGAGCCGCGTCGCATGGGCGATTTCGTTCTGCGTGCTTGACCCGATGTAGCCGCCGACGTCGACGACGAAGATTTCGTCGGCGAGGCCGATCTTGGCGAGATGGAGAGCATCCATCGCCTCGGCGACGCTCTCGTGTTCGGCGAGATGGTCGGCCGGGCAATCGGGGTACCATGCCGGCAGCAGGTGCAGGCCCATGGCGATCGCTCGCTCGTCGCGCTCGATCAGCCAGCCGCAGACCGCCATGATCTGAATGAAGCGCGATGAGCCGCAGAGCACGACGACCTTGGGTTTAGCGGGCGCGGTCATTCCGGCCTTCTCCGATGGTTGTGAGCGGGGGAATCAGAACGGGATGTCGTCGTCGAGATCGCCGCCGGCGGAGGGGCCACTGGCCGGCGCGGCGGCGCGCGGCGCCGAGCGGGTCGCGCCATAGTCGCCTTCGTTCGGCGGCGGGCGGTCGGCCTTGTCGAGCAGCAGCAGGGCGCCGCGATACTGCGCGAGCACGATCTCGGTCGTGTATTTCTCGACGCCGGCCTGGTCGGTCCATTTGCGCGTGCGCAGCTCGCCCTCGACGTAGCAGCGAGAGCCTTTCTTGAGGTATTGCTCGGCGATTCCGAGCAGGCCTTCATTGAAGACGACGACGTTGTGCCACTCGGTGCGCTCCTTGCGCTCGCCGGTGGCCTTGTCCTTCCAGGATTCGGACGTCGCGATCGAGAAGGTTGCGACCTTGCCGCCGGAATTGGTGACGCGGATCGCCGGATCCTTGCCGAGATTGCCGATCAGCATCGCCTTGTTGAGCGCGGCCATGTCATGTCCTCATTGATCGTTGGGCGACGGGCGTTCGCTCGAACGCCCTGTGCGAAAGAAGCCGGAGCCGCCGGCGGCGGTGAGCGCTGCGCCGAGCGCGCGGGCGCCCGAGCGGTCGAGCGTGATGGCGAACGGTTCTGCGCCGTCGTCGAACATGATCTGCACGCTGTCGCCTTCGCGGCGGACGACGATCGTCGGGGGCAGCTCGCCATCGCCGCCATCGCCGGCCGCGGTTGGATGGTCGGGCGGCCGCCGGTCGCCCGCGCCGTTGGCGTCGACGATGGCCTCGAAGCGGATCATCGCTAGACTCTCACCGGCATGATCACGGCGAGCTGGTCGGGGCGGTAGCGATCGCGGAAGACGGTCGGCGAACCGGCGCTGTCGAGGTCGATCGTCAGCGTCGGATTGGGCAGCGGGCCGAGCGTGTCGAGCAGGTAGCGGGCGGAGAAGCCGATCTCGATCGCCGGCGCGTCGCTTTCGAGGTCGATCTCATCGCGCGCCGAGCCGGAATCCGGGTTGGTCGTCGTCAGCGTCAGCGCGCGATCGGCGAAGGAAAGCTTGACGGCGCGGCCGCGCACGTCGGAGACGACCGATACGCGCTCGATCGCCGCGGCGAAGGCGTCGCGGTCGAGCGCGACAGCGTTGGGATTGGCGGGGATGACGCGGCGATATTCGGGGAACGTCCCGTCGATCAGCCGGCTCGACAACGCGACGTCGCTGGCCTTGACCCGCAGCTTGGCCGACGACAAGGCGACCTTGACCTCGCCGCCTTCGGCGACGCCGGCGCAAAGGCGGCCGATCTCGACGCAGGCCAGCCGCGGCACGATGATTCCCGGCATGCCGGCAGCGCCGGCGGGCAGCGCGACGTCGCGCAGCGCCAGCACGTGGCCGTTGGTGGCGACGGCGCGCAGCCGCTCGGGATCGGCGCTCGCCTCGAGGAAGATGCCGTTGAGGTAGTAGCGCGTCTCCTCGGTCGAAATGGCGTAGGAGACGCTGTCGATCAGCGCCGTCAACGCGGCGGCCGGCATGGTGAATTCATGCGTCGCCGGCGTCTGGTCGAAATCGGGGAAGTCCTCGGCCGGCAGGGTCGGTAGGGTGAAGCGGGAGCGGCCGGAGCGGACGACGAGGGCGCCGTCGGTCAACTCGATCGACGCCTCGCCGTCGGGTGCGAACTTGCGCAGGATGTCGGTGAGCGTGTGCGCCGGCGCGGTGACGACGCCCTCGCGCTCGACCTTCGCCTCGGCGCGGGCGCTCAGCGCCTTGTCGAGATCGTTGGCGATGAAAGTGATGCCGCCGTCAAGCGCGATGATCTTCACGTTTGCGAGGATCGGGATGGTCGCCCGCGTGGGCGCGATCTTGGCGGCCGGGGCGAGCGCGGCGAGCAGCGGCTTGACGGAAGCGACGAAGCGCATGGCGGGTTCCTGTTTTGCGGGGACGGCGCGGCGGGAGACGGCGGCGCCGCCGCCCGCCGGGCGTGAGTTGGTCAGGCTTCGGGACAGCCTTCGAAGCCGGGCAGTCCCGTCTGCTGGACGGCGATGGCGAAGTCGCTCTGGACGCGCTGGCGCAGCCAGAACTTCCAGCGGTACATCGCATAGGTCCACTCAAGCACGCCGTTCTTGACGCGGTAGCGCAGCCGCGCCGGGATACCGACGAGCGAGCCGTCGACGAACAGCGGCAGCCGCAGCATGAACAGGCCGGGGACGACCAGCGGCTCGCCGTCGCCGTTCTTGTGCTCGGTCGAGAAGTGGATCTCGGCTTCGCCGCTCTGCATCAGGTGCGCGTTGACGACGCGCTCCTCGACGTTGACCTTAAGGCCGCGCGCCAGCATCACCATCTCGGTGGGAATCGCGAACTTGGTCTTGAACAGCGGCTCATACTCGGCGCGCTCGCTGTCGAGCGGCACGCTGAGGTCGGAGATGTGCTCTTCGACGAAGGCGCCGAATTCGAACTGGGTCATCGGCTTGCCATCGCCTTCGATCCATGCTGCGAATTCGTCGGTGACCGGGAAGGCGTAATCGACGCGGTGGTCGCAATTGTCGGCGATATCCTTGTCGTGATAGTCGATCACCCCGGTCAGCGATGGTTCGGGCCACAATGTGCGGGCGAACAAGGCCGAATGATCGCCCTTGTGGCGGTTGACGAGATCAATGAACGAGGCCAGCGTCGTCACTACAGCGACGCCCTTGCGGCGCGCCGGCTTCTCGCGCCAGTCTTCGAAGAAGGACTTCAACGACGACAGCGCCGGCTCCTTGCCGGCGCGCTTGGCGACCGGGATGCTCGTCGGCAGCCCGACGCTGCCTGACGGCGGCGACAGCGAACTGATTTCGATTGCGCCGCCGGCCTTTTGCGCCAGGTCGGCGAAGGTCTTGATCGCCTCGGCGTCGGCGGAGACGCCTTTGAGTTCGCTAATGCCGCGTTCGGTCTGCGGGGGATATGGGTTGGCCATTCGATAGTCCTCTCGGGTTGGGCCTGATCGGTCAGGCCGTGGTCTCGCGGGCGGCCGTCGCTTCGCGCGGGCCGAACATGTCCATCTGGCTCGGGTGTTCGACCGACAGACCGTGGTCGACCGACCAGAACGGCGTCGCGGCGAAGCCCTTCTCTTCGGGCAGCTTCGCCTTAACCGTCGGCTTGACGTCGACGCGGCCCTGCACGAACGAGAAATCGAAAGTGACCGTGAGCGTCGCCTTGCCTTTTTCATCGGGGCAGGCGTCGAGCGCCTCCATGATGTGGGCGAGCTGGTCGTCGCATTTCTCGGTAAAGCGGCCGCGGGAGAGAAGGCCGAGCGTTTCGGCGAAAGAGCGGATGATGCGTTTGGCCATGCGGAGTCCTTTCGTTTCAGGCGGCGAGGGAAGCGGTCAGGGTGTGCGCGTCGCGAGTTCGCCGGCGAGGCGGCCGAGCCCTTCGACGACGCGGGGCGACGCGGGCGCGATGGGAGCGGCTGCAGTGAGACGCGCGAAACGTTCGCGGTCGGCCAAAGCTTTGGCGCGCGCCCGCTCGATCCGCGCCAGCCTGGCGGCGCGCGTCCGGCCGCGGCGCGTGAGGCGATAGAAGGCGTGGCCGCTGTGGGCGGTGAAGCGCTGCTCTGCCAGCCCGCGCGCGGCGAGGGCGGCGAGGGTCGCGGGCGCGATCGCGCCTTCGATCGCTTTCCTCCCGTCGCCGGCGACGTAGGGCAGCGCGCCGGCGGGCGCATAGACGCCCTCGCCGTTGCGGAGGAAGACAGCGAACAGCGCCATCTCGGCGATCGCGTTTTCCATCGCCGGCGTGAGGCCGGCGGCTGCGTTGCGGCGGCGGCGAGTCGCGCTCATCGCGTGACCTCGTCGGCGTAGCTTTCATGGACGCGCAGGAACTGCAGCGCGGCTTCGAAGATCGGGGCCAGCGCCGAGGCGATCGCCGCCGGTTCGTCATCGTCGAGCGGGCGCATGTCGACCGCCAGGCCGCGCAGGATCTGGCGCGCCATCTCTTGGTCGAGGAGGCGCTCGATCGTCGGCCGGCGCAGCTTGAGCAGCAACGCGCAGGTCGCCAGCGTGGTGAGGACCGCGTCGAGCGACTCGTTGACCTCGGCGATGTCGGCCGGCGTCGCAGCGGCGGCGAGGGGCGCCGGCATCCCGCGCCCGCCATCTTGGCGAGTGCGGCGATCACCGCCAGCACGAAGCCGCAACCGAGCAGCGAGACGGCGGCGTCCGCGAGGCTGGCTAGGCGCGAAGTCGCCAAATCGGCAGGGATGAAGGGGGTTGGAAGGCGACATGGCCCGGCTCCTTTCTGGAGGCGGGCCGATTATAGGTAAACCGTTTGTGGCGTCAACCGGAAAAGCGATTGACGATCATTTTTCCTGTTACGCCCTATCGGCGGGTATATTTTCCGACGACTCGGTGCGCCTTCGCCCACTCGGATTTAGCGAGTTGCAGTTCCTGGGGTGGGTTAAATTGCCGCACCAACCAGTGTGTGCTCGTCTGACGGATGAACTCCTTGATGAGGACGCGCGCCTCGCCGAGATCGCCGTTGACGGCGTAGAAGATCGCCGGTTCGTCACGGATTGGGCCGAGGCGCGGATCGACAATAACGCGTTCGCCCGGCTTGTAGGCGGGGACCATAGAGTCACCCGAGATCAGCATCATATAGGCGTCTTTCGCGCTATCGAGGAAGCTCGGGCGCGGCTCGTAATCTATTGGTTCTATTGATAAAAGCATAGCCCCGTCGCCACCCTCCGCACTCGCGTACACCGGCAATCCGTTGTGCACACTAAATGACGGCCTGCTAGGCAGAACAACAGCTTCGTTGTCGCGGGGCGTTTTTTGTAACGCTTGGCTGTAACTCGGATCGAGGTCGCCGACCTCGACGCCGAGCTCGGCGGCGAGCTTCGGCAGATACTTTGTGCTGCCCTGTTCGCCCTTCTCGATGTCGGCGATCGTCGCCTGGCTGACGCCGACGCGTTTCGCCAACGCGGATTGCGAGAGCGGTATCGCCTCCCGCAGCTTCTTGACCAATGCCCCGTTGATCATGGGGCTCTTACTAGCTTTTGCGCGCTTGCGAGACACTCTGATTTTTCCTGTTGCGTCGAAAGGAAAACCGATTATCATAGCCGCTTATGGACACCGCCAAAGCATCCCGGGCCGAACTCATCGGACGCGCCGTGAGCCTTCTCGGCTCAGAGGCCAAATTAGCAGCCGCAGCCGGCGTTGCCCAGGCGACGATCAACGAGGCGAAGCACACCGGCACGGTCGGCCCGAAGCTCGCAATGGGCGTCGACCGCGCCACCGGCGGAAGGATTTCCCGGAGCGACCTCCGGCCTGACCTGTGGCCGTCCAGCGACGGGGGCGGCAAGTGACCACTTTTCCTTCGGCGGTCCTGATCGCCTGTAACTGCGGCTTGGCCGCCGAAGGGCGGGCGCACACGACGTGCGAAGGCGCGCGGTTCTGGTTTGGTCGCTGCGTCGGTTGCGGCGGCGAGCTGATGGCGCGCGCGCCGGCGGCGTTTCCCTTCGCGCCGGCTCCGGCCGACGCGTCCGAGGCCCCAGTGGGCGTTTTCTCCCTGACTGGCGCGGCGGCGATCCTCCCCGCCGCCGCGCCTTCTCCGGGCGGCCGCTCAAGCGAGGCGCATCCATGAACAGGTTTCGCGTTTTTCTCTCCGCCGCGGCGCGCCGCGTCTTGGCGGCGATCACGCCGCGCCGGTTCGTCCCGTCCGCGGACGTTTGGATCGACGGCTGCGGCGTCGTCTCGGCCTGGTCGACCCTGGTTCTCGCCAGCGCGTTCGTCGCGCTGCGCGTTTTCGGTTGAGCATTGAGCGCGGCGCACGCCGCGCGGACTGACGGGGGTAGCAAACATCTCTTCCTCACGCCGCGAGTATGGCGGCGGCGGAGTCCTTGAGCAGGGATTTCCCATCCTAGGGCGAGGAAACGAAGTGAGCGTGAGCGTGAGCGTGAACGTAAAGGCGGCGACCCTGCTGCGCGACCTGGTCGCGCCGCCGGCCCCGGGCGAGAGCGTCAAGGCGCAGATCGGCCGAGCGGCGCGGCGCGCCGGGCTCTCCTTCACGCGGTCGCGGAAGATCTGGTACGGCGAGGCGCAATTGATCCTCGCCGAAGAATGGATCGCGCTGCAGGAAGCGGTGCGGCGCCGATGCGGGGACTGCGATGAACTTCGATCCGAAAGCCAAGACTTGGCCGCGAGCATCGATCGGATCGAAGCCGAGCTGGCGCGACTGCGTTCGCGCCTGGAGGGCTTCGCGGCTTCTCCATCGCGCTGAGCGCCTCGTCGCGCGCGCGCGCCGCCTCGAGATCAGGGCCGACATCATCCTCGGCGCCGGCGAGACGGAGGGTGCTTAAGATGGCCAAGCGCAACGGACTCTGGCACGCCGAAGCGATGGCGCTGGCCGGTCACTCGCCGGCGACGATCGCCCTCATCGTCCATGTCAGCGAGCGCCAGGTGCGGCGGCTGTTGGCCGCCGCCTCACGCGGCGGCGCGGCCAGCGATCAGCGCGCGCCGACAGAGGCGGCGATCAGCAAGTCTCTCCGCGACGCGGCGGACGCGGGGGCTTGCGAGCCGGCGCCGGCCGCGGTCAAGAGCGCGGCGCGCGAATTGCTCGAGGCGATCATCGAGCCCGCGCCCATCTATCCGGCCGCCGCGCCGCGCCGCGTCGGGGCGGTGGCGCTGATCGGCGACGGCGCGAGCCTCGCCGAGGCGGCGCGCCAGCTCGGCTGCGGCCGCTCGCAAGTCGAGCGCATTCGCGACAACGCCGTCCTCGCCGGCGAACTCGAGCCGCCGACGCCTGAGGACGCGGGCGAGAAGACCGTCGCCGCCGCGAAGAAACGCTGCGACGCGCATCTCGCCGATCTGGTCGCGGTCTACGGCGCGCCGCGTCTCGGCGACGATGGCCAGCCGCGCTCGCCGTTCGAGTTGCCGATCAGGCCGGGCCCGGCGCGCTTCGTACCGCACGGCGGATTCACCGGCTCGGGCTCGTCCAGCCCGGCGGCGGCCTGCGCGGATCTCGGGTGATGCTGCCGCTGCGCGCCGCGCTGGCCTACGCCGCCGCCGGTTTCCCGGTTTTTCCCTGCCGCGCGACCAGCGACAAGGCGAAGGGGTCGAAGGCGCCGCACCTGCCGGGCGAAAGCGCGGCAGGCAAACATGACGGCGGCCACTGGCTCGCCTCGACCGACGCGGCGACGATCGAAGCATGGTGGCGGCGCTGGCCGGACGCGCTGATCGGCTTCCCGACCGGGCTGCGATCCAACACGGTCGTCGTCGATCTCGACGTGAAGGAAGCAACGTTCGACGCGATGTTGGCGGCGCTCAAAGGGTTCGCTGGCGGCGATCTCAGCGGCGTCGCGCTGGCGACCGGCGAATTCATCCTGCCGGCGATCGCGGCGACACAGAGCGGCGGCCTGCATCTCTATTACGCCTATCCGCCCCAGGCGGAACTCTCCGTCTTGCGCGAACGGCTGGCGCCGCGCGCCATTGCGTTCGACGGCGTCCCCAACCGCACCAACCTGTTCCGCACTTTCGTCGACGCCGGCGCGGCGGCGGCGCTGTCGCATATCGATGTGCGGGGGCAGGGCGGCTACGTAATCGCGCCGCCGAGCCGGATGGAATCCGGGACCGCGTGGACCTGGATCGAGCGCCCGCACCGGGGAGACGATGGCCGCTGGGCGTTGCCGCAACTGCCGCCGATCTTGCTCGAGACGATCGCCTATCTGCGCCAGCCGGCTGTTCGCGCCGCGCCGCGGCTGCATGCGCCGCGGGCGACGGCAATCAGCGACGAACGCGTGCGCCGCTACGTCGAGCGGTCGATCGCCGGCGCGCTCGAGGTCGCGCGCCAGGCGCAGCCGGGCAATCGCAACGCCGCCGTCTATTGGGCGGCCTGCCGGCTCGGGCAATTCGTGCGCGGCGGTGTGCTGGGACGCGCCAACGCCGAAGCGGCGCTGATCGCCAATCTCCCCGCCGGCGTCGCGCCGGGCGAACCGAAGATCCTCGGCACGATCAGGAACGGCCTGGCGAACGACAAGTCGCCGGCGTTCTCGGCGCGGGAATTGGAGGATGCGGCGTGAAAGAGGAATTTCCGCTCGTCAACCGGGTGACCGAACGCGGCCTGCCGCCGCGGCCGGTGCATGCGATCGCCTGTTCGCAATGCCCGGAGGAGGATTTCGTCTCGGCGCTCAATTGCCGCCTGCCGCCGCACACCGTCGCGGCGCGGTTTCAGCGCGCCGGCTGGGTCGTGCGCGACCACGGCAAGCATCTCTGCCCGGCTTGCGCCAAGACGCGCCGGGCCGAAGTTCGTCAGGGAGGATCTGCGATGTTGAAAGCGACGACGACGCCTGCGCTCGACGATGTGGCGCGGCGCGCGATCCCCGAGCTTTATATGGAGCTGGCGACCACATACGACCGCGAGGCGAAGGCCTATCGCGATGGCGTGACCGACGCGTCGCTCGCCGCCAAATTCAGTCTGCCGACGGCGATCGTCGCCGAGCGGAGGGAACGCGATTTCGGGCCGCTGGTCGAAAGCGAGGCGGCGAGGCGCAAGCGGGAGGCGGAGGCCGAGATGGAAAAGGCGCGGGCGGCAGAGGCCGTTGCGCGGACCACGGCGCTGCTGAAATTCGACGATATGATCATCGCGACGCAGACGGCTCAAGCGGCTTTGAAGACGGCGCTCGGCGCCTCTTCGCGCATGGCCTCGGCGGCCGCAGCGCTGATCGCCGCGCAGGAAGGCCGCGCGGCGTGAGCGAAGCGCAGGCCTTTCTCGACGGACGGGTGACGCTGCACGCCGGCGATTGCCTGGCCGTCGTCAAGACGTTGCCGGACAATTCGATCGACGCCGCCATCAGCGACCCGCCTTACGCGCTGGTGTCGATCGGCAAGCGCTTCGGCGCCGACGGCGCGGCGCCGTGCAAAGCTGGCGCGACCGGCGTCTATCAGCGCGCCTCTGCCGGCTTTATGGGCAAGCGCTGGGATACCGGCGAGACGGCCTTCGCGGTCGAATTCTGGCGCGAGGTTTTCCGCGTGCTGAAGCCTGGCGCGCATGTCGTCGCCTTCGGTGGCACGCGCTCCTATCATCGCCTCGCCTGCGCGATCGAGGACGCTGGCTTCGAGATCCGCGATCAGATCGGCTGGGCTTACGGCAGCGGATTCCCGAAGTCGCACGACGTCAGCAAGGGGATCGACAAGGCGCTCGGCGCCGAGCGTCAGGTCGTCGCCGCCGGCGCGCCGGTCAAACGCATGATCCCCGGCGCCGATCAGAACAAGAGCGGCTGGGAGAAGACCGACGGGCGCGAATTCATTCCGACGGTCACCGCGCCGGCGAGCGACCGGGCCGCCGCGTGGGAAGGCTGGGGCACCGCGCTGAAGCCAGCGTGGGAGCCGATTTGCCTGGCGCGCAAACCCTTAAGCGAAGCAACCGTCGCGGCGAACGTGCTGCGCTGGGGAACGGGCGCAATCAACGTCAATGGATGCAGGATCGCGACTGACGATCGTGTTCCTGTTTTTGAAACGAGCGGCGGTCAAAAGTTTGAAGTCGGTTGCCGCGATCAAGGCGTCCGGCAAATCGGGACGCATGGCCTCGGTCGCTGGCCGGCTAACATCGTCCATGATGGGTCGGCCGAAGTGGTGACCCTCTTCCCGGAAAGCAAAGCGGCGCCGGTCGGTAGCGTTGTGATGAAGGCGTCTTCGAAAGACGGTCACGGCAACGCCGCCTCCGCCTTTGGGGCTGAAAGCCGGCCATACGGGACGGTGAACGTTTCGCATGGCGACTTCGGCTCGGCCGCGCGCTTCTTCTATTCCGCCAAAGCTGATGGCGACGACCGGCTCGGCTCCAAGCATCCGACCGTCAAACCGGTCGACCTGATGCAATGGCTCTGCCGGCTGGTGACGCCGCCGGGCGGGACGATCCTCGACCCGTTCGCCGGCACCGGCACGACCGGCGAAGCGGCGTGGAGAGAGGGTTTCAACGCCGTGCTGATCGAACGCGAGGCCGAATATTGCGCCGACGTCGCGCGCCGCATGGCGCTCGCCGTCGAAGGCAAGGAGACGCGCCGCCGCGAGGCCGCCAAGGCGCGCCACGGCGCGAAGCCGCGGGATTGCGGGCCGCTGTTCGGCGGCGCGGATCATCCTGTGGGGGGGGGCAAGACCTCTCGACCTTCGGAAATCGCCTCACGGACTGGAACCGACGGGCCAGCGACCGAACCGAACCATCGGGCCGATCGGGCTCAAGCGGTGAGGGCGGCTGAATGACCGTCTCGCCGACCTCCACGCCCGAATCGCCCGCTCGCGAAGCTGTGCTGGCGGCGCTCGCCGCCTCGCCGGCGATCGTTGGCGATGGCGATGCCCCTCATCCGGCCGCTGCGCGGCCACCTTCCTCCCGTGAGCGGGGGGAAGCGGACGACTCGCCCGAAGCGGATGCGCCGCCGCCAGACGGCGACCCGACCGACGACGTCGGCCCATCGGACGGCGACGATGGCGAGGTCAATTTCGACGTCGTGGCGCGTTGCGCGACGCTCGACCATTCCGACACCGACAACGCTAAGCGGCTGATCGCCCATTTCGGCGCCGACCTCGTCGTCGTCGAGCGCGACGGCGCGGCGGGCGGCGACTGGCTCGCCTTCGACAAGCGCCACTGGGATCTCGCCGGCGGCACGGCGCAGGCGACGCGCGAGGCGCAACGGGTCGGCGGCCGCATTGCGCTCGAGGCCGATTGGCTCGCCCAGACGCCGAGCGAGGAAAAGGCGATCAAGCGGGCGCGCGATTTCGGCGCGAGCGACGAATCCGACGAAGCCGATGCGGCGCGGGCCGAAGCGAAGGCGGCGAAGGCGGCGCTCGACGGGCGCCGCAAGGCGCGCCGGCGCTTCGCCGTGTCGTCGAAGAATCAGGCGCGCGTGCGGGCGATGCTCGACATGGCGGCGCCGCATTTGCGCAAGCCATCCTCGGCGTTCAACGCCGACCCCTTTCTGATCGTCACCGAGACGCACACGCTGCGGCTCGTCCGCGAGCCGGACCCGGAATGCCCCGACCCGGCCGCAACGCGCTGGCGGGCGCGCTGTATGGCCGTAGCCGGTTTTTCGCGCGAAGACCTCGCCACCGGTCTCATGCCGACGCCTTACGACCCCGATGCGCCTTACCCCAAGTGGCAGGCGTTCCTCGACCGCTGTCTGCCCGACAAGGCGATCCGCCGCACCGTCCAGCAATACGCCGGCACCGGCCTCACCGGCATGCTGCTGCAGCGGCTGATGTTCCATCACGGCTTCGGCGCCAACGGCAAGAGCGTGTTTCTCGCCGTGATCATGGGCGTGATCGGCAAAAGCTACGGCGTTGGCCTGCCGAAAGAATCGATCATGGGGCAGGGCGAGCGCGGCGCCGGCCAGGCCTCGCCCGACCTGGTGCGGCTGTTCGGCAAGCGCTCGGTGCGGATCGACGAACTCAAGGAAGGCGAGGCGCTGCGCGAGGATCTGGTCAAGCGCCTGACCGGCGGCGACGCCATCACGGTGCGCGACCTGTTCAAGGGCTATCTCGACTTCGCCAACGTCGCGACGCCGCATATGAGCGGCAACGGCTTTCCCAAGATCGACGGCACCGACAACGGCATCTGGCGGCGCATGCTGGTCGTCCATTGGAGCGTGACGATTCCGGTCGGGGAGCGGCGCGAGTTCGACGAGTTGGTCGCCGACCTGCTGACCGAACGCGCCGGCGTGCTCAACTGGCTGATCGCCGGCGCGCTCGACTTTTTGGAGAACGGCCTGGTCGTCGCCGAGCCGATTCTGGCGGCGACCGCCGCCTATCGCGAGGACATGGATCCGATCGGCCGCTTCGCCGCCGACTGCGTGGTGATTGCGGCCGACCGCAAGGTTGGCGCGCGATCGATGTACGAGGCCTATGTGAGCTGGGCCAAGGCCAACGCGGTCTATGTGCAGAGCGAGACGAAGTTCGGACGCGAGATGCGCAAGCGCTTCACGCGCGACGACAAGCGCACGCGCTCCTATCTCGGCTGCGACCTGCACGACGTTCCGTCGCGCCCCGATGACCATTTCGCGCCGTCGCCTGACGGCCCGGAGGACTACGCGTGAGCCCGCAACCCGACAAGCGGGGCTTGCGAAGCCTCGCGCGCCAGAGAGGAGTGATTTGATGGCTCAGAATGCCGAGTTCGCGCTGTTTCAGGCGCGCGTACGCGAATGGTCGGTCGCCTGTTTTGGCGAGGCGATTGCGGACGACGGGACGGAACGCTGCCATCGCTTCCTCGAGGAAGCGCTTGAGCTCGTTCAAGCGCTCGGCTCGACGCGCAGCGAAGCGCATCAGCTTGTCGACTACGTCTTCGGCCGGCCGATCGGCGAGCCGGCGCAGGAGACCGGCGGCGTCATGGTGACGCTTGCGGCGCTGTGCGCGGCATTCGGACTGCAGATGTCTTCCGCGGGCGAGACCGAGTTGGCGCGCGTGTGGACGGTCATCGACAAGGTGCGCGCCAAGCAAGCCGCCAAACCCAAACACTCACCGCTTCCACAATGATCGGGCGCAGCGTTTATGCAACGCTGTGGCGTTTACGCCACCGAGGGTCGCGAGACTTGCGCGAGGGTTTGCAGCCAACCCTCGCGCCTCGAAATCGTTTTTCCCTCAACACGTTAAGAGCGCTGCGCGAGGGTTTGCAGGGTTTTCGCGCGCGTATGTATGGGGTTCGGGGGATTTTGAATGGCGATGAAGCGTTGCGGATTCCTATAGGGAAAAAACCCTGCAAACCCTCGCGTTTGTTTGTAAGTCTTTGATGAAACATCGAAAAATAGCGCGATAGTTGGTTTTAAACCCTCGCGCAACCCTCTCAACCCTCGCGTTTCAACAAAAGGGACGGATGATGAGCAAAAAGGCGATGACGATCGAAGATGCGCTGCGCTGGGCTTATCGGGAGGAATTGCCGAAGCGTGAATTCGGCGGCGCGGACGGCGCGAATTGGCTGGCGACCTATGTCGAGCTCGGCACGCGGATCGACGTCAACGCCTTCGGCGTCGTGCCTTACGCGATCGGCTCCGATGCGCCGCCGCATCCCGACGCGGTGAAGTTGTGGCAGGCGGTCCAGGCGCTCGACGCGCTCGAGATCGAAGCGCCGGAAGGGTGGAACCCGATCGCCGACCTCGGCGACCTCGGCGCGCTGGGCGCGGCGGCGGTGGCCAAGGCGTTCGCCGCCGAGACGGTCGTCGGCGTCGACGGCAAGCGGCGGTTCAAGGTCAAGCCGAGCCGGCTGATCGTGCATTTTGCCGTGCTCGGCGATCAGGAGGAATGGCGCGCCGAGCCGACGACGATCGCGACGGTGACCGAGAACGGCAAGCCGAAGTGGTTTCGCCGTCAGACGGTGTGGGTCGACCGGGGCCGCTTCGCAGAACAGAATCTCGGCCACTGGGCGGAGGTTGAGGTCAGCGGCGTCGACAAGAAACGCCGGCCGTACGCCGACGCCTATCGCAAGTATTTTCTCGATCCAGATCCGCAGGCGGCGATCATCGCGCGCATGGAGTGGCAATTGTGGCGCTCGGCGATCGATATGCTGGCCGAAGACGTCGACCTCGATTCGATCGCGCTGATGCCCAGCGCCTTACCGCAATGGCCGTGGGAAAGCGCGCTCGCCGCGCCGCGCGTGCTGGAGGCGTTGGTTGCACCGGCGCCGGAATGGCCGCGCCGCCGCGCCGCACGTCGCGCGACTCGCGCTAAGGCGGCGTGAGTTTGCGGAGTCGCGCGGAAAACAACAAAATGTCACCCCATGTTTGACTGGGGGCAGTCGCTTGACATAGACCAAACACACTAAGAAAGAACGGGCCGCCAGCGCAACGCGAGGCGGCCCTTTTGATTCCCCAGCATCGGCGGCGACGTGCAGATCATCGCAACGATGGACGCGCGCGCGATCGAGCGCCTGGCGACCAAGATCGCCGGATTCGAGCGCGAAGGCCCGATGATGATGGCCGCGGCGCTGAACAGCGCCGGGGCGGAACTCCGGCTGGCGACCGTCGCCGCGGAAACGAAACAGACTGGGCTTGCCGGCGACGTGATCGACCGGGCGCAGACGACGATCGACGCCTCGCAAGGGCGGCTCGCTTTCACGATCCTCGTGCGCGGCGGTTCGGTGCGATTGAAGTACTTCGGCGCGAAGGAGGCTGGTGGGGGCGTCTCGGCCAGACCATGGAATAGACCTTCCTATTACCCTGGCGCTTTCATTACGTCCGGCCGCCCCGGCAATCGCCGGCCGTCGCCACGGCTTGGCGGTCAGGTCTACACCAACGTCAGCGGCGGCAAGTGGCGAGGGCATATCAAGCAAGTGCGTCCTGGCCTGTTCATTCCAACCGAACTCACGAGCGGCGCGACCGCGAAGTCGTTCGAAGTCGGCGCACGCGGCGCTCTCGAAGCGATCTCGACGCGCCTCGCCGCCCTCCTCAACTGAGCCGGCCGACCTTCGCGGGTCCTTCCCCGGCCACCCCTCATAGCCCACGGGTCGGACGCGCGTTTTGGCGCTAGTTGCAGTGTTTTTTGAAGCCTAAAGCCGGGCTAAAGGCCCTAAAGAGGGTCGGTCTCAAGTGAGCGAACCGCAGATCGTCCGGAAATCGGAATTTGCGGCGCTGCGGGGCGTTTCGGCTGGTCGCGTCTCGCAATGGATCGCCGAGGGCAAGATCTCGGGCCCGGCGCTGGTCGGCGAAGGCCGATCAGCGCAGATCAACGTCGCCGTCGCGACGCAGCAGCTTCGGGCGAGCCTCGACATCTCGCAACGGTTTGGCCTCAACGGCGTGTCGACCCGGCTCGGCGAGGAAACGCCGGTCGCTGCGCCGCCGACGGCCGTGCTCGGCGAAGCGCCGCCGCCCGTCGTCGACAGCGTCGAGACGCGGATCAAGGCGGAAAAGCTGCGCCAGACGGTGCTGGCGACGCGCCGCCTTGAGGAACAGGATCGCGCCAGCCGCGGCGTTTACGTCAAAGCCGACGAGGCCCGCGCCGAAATCGTACGCGCCGTCTCAGAGGCCATGAAAGCCTTCGATGGCGCGCTCGCCGACTTCGCCTCGGCGCTCGCCGCCAAGTTTCACTTGCCCGAGCGCGACGCGCTCCATCTGCTGCGCGCTGAATTCCGCCGTATCCGCCAGCGCGACACGGATCGCTTCGCCGAGCAAGCCGCCGCCGAGTCTGAGTTCGTTGAAGACGGCGACGACTACGACACGACGCAGTCATGAGCATCATGCTCGCCAATCCTCGCCGCTTCGCGCTCGAAGCGGCGGCGGAGGTCTTTCAGCCGACGCCGCCGATCGATTACGAGTTGTGGGCGCGGCGCAATATCGCCTTCACCGAGAGGGAATCACCTTATCCGGGGCCTTACAACCCCGACCTCTTTCCGTTCTTCAGCGAAATCTATCGCGCGCTGAGTCCCGAAGATCCCTGCCGCATCGTCACCGTCTGCGGTTCGGCGCAGATCGGCAAGACGGTGCTGGCGACCGTGTTCACGCTCGGCTCGCTCGACCTCGATCCGTGCGATTTCTTCTACGTCCACCCGACCGAAGACAACGCGCGGCGCTGGTCGAAGCTCAAGCTCATCCCGCTCATCCGCAATTCCGAGCGGCTGCGCGACGTTTTCCCGGAAAAGAGCCGCGACGGCGGCGACAGCGTGCTCTTCAAGGAACGCGCCGACGGGCGCGGCTCGATCACGATCTCCGGCGCCAACTCGCCGTCGTCTTTGAGCCAGGTGTCGATGCGCCGCCAGGTGCAAGACGACCTGTCGAAGTGGGAGAACAATTCCGCCGGCGATCCCGAAGGGCAGGCCGACAGCCGCAGCCGCGCGTTCGAGTTCGCCAAGATCCTGAAAATCTCGACGCCGCTGGTGTTGCCTGGCTGTCGCATCACGCGCAGCTACGAAGCGGGCAGCCAGGAGGGCTATTTCGTTCCGTGCCCCGAGTGCGGCCACGAGCAGACGCTCGAAATCGAGAATCTGCTGTCCAATCTCGACGACGCGGCGCCGGAGAAGGCCTGCTTTTCCTGTGTCGAATGCGGTTCGTTGATTCAGGCGCACCATCTCGCCGAAATCGTCCGCCGCGGCGCATGGAAGGCGCGCAATCCGAACGCGCTGCGCGAGCATCGCAGTTTCCAGCTCTGGTCGGGCTATTCGCGCCTGCAGAGTCTCGAGCGCATCGGGCGGGAATGGCTCGCCGCGCGCGGCGTGCCCGATCGCGAGCGGGTGTTCTACAACGACACCGCCGGCCGCGGCTATCAGGTCAAGGGCGAAGCGCCGCCGTGGGAAGAGCTGCGCAACCGCGCCGCGAGCGGCCCCCGGCGGGCGACGATCCCCGCGCCGGGCCTCGTCGTCACGATCGGCGTCGATTGCAACGGCGACTGGCTCAATTGGCACGCCGTCGCCTGGACGCGCGACCATCGTCGCTTCGTCATCGACTATGGCCGCATCGACGGCGCGATCGCCGACGCCAAGGCATGGGCGGCGCTCGACGCGCTGCTGGCGTCGAAATGGCGGCAGGCGTCCGGCGTCGAGGTCGGTTGCGACCTGATGGCGATCGACGGCAACGCCTGGACTGAGGACGTCTGGGCGTGGGCGCGGCGTCATCCGACGTCGAAAGTCATCATGGTGCGCGGCCTCGACGGCGACGACAAGCCGCTGATCGCCAAAATCAAGCGCGAGCGCTCGCGCCGCACCGGCAAAGTGCTGAAGTATCAGAGCCGCTTCTACAACTTCGCGACCTCGATCCTGAAGTGGTCGCTCTATCGCTCGCTGGTCAAGGTCGACCCGCTGTCGGCGGGCTACGTCGGCTTCCCCGCCGGGCTCGACGACGACTACTACCAGGAATTGACCTCCGAGCGCCGCGTCGAGATCCGCAACAAGGACGGTTCGACGCGTTTCGGTTGGGTTCTGCCGGAAGGGCAGCGCAACGAAGCGCTCGACACGATGATGCAGGCCGAGGCGGCGGCGATCAAGTTCGGTGTCCGCGACCTGGCGCCGGCAATCTGGGATCGCCTCGAGGCCGAACGCGCCCGCCCGCTCGCCGGCGCGCAGCTTGATTTTGAGGACGCGCCGGCGGGTCTCGCTGTCGCTTCGACCGGCACCACAACCGATGCCGCGCCGCCGGCGCCATCGCGCCCAGCGCCATCGCGCCGCACCTTCGCCGACTTCGCCCGCCGCCTAGGAGGCTCTTGATGCTCAACAACGTCAACGACGCCCGCGCCCACGCGGCCTTCCTGCGCGGCCTGTCCAGCCAGTCCGACTTTGCCGAGGATCGCGCCGCCTTCGCCGAAATCGCCGAGTTTCTCGAACACATCATCGCCGGCCGCCTTGTCGTGCATGCGCCGCGCGCTGCCGCGCCTGACGATGAAACCGCAGCTTCCGGCGCGCCTGTCGAGTCTGCGCCGCCGGCAGCGTCCACCGCGCCATCCGGCGAGCTCACGGCAGCGCCGAGCGACGAAGCGAGCGAGGCGGGCGCAATGGCCGGCGCGCCGGCCGTCGGCGACGGCGCGCCGCTCCCGTCGGAGCCGTCCGCGTGACTGACGTCGTCGACCCGCTGACGTCTGATGTGCTCAGCGCCCGTCTCGCCGAGGCGGAGGCGGCGCTGCACATACTGATGACGACCGGCGGCGTCACCGAGCTGCGGCATGGCCAGAAGACGATGCAATACGCGCGCGCCGACGCGCCGCGCCTCCAAGCCTACATCCGCGATCTGCGCGGCCAACTCGGCCTCCCCGGCGCGCGCCCTCGCGCCCGACGCGTGAGCTTCTAAATGGCCATCCTCGGCCCTGACGGCTCGCCCCTTCCGCCCGTGTCCCGCGAACCGGGGCCGGCGAATGCGATGCGTGCGTTCGGCGTCGCTGTCGGCCGCTCGTACCAGGGCGCGTCGATGACCGACCCCGACCTCGCGTCGTGGACGGTCGCCAACCCGTCGCCGCAACTCGCCGTGACGTCCGACCGCGCTATTCTCGCGGCGCGCGTTCACGACTTGGCGCGCAACGACGGTTGGGCGTCGGGCGGTGTCGCCCGCATGGTCGACGCGATCATCGGTTCGAACTGGCGCCTTTCGTCGCGCCCCAACGCTCATGCGCTCGGCATCGACCAGGACGCGGCCGACGAAGTCGCCGAGCAGATCGAAGCGCGCTGGCGCCCATACGCGTCGGGCGTCGACAACGCGATCGACGCCGGCGAGCGGCTCAACTGGGGCGGCCTGCTGGCGCTCAACTTCCGCCATCGCATCTGGGACGGCGAGGCGATCGCCGTTTCGTTGTGGCTCAAGCGCTCGTGGGCCTATTCGACCTGCATTCAAACGATCCATCCTGATCGCTTGTCGAATCCCTACAACGGGCCGGACACGCTCTATCTCCGCGCCGGCGTCGAGATCGGCGATCGCGGCCAGCCGCTCGCCTATCACTTCCGCTCGACCCACCCCGGCGACCAATATTTCGCCAACCCGAAGCTGTTCACCTGGGAGCGCGTCGTTCGCCGCACCGCCTGGGGCCGCGCGACCGTCGTGCACGCCTTCGAGCCGCAGGCGGCCGACCAGTTTCGCGGCGTCTCGCCGCTCGCGCCGATCCTCAAGAAAATCCGCATGCTCGGCCGTTACGACGAGGCCGAGCTGCAGGCGTCGGTCCTCAACGCGATCCTCGCCGCCTTCGTCACGTCGCCGTTCGACGCCGAGCAGCTCGCCGAGACGCTGAGCGCCGGCGGCCTTTCCCCTTATCAGGAGATGCGGGCGGACTGGCACGAGGGCAACCGGGTCAAGCTCAGCGGCGCGCAGGTCAATTTTCTCGCGCCTGGTGAGGAGGTCAAGCTTTCCAGCCCGAATCACCCCAACTCAGTCTTCGAGGCGTTCGAGCGCACCGCGCTGCGCAACGTGGCGACCGCGATCGGCGTTTCCTACGAACAACTGTCGATGGATTGGAGCCAGGTCAATTATTCCAGCGCGCGCGCGGCGCTGCTGGAGATCTGGCGCGGCTTCACTTCGCGCAAGGACAATTTCGCCCATCAGTTCGCCCAGCCGATCTACGCCAACTGGCTCGAAGAGGCGGTCGATCGCGGCGACGTCAAGATGCCGAAGGGCGCGCCGAAGTTCCTCGAGGCGAAGTCGGCGTGGTGCGAGTCCAAGTGGGTCGGGCCCGGTCGCGGCTGGGTCGATCCGCAGAAGGAAGCGCTCGCTGCGATCACGCGCATGGACGGCGGCCTGTCGACCATGGAGCACGAGTGCGACGAGCAGGGCATGGACTGGCGCATGGTGCTGGTCCAGCAGGCGCGCGAGCACAAGGAGCGCGAGAAGCTCGGCCTGCCGCCGCTCATTCCGATGCAGGCCGCGCGCACGCTGCTGACAATGCCGGCCGAAGACATCGATGACAAAGCCAATTCCGGCGACAAGAGCGCGCCTCCGTCGCCGCCGTCGCCGGCGCGCAAACAGCAGGCCGCATGATGACTTATCTCGCGCGCGTCGCTTCGCAGATCTTCAACACGCCGCTGCTGGTGACGCCCGACGTCGCCTGCACCATCGCCAACGCGCTGGCCGAGCGCTGGGGCGTCGATCCGATGGAGCCGTTCGACGCCTCGCGCTTCGTTGGCCAGCCGGCCGGCCCGCGCGACGCCAACGGCGAGATGCGGACGATGTACCGCGCCGAGGACGGAATCGCGCTGATCGGCGTGATGGGCGAACTGGTCAACCGCGGCGCGTGGGTCGGCGCTTCATCTGGACTGACGAGTTACGAGGGCATCGACGCGCAGCTCGCTGCGGCCGCGCGCGACGACGCGATCAAGGGCGTCATCCTCGACGTCAATTCGCCCGGCGGCCAGGCCGCTGGCGCGATGGAGACGGCCGCCAAAATCCGCGCTCTCGACGCCAAGAAGCCGGTCGTCGCCTTCGTCAACGGTGTGGCGGCGTCCGCCGCTTATGCGCTCGCCTCGGGCGCGCGCAAGATCGTCGCGACGCCGTCGGCGATGCTCGGCTCGATCGGCGTGGTGTGGATGCACGTCGACCGCTCGGCGCAGGCCGAGAAAGCTGGCGTCAAGCCGACGCTGCTGACTGCCGGCGCTTACAAGACCGACGGCCATCCGCTGGCGCCGCTCGCCGCCGACTCGCGCCAGCGCATCCAGGCGCAGATCGACAAGGTCTACGACCTCTTCGTGCAGACAGTCGCGGCGCATCGGCCGATCGACGCGGCGGCGGTGCGGGCGACCGAGGCCGGCGTCTACATCGGTTCGCAGGCAGTCGAGGCCGGCCTCGCCGATCTCACCGGCTCGCTCGACGACGCATTTCAGGCAGTTCGCGCGGCGCTGCCGAACACTCGCTACGCCCCATCCGTTTTCGCTGCGCTCGGAGGAACCAGAATGACCGATACGTTCACCAAAGCTCAACTCGACGCCGCCGTGGCCGAAGCTACGGCGACCGCCGCCGTCGCCGCGGCGGCGGCCTCCGCAACCGCCGAGCGCGCCCGCATCGGCGCGATCCTCGACGCGGACGCCGCAAAGGGCCGCGAAGCGCAGGCGCGCCATTTCGCCTTCAAGACCGCCATGTCGGCCGAGGATGCGCTCGCCGCGCTGGCGGTCGCGCCCGTCGCCGCCGCGGCGCCGGAATCGCCGCTCGATCGCGCGATGGCGACCGTCGACCAGCCCAAACTCGGCGCCGGCGCGCCATCTGAAGGCCGCGCCGCGCCGCGGGCGATCGACACCGCCGGGATCTACGCCGCCCGCGCCAAGGCCTCGACGGGGCGCTGAGCCCCAAGGGCTTTCTCTCGCTGGAATCCACCCCGCAATCAGGATGTGAACCATGTCTCTGACCGAAAACCCGCATGCAGGTTCGTTCATCGTCTCGATGGCCGACGACGGCAACCTGTCGACCGACAACGGCGTCGTCGCTTCCGGCTCTGGCGTGCTGCAGCCCGGCACGGCGCTGGCGCTCAACGCGGCCGGCAAATACGTGCCGATCGCGTTGACGACGCCCGCCACGACCGACGGCACGCAGAACTGGGCGGCTTTCCTGTTCGGCCGCGTCGACGCGACGTCGGCCGATGCGCCGGCGGTCGTCGTCAAACGCCACGCCGAAGTCTACGCCAGCGGCTTGATCTGGCCCGCCGCCGCGACCGCCCCGCAGCAGACCGCCGCGCTCGCGCAGGCCGCCGCCGCCCTCGTCGTCGCGCGCTGATCGCGCGCCGCCTCGCCGCGCGCTGACGCGCGCTTCCCCAAAACCGCGCTAACCGCGCTTCAGCCCGCAGGAGTCCCCTATGGACCCGTTGGTTCTCAACCCCTTCACTTCCGACGCCTTCTCGTTCCTCAGCCTCACCGACTCGATCAACAAGCTGCCGTTCACGCCCGGTCGCCTCGGCGAACTCGGCCTGTTCGCCGAGAGCGGCATCCCGACGACGGGCATCATGGTCGAGGAAAACAACGGCTTCCTCAGCCTGATCAACGCCAGCAAGCGTGGCGGCCCCGGCGAGACGCGGCCGAAGAACCCGCGCACCGCCCGCACGCTCAACGCCTCGCACTACCAGATCGACGACACAATCCTCGCCGAGGAAGTGCAGAGCGTGCGCGAATTTGGCCTGCCGGCGACGCCGCGCACGGTCGAAACCTACCTCGGCCAGCGCATGGCGCAGATCACGCCCAACTTCGACGCGACGCTCGAATTCCAGCGCGTCGGCGCGCTCTCCGGCATCATCCTCGATAAGAACGGCGCCACCGTCTACAATCTGTTCACCGAATTCGGCGTGACGCAGGCGGCGGCGATCTCGTTCGGCGGCCTCGCTTCGACCGTCAAGCCGCGTCAGGTTTCAGCGACGGTCGTGCGCACGATCAAGAAGCTGCTCGGCGGCATCGCGATGAAGGGCGTCGGCGCGATGTGCTCGGACACCTTCTGGGATGCGCTGATCACCCATCCCGACGTCGAAAAGACCTATCTCTATCAGGAAGGCCAGCGCCTGCGCGACGGCATCGCTTATGCGCAGCTCGACTTCGGCGGCATCCATTGGGAGAACTATCAGGGCTATGTCCCGTTGAACGACGGCACGTCGAACGTGACGCCGTTCATCCCGGCCGGCGCGGTGCTGTTCTATCCGCTCGGCGTGCCGAACTTCTTCCGCACCGTGTTCGCGCCCGCCGATTATAACGAGACCGTCAACACGATCGGCCTGCCGCGCTACGCCAAGGCGATCCCGTTCGACAACAACAAGGGCGTGCGGCTGGAAATGCAGGCCAACCCGCTGTCCTACTGCACCCGCCCGGGCGCGCTGGTCTCCGGCACGCTCGCCTGACGACCCAAGTCTGACGGTCCAGACCTGATGTCCGCCTTCGCCGATCTCTTCGTCGCGCGCCAGCCGTCGCTCGACGGCGCGTTCGGCGAGTCGATCCTGGTGACGCACCGGCTCGCGGGCCAGTTCGTCGCCGGAGCGGCGGATCCCGACAATCCGGCGTTCACGGCGATCGGCGTCCTCGACGTCGAGGGCGTCATCGTCGACGACGCCGGGCTGAAGACCGGCGCTCGCTCGGAGGTCGAAACGGTGAAGCCGGTCGTCGATTTCGCCTTTTCGCAATTCGGCGCGGGGCGGCTCGCCCCGGTCGCCGGCACACTGCTGACAGCAACCGATCGGCCCGGTTCGCCGCAGTTTCAGGTCGTCTCGCGATTGCCCGACGGCGTCGGCCGCATCGTGTTTCAACTGGCGCCGCTATCGTGAGCGGTCTTTCCGGCTTCGCCCTCGGGCTCACCGCCTGGCAATCGATCCTGGGCAAGACCTGGGCCGGCGCCAACGTGTTCTTCGAGCCGACGGCGCCGGTCGACGTCAAGGCGCCGACGATCTGCATCTATTCCGGCCGCGGCCGCGCCGACGTCGTCGGCAACGACCTGCTCAATGGCGACGGCGACGCGCGGCTGCGCTTCGAATTCTTCCTTCCGGCCTCGGTCGCCGCCGGCGGCTTCACGTTCGACACCGCAACCTCGCAGGCGCTCGTCTTCGCGCTGCTGTGGCGTCAGGTCGAGGCGGTCCGTCTGACCGATCTCAGCGCATGGCCGACGCTGTGGCGCGAATTGACGCTGCGCATCCATTCGACCGATTCGGCGCGCGACCTGTTCGAGAGCGTCAAGGGCGAAAAGCTCGCCTGCATGGTGGTCGAACTGCATTGCGAATGCGTCGCCGATCCTGCTGTCGGCGAAGCGCCGAGCGACGGCTTCTGGCCGAAGTTCCTCGCCGCGATGAATGCGGCGGGCGGCGAGATCGCCTCGCTCGCGGCGCTGTTCGCTGCGCAGATCCAAGCGTCGAGCGCCCCGCTGCCCGACTGGCAGGTCGCGATGTCGCTGCTCGGCGCAACGCGCCACGAAGTCGGGGCGATCGGCCTCGGGCCGGTCGCGGACGCGACGCCGGCGACCGATCTCGACGACGGCGCGGCGGCGCAAGAGACGGTCGACGTCTCGGCCACGCCATCGCCGGGGCCATAAGATGAGTATCGACCCGCTGCTCGAGATCCACGAGGCGCTTGGCGAGTTGTTCTCTCGCCATGCCGATCTCGAGGCGCGCATCGAGCGGATGTTCCGCAAGGGCAAGGTCACCGAGGTCGACGCGACGAAGGGGCTCTATCGCCAGGAGATCGGCCTCGACGACAACGGCGTCACGGTCAACTCGCCGTGGTTGCCTTATTCGCAGATCGCCGGCGCGCGCAAGAGCCATTCGCCGCCGAGCGTCGGCGAGCAATATCTGCTGGTCAATCCCGACGGCTCGCCCGACTTCACGCAAGGGCTCGGCGTGCCGCACGGCTGGTACGACCGCAACCCGTCGCCGTCGACCGACCCGGCGGCCGACGTCGACGTGCGCGGGACGACGAAAGACACGCGAACCGCCTCGTCGCGCACGATCGCGGTCGGCGGTTCGAGCGTGGCGATGACGGACGGCTCGGTGACGATCAAATCGGGAGGCGTCACCATGACCGTTTCCAATGCGGGCGTCGCGATCGTCGGCGGCGAGGTCAGCCACAACGGCCACGACATCGGTTCCGATCATCTGCATACCGACGTCATGCCCGGCCCGGCGCTGACGGGGCCGCCGCAATGACCGCCGGCGTCAACCGCGTCACCGGCGCGCCGCTCGCCGGCTTCGCCCATGTCGAGCAAAGCCTCGCCGTCATCTTCACCACCCGGCTCGGCTCGCGCGTGCTGCGCCGCACCTTCGGCTCGGCGGTTCCCAAGCTGCTTGGCCAACCGCTGACGCCCGACCGGCTGCTGCGCTTCTATATGGCGATCGTCGTCGCCGTCGAATTGTGGGAACCGCGTTTCAAGGTGATCTCGCTCGACTATCCCAAGGCGCAGAACAGCGCCTCCCAGCTTCAGCAGGGGCGCTTTGGCGTGACCATCCTCGGCCAATACATGCCGAACGCCCTCGAAGGCGACTTCACCGTCGCCGCAACCGTTTCGGTGATCCTCTGATGGCCGCCGCTCCCGCGATCAATCTCGCCGCGCTGCCGCAGCCTGCGGCGGTCGTCGTCCCGTCGGTCGCGGCGATCCTCGCCGCGCGGCTGCAATATTTCCAGACGCTGTGGAGCGCGGCGCAGGCGAGCGACCCGAGCCTGCCGAACTACGACGTCGCGGCGCTGGAAAGCGACCCGGTCGTCATGTTGCAGGAGGCCGACGCCTATCGCGAAACGCTGGTGCTGTCGGCGATCAACGACGCGGTGCTGGCGACCAACCTCGCCTGGGCGCGCGGGACCAACCTCGACGCGATCGGCCAGGGGCTCTACCAGACGCCGCGCGCCAGCGGCGAGCTCGACGATCCCTATCGCGCCCGCCTGCAACTGGCCTGGGAAAACCTCACCGCCGGCGGCTCCTACGGCGGCTACAAGTTCAAGGCGCTCACCGCTGCGCCGGCCGATCTCGCCGACGTCGCGGTCTACGGCTACAACGACGCCCCGGGCCTGACGCCCGGCGAAGTGCGCATCGTCTGCCTCGGCGCCAACACGTCGGGCGTGCCCAACCAGAGCGTCTTGCGCGCCGTCCACGCCGCCTGCGCGCCGCCCAACCGCGGCGTGACGCGCAAGCTCAACGACCTGGTCAACGTCGTTTCGATCGTTCCGGCCAACTATTCCGTCGTCGCGACGATCGCCGTGCCGCACGGCGCCGACCCGGCGGCGGTGCTCAGCGCCCAGCTCGCTTCGCTGGCGGCCTTCCTGGCGTCGCGCCGCGCCATCGGCGGCCTGATCAAGCCCGGCGACATCCAGGCTGTGCTCGGCTTCAACGCGCCCGGCTTGGTGCAAAGCGCGACGGTCGCGTCGCCGGCCGCCAATGTCGGCGGCTCGCCGTTCGCCGCGCCGATTCTCTCCGGCGTCGGCGTCACCTGGGCCCGCGCTTCGTGACGCGCAAAAGCCTGCTGCCCGGCAATGCGACGGCGTGGGAGCGCGCCAACGCCGAAGTCTCGGCGCCGCGCATGCTCGACGCGCCGGTGGCGACGATTGGCAAGGAGCGCGACCCGGTCCACTGCGACGGCGCCTTCGTCGCGCCGCTCGGCTGGGAACGCAGCGTCCATTTCTGGAGCCCGAACGACGACGCGGGCAACCGCGCCCGCGTCGCCTCGAGCTTCCCTGACCATCTCAACTATGGCTGCCCGGCGACGCTCGAGGCCGAGATCGCGCTCGACACCGGCTTCGCCATCACGGTGCGCGAGTTCTGGGAACTGGCCAGTCTCGTCTGGCCCGACTTCGTCGTCGACGTCGCGATCAACCCCGGCGAACCGTCGCCCGATCTCGCGCCGGTGTGGGCCTCGGCGCTGGCGCGCAAGCCGGTGCGCGACGTCCTCGCCAGCGTGCGCCTGTTTGCCGCCCAGCCGCCGACGCCGCTCTACGTCGGCGCGGCGAGCGCGGTGAGGCCGAACGTGAAGATCCTGCCGGACGGCCTGCCGAAGCCGCCGCCGCAATTGTGGATCGGCGCGGCGAGCCGCATGGCGCCGCGGCTCAAGGTGCTGCCGCTGAGGACCTGAGATGACGCAAACCTACGCCAACACGACGACGCAATATTTCAACGACCTGATCGCCGCCGCCCAGGCCGGCGGCGCGGCGGTCAATCTCGCCGGCGGCACGCTGGTGGTCGGCGACGGCAACGGCGCGGTGCCGGCGCTGTCGGCGCTGGTCGCCGCCAACGGCGTCACGCATGAAGTGTGGCGCGGCGCGGTCATCCAGGGCGTGTCGATCGACCCCGACGCCGCCAATCAGATCGACGTCGCGGTCGACATCCCGGCGTCGAGCGGCGGGGCGGAGATCGGCCCGTTCACGGTGCGCGAGTTCGCCATCCTCGACGCGCTGGGCAATTGCTGCGTCGTCGGCACCACCAACCTCGAAAAGACGATCAGCTCGCAGGGCCAGACCTCGGATCTCGCCTGGACGGTCGCGGTCGTCGTCGCCTCGACCAACGCGGTGGTCATCACGCCGCCGACGGCCGGCTACGCGACGATGGCGCAGGTCATCGCCGGCTACGACGCCAACCTGCCGGATTGCGTGGCCCCAATCACCAAGACCGACACGCCGCTGGCGAACGGCTGGCTGAGGCGGGTGTTCGGGATCTCGCCGGCCTCGCAGCCGGCCGACGTCGTGACGCCGACGACGAGCGCGGCGGCGATGGGATCGGGGCGGCCGGCCTCGGCGGCCGAATACGCCGCCGGCGCAGGAACCGCGGGCGGCTTCGCCTGGCCGTGGCCGACGCTGCAGCAGGTCGCCGCCGAGTTCGCTTCGGTGATGAATTCGATCGCTGCGGTCGGCGCGTCGCTCGCCGGCTATCTGCTGAAGTCGGGCGGCACGATGAGCGGCTCGCTCATCCTCGCCCACGATCCTGCGGTGGCCGCGGAGGCGGCGACCAAACACTATGTCGACGCGGCGGTCGGCGGCGTCGCGGGCTTTCTGCCGCTCGCCGGCGGAACGATGACCGGGCCGCTGATCACCGAGCGCGATCCGCAAGAAGCGATGGAAGTGGCGAACAAGGAGTACGTCGACGCCGCGGCCGCCAATCCGTGGACCGCGAGTGGCGTCGGCGCGCTGATGATGGGCGGGTATTCGTGGTCCGATGGCGGTCTCAACCCACCGTCAGGTCTTGCGCAAATGATCGTTGGCTCGACCGTCAGCTTCACGGCGGCGTCGACGGTCGGCTGGGTCGGGAACCTGACGACCAACAGCCATGTGATGATCTCCATCGTCGATGTGCGGTTCCCCACCACGTACGGCAATTCTTCAGGCGTCGCTCCTCCGGGCGTTTGGGAAGTCTTGAATGTTGCGACCGACGTAACCCTCCGCCGCGTGTCGTGAACATCGAACGCAACAGCGCCGCGCTTCGCTTGGGACGATGAGCCGTCGAACATGACCAACATCCTCGCCCTGCCGCAGATCTCCGGTTCGCTCAGCATCGCGACCAACGCCGATCTGCGCGCGTCGCTGCTGTTCACCCAGGCCGGCTCGTCGACCCCGCTCGACCTCACGGGCATCGCGTTCCACATGCAGGTGCGACTGGCGACCGACGAGACGCAGATCGCCCTCGACCTGTCGACCGCCAACGGCGGCTTGATAAACGGCGGAACGGACGGCACCTTGTCGTTGATCGCGCCGGCGCTCGAGACGGCGCAGATCGAGCCGGGCGTCTATGTCGCCGACCTGCTGGCGACCGCCGACGGCGCGATCGTCAACCTGTTCGAATCCGCGCCGATGGCGGTGACCGTTCAAAGGGGCGTCACATGCTGACGGTCTCGGCGATTTCCGCGTCTTCCAACACCGTCGCCGCCGCCGGGGCGTCGCTGATCGCCGGGTCGACCGGTTCCGACTATTCCGCCAACAGGCCGGCGCTGCCCAACGTCGGCGCGAATTTCGGCGCGACCGGCCCCTACGCCGGCTATGTGCTGATCGCCGCCGTGCCGGCGAACCCTTTGCGCAACGAGGTCGAAGTCGAGAACACCTCGGGCGCGCAGATCGTCGTCATTCTCGACGACGGCACGGCGGCGTCAGGCGCGCCGCCGAACAACGCGACGGTCAAAGCCTATGGCGGCGGCGCGTCTGCCGGCGCGCAGGGCGGCTCGTGGTCGTCGCAGGCCTTCAAGGGGCGCGTGCAGGTCTATGCGCCGTCCGCCGCCGCGCAGGTCGCCGTCAATGCGAGATGAAAATGCTGACCGTGATCGCCGATCTCTGGCTGCTGTGCCTGGCCGCCTTTCTCTGCCTGGCGGCGGCGGCGCCGGAGATCGACTGCGCCGACGCCGCCGACCTGCCGCCGCTGATCGTCAGCCAGGACGTCGGCGGCACGCTCGCCATCTATGCGCTGGCCTTCGACCGCATGCGCCAGATCGGCCTTCCGGTGGCGGTCGACGGCCTATGCGCCAGCGCGTGCACCTTGGTGTTCGAACTGCCCGACGCCGAGCGCTGCGCGACATGGCGCGCCGCCTTCGCCTTCCATCGCGCCAGCGCGCCGATCGGCGACGCGGTGCTGTGGGCGGCCTATTCAGCGCCGCTCAAGGCGCGGCTCGGCGAACTGCATCCGTGGGTCGTGACGCTGCGCGCACCGGAGATCTTTGAGTTCATCCGTCCGTGTCCGCCGCTCGCCCGCGACGGCTCGACTTGACGCCACCAGGAGCCAAGCCATGATCTGCGCCCTTCGCCGCTTCGCCGCCCGGCTCGGTTTGGCCGCCGCATTGGCGCTCGCCGCAACTGCGGCGCCCGCGACGGTCGCGACGACGCCGACGACGCTGTCGGCTGGCGCCTGGACCGATCTCGGCGCCGGGCCGATGTTCCTCGGCCTCGCCTACGGCTGGTCGGCGGTCTATGCGATCGGCGACAGTCCGCCGTCGCTCGCCGCGCGCGGCTTTCCGGTTCCCGCCTCTGGCGTGAACGTCTTCACCCCGAGCCACGTCTGGGCGCTCGCCGTCGGTTCGCCGTCTTCGCCGCCGGTCGTCTTGACCGCGCCGATCAGCCCCAGCGCCGCCATCAACACCGATGGCGGCGCGCTGGCGCATGTGACGAACACGCCTGGTTCGGCCGGCGTCGACTATTCAGCCAACAAGCCGACATTGCCGAACGTCGGCGCGAATTTCGGCGCGACCGGCATCTACGCCAATTACGTGCTAATCGCTGCCGTCCCGGCGAATCCGTCGCGCAACGAGATCGAAGTCGAGAATACGTCGGGCGCACAGATCGTCATCATCCTCGACGATGGGACCGCGGCGTCGGGAGCGCAGCCCAACAATGCGACGATCAAAGCCTATGCGGGCGGCGCCTCCGCCGGGGCGCAGGGCGGCTCGTGGTCGTCACAGGCCTTCAAAGGGCGCGCGCAGGTCTATGCGCCATCCGCCTCGGCGCAAGTAGCCGTCAACGCGAGGTGAACATGGGCGCGCAGCTTCCTCCGGTCACCAAGGCCACGGTCGGATATGTTCACGCCGGCGCCGGTCGCTCATTGTTGGTCGACGCCTTCAGCGTCGGCGCTCTTGCTTTCGCCGGCGGGACGATTGCGCTGGCGTCGGACGGGGCGTGGTATGTCGGCGTCGATCTCTTTCGCAACACGCTGATTGCGCTGCCGCGCCTCGGCCATCGGGGCTGGGTCCCGCTCGCCAGCGTCATCGCCGCCAACGGCGCGATTTCGAGCATTCAGCAGATCGCGCCGGCGCTCCCAGCTTCGCGCCTGCCGCGCACGCTGAAAAAGATCATTTCGGGCCAGCCCGTCAACGTTCTGGTCATGGGCTCGTCGCTCGCCGAGGGCTCGACGGCGGATTATACGTATTGGGCCGGGATGCTGTTCTACTCAGGCGCGCCGACGACCTATCGAGTTTCGAACGTCGCGACGTTCAACAACTTTGCGCTCGGCGGGACGCCCAACCAGTACCAGCTCGCCCAGCTCGGCCGCGCCGGGTCGCACAACGCCGTCAACTATGCCGATTCCGGATATAGCTCGCTCATCTCCACCAAGACGCCGCCGAACGGCCGCTCGCCGGCGCTGGCGGCCGTCGATCTGGTTGTCCTGACCTGCCTGGCGAACGGCGGCGATTATCGCCTCGAAAGCATCGAGCCGATGCTGCGCATTCTCCGCAAGCGCGGCATCGAGGTCATCCTGACGACCGACAACGCGCAAGGCTGGGACGGCACGCGCGCCAACCTCGACGCGGCCTCTCTCTACGTCGACGGCCCCGAAGTCGTGCGGCTCGCCGAGCTGTATGGCGCCGAATTGGCCGACACGGCGGCCTATGTCGCCGACGCGCAGGTTCGCTATCTCGCGGGAACCTATCCGAACGCCATCTATCGCGATTCGATCCACATGGCGTTCGGCGCGCCGGCGGGCCTCACCGCCGCCCCGGCGGGCGGCTATGAGGTATGGGCCCGCGCGGTCCGATCGTTGATTCCGGTCCTAAACGTTAGCTCCGGCGCGGTCGTCAACTCATATAATTTCGCCAGCGGCACGCAGGGCTGGACGGCCTATGGCCCCTACGGTGCCGTCGCCACTGGCGGCAACGACTTGGTCATATCCAAGAACAGCGCTTCGTCGGGTCAATGGGGCGGCGAAGTCGCGCTGCCAGACATGAATGTGGGCGATACAGTCGTCGTAACGGGGACGCTGGCGGTGCCGACGGCTTATGGCGGACGGCCGGTGGTCGGCATTTACCAAAGCGGATGGGCGTCGAACAGTCCTCAGATCAATGCTGACGGCGCCTTCTCGCTGACCCTCACCGCGAGCGCGCTGATTACGGGCGGCTCTCTCTTGTTCTTCGGCCAAGATGACGCCGCCGCTTCGGGCAGCGCATTCACCGTGGCGAACCTTACTGTGACATGCAACACGAGCTTGACGTCGTACGTGGATGCGCTTCCGGGATGCGCCGTCGACGCGCGTCCGCTTCCGCTGCGGCGCATGCTCACGGACCTCAAGACGCCGGGCGACGCCTTCATCATCTTGCCGAAAGACGAAATTCACTACACGAAAGCAGACGGAAACGCGGGGAGCCTTGGCGCGTCTCCGAACGGTTCCGGATCGTTCGCGCGCCGCTTTTCTTCCGCTGTTGGCACCAGCGAGGACTTGCTCACGCTTGGCGTCGGCAAATATGCCGGTCTTTCGGCTTTCGGCGTGGTTGGATTTTCGCTGATCTACTACACGCAGATCGGTGACGCGCAGTGCACGTTCGACATCTACCAAAACAACGCCTACCAGCAGACCGTGACGATTCCGGCCCAGGCGAGCATCTCGCGCGAGATCTATCTGCCGCTCTATACGCCGACCACCTACAACAATGCGGGCGCCAACCCGAACAACGACACGCTTGATCTCCGCGTGACTTCGGGGGTCCTGCGGATCGCGGCGCTGGTCGCTTTGACGTTCGACATGGACTTCTTCCCGCCCGACGCGGCGAGCCGCTGCGGGGCCTGGGCGTCGGCGGCGAAGGTTCCTGGCCCGCATGGGCCCGGCGCGCCGGGCTATGGCACCGACACCGCCGGCGACTATGCCGTCTTCGTGTGTCCGCCGACGGGCAACCGCGTGAGCTGGGCGATCGCCGGCTGCCCCAACAGCCAGGCGGTGGATATGTGGTCGGGGGAGACGATCGAAGCGTCCTACGCGACGGGGGGAAATTATCACTTCCGCCTTATTGGCCATAACGTCGGCCCCGGCGAGCCGCATTGCATCAAGCTCGACGTCGCCAACACGGCCGGCGATGCGAACGGCTACGGCTTGCACCTGGCCGGGATCATCGTGACGAACGACAGGTGAATTAGCGCCGCCGCGATCGAACTCGACGCCGCAACCCTCGCCGTGACCTCGCGCCGCCGCCCCAAATACCGCCCCGCCGCGCTGCTGGCGGCGTGACCCCTCATCCGGCGGCCTGTGGCCGCCACCCCCGGGTCTTCGCCCGGGGGCAAGCCCTTCTCCCGCGGAGCGGGCGAAGGGGTTCGCGTGCCCTCTCGCACAAAGGAAACCGCCATGACCGAACCGGCCTATGGAATCATCATCAATGAACAGTTCGCCGGCCCGCTGCCGGTGCAGTCCGGCGACTTCTCGGTCATCGGCCTGCTGCTGCCCGCCGACGACGCCGACGCGACCATGTTCCCGCTCAACACGCCGGTGCAGTTCAATTCGAGCGATCCGACCTATCTCGCCAAGGCGGGAACCAGCGATTTCGCCAAGGCGCTGGCGTCGATCAACAACCAGCTCGCCGCGTGGCAGAGCGCGGCCAATGTCGTCGCGGTGCTGGTCGCGCGCGGCGGCGACCTGACGGCGACGATCGCCAACCTGGTCGGCGACGAAGCGGCCGGGACCGGCCTCTACGCCTTCAAGCGCGCCGGCGCGCTGACCGGCTTCATCCCGCGGCTGATCGCCTCGCCCGGCTACACGAAGACGCTGACCAGCACGGGCGGCGCGACCACCGTCACGCGCGCCGCCAAGGCCGGCATGGTCGGCGGCGGCGCGCTGACGCTCGCCAATCCCCCATCGCTCTCCGGTGCGCAGGACGGCGTCTACAAGGTCGTCTGCATCGGCGGCGCGACGTCGGTCGCCTCTGCCGCCAAGGCTGGCATGGTCGGCGGCGGCGCGCTCGGCGCGCTGACCTCCGCCGCCGATGCGGCGCTCGGCAAGTGGCGGGCGGTCTGCACGGCTGCTGCGGCCGGCGCCGGCGCCTTCGCCGTCTTCAATCCCGCCGGCGGCCTCGACGGCGTCGCGACGGTCGGCGTCGCCTACAATTCGGCGCATGGCCCGCGCTTCACCATCAGCGCCAGCGGGACCGACTTCGCGGTCGGCGACGAGTTCGACCTGACGGTGGTCGCCGCCGTGCCGGCCAACGGCGGCGTGTTCGCCGTCACCGACCCGCAGGGCGCCTTCGTCGCCAACGCGACGGTCGGCGCCGCCTTCACCGATCAGATCGCCTTCACCATCGCCGACGGCGCGCCCGATTTCGCCATCGGCGACGAATTCGACGTGACGGTGACGATCTCCGGCGGCGTCGCCGAAGCCAACCCGCTGTGCGCGGCGCTGCCGGCGGTGCTCAATTCGCTGCTCGCCGTCGCCGTCGTCGGCGCCGGCGACGATGGCGTCGTCGCCAGCACGCTTGCCTGGCGCCAGACGCTCGCCTCCGACCGGCTCATTCCGGCCGACGTGTGGGTCATTCCCGGCTCCGGCGTCGGCTACGCCGACGGCGTCGCCGAGGCGCTCGGCGCGCAGGTCGCAGTCGATTTCGAGCACGGCGGCATTCCCGGCTGGTCGATCTCCGGCCAGCAGATCCAGGGCATTGGCGGCCTGAAGACCTATTATTCCTTCAGCCTCACCGACGGCGCGACGCAAGGCCAGGAATTGCTCGCCGAGCAGGTCAGCGTCATCGAGCCCGGCGCGATCGGCTCCGACACCGCGATCGCCTCGAGCGGCTACGTCTGGGCCGGCGTGTGGAACGCCTCGACCGACCCGCGCGCATGGTTCACCAACAAGCGGCGCATGAAGGACTACGTCAACCTGGCGCTGGTCAAGGCGATCCGGCTGCGCCTCGGCGTCGACAACGTCACGCCGCATGCGGTGCAGGCGGTGCTCAACGACATGGTCGTGCTCGGCTCGTGGCTGTTGTCGAAACAGATCTCGATCGGCTTCAAGGTGTCGTTCGTGCCGAGCCAGAACTCGCCGTCGCAGTTGCAGCAAGGCCAGTTCGTCGTCGCCTTCGCCAACGAAGTGCCGGCGCCGATCACCCAGGTCACCGTCAACTCGAGCGACGATCCCGATGCGCTCACCGTCGAGCTGGCGACCATCATCGCCCAGGCGAACACCGTCGCGCCGCAGTATCTGACCAACTGAGGCTCGCCGCCGTCGCTATAACCCTCTCCCGCGGCGCGGGAGAGGGGACGCCCCATTCCCTCTCGCTCGGAGCCTCGCCATCATGGCCACGATCTACGTGCCTGAAGCCCTCAACATCTTTGTCACGGACCAGGGCCCGGACAATTCCAAGCATCTCAAGATCACCGACAGCACCTTTCCGGTGTTGGAGGAGAAGACGGTCGAGCACCACGCTGGCGGGTCGATCGGCGCGATCGAAATCGGCGGACTCGGCCTCAACGCGCTGACGTTCGGCTTCAAGCTGGTCGGCTTCGATCCGCAGTCGGCGGCGCAGTTCGGCCTCGGCGGCTCCGGCCAGGTTCCCTACACCGTCTATGGCGCGGTGCGCGACAAGCAGACGGGGACGGCGATCGAGCTGAAGGCGACGATCTGGGGCCGCATGGCCAAGCTCGACATGGGAACCTACAAGCGCGGCGACGCCAGCGAGCAGACGCACGAGATCAAGGAAATCACCCGCTACGGCCTCTACTGGAACAAGGTCGAGCTCTATTACTACGACTTCTTCGCATCGATCTGGCGGGTCAATGGCGTCGATCAATATGCCGACGTGAATGGGATTCTGCGCATCAGCGGCGGCGGGTGAGGGGCGGCTTAGCCGCGCGCCGCCTTGCGCTCGGCGCGGCGGATGAGCGCCGCCGTGTTGGGCGGAACGATGATCGCGCTGAGCAGCGCGAAAGGTAGAAAGACCGCGCCGAACGCCCAGTGCAGCCAGAACGAGCGGCCCTTGTGGCGAGCGATCGCGCCCGGGATCGCGCCGAGCGCGCCAGCGGCGATCAGTGCGAAGATCCAGTGCCAGAGCGAAAGTCCGCCGTGCATCGCCGTTCTCCTGTCCGTCGCCGCGGGGCGACGGCTGGCGATTATAGCGCCCCGTCATCGTGAAAGGAATTCGGATGAGCGACGAAACGCCGCGGTTTGTGACGGAAAAGCTGCGCCTCAGGGCCTTCCCGCTCGCGTGGCCGTTCGAATGCGGCGGCAAGCGTTACGAGACGGTTTGTCTCAAGCGGTTGACCGCCGGCGAGGTCGCCGCGTTCCAGGAAGCTGTCGAAGCGCTTCCGGCCGGCGCCTGCGCGCAATGGCCAATCTATTGCGACGTCGACGGCGCGCCGCTGCCGCCCGATGTGTTGGCGGCGCTCGACGACGACGACAAATTCGAACTTGACAAGGCGGTTCGCGATTTTTTGCCCCGCCGGTTCCAGGGCGCCCTGGCGAGCGCTTCGGACCAAGCAAATGGCGACTCTACCGCCTCGCCATCGGCAACGTCGCCCACTGGAGCCTGACTGATCTCATGGCGATGCCTTGGGACGACTTCATCGCCGAACTGATCGTGGCGCGGCATTTCGAGGGGTGGGATAGATGACCAGCCTGACCTCGACGCTGACGTTGCAGCTCAAGGACAACGTTTCCAAGCCGGCGCGCAGCGTCGCGATGGCGCTGCGCGACGTTGAGGCCAACATCAAGCTCGTCGCCAAGGGCATGGCGTCGACAGGCGCGACCGACAAGTTCGTCGCCTCGCTCGCCAAGCTGAAGCTCACCAAGGCCGATATCCAATCGGTCGCCAACGCGTGGCGCGACTACGCCAAATCGGCGGCGCTGGCGGCGGATTCGTCGCAATGGACCGCCAAGCAGATCAGCGACGTGCGTAACTGGGAGCGCGCGACGTTGTCGGCGCTGCGCACGGTCAAGAGCGAGCAGGCGGCTTACGCGCGCCAGCTCGCCCAAATGCCGGCAGCGGCGGCGACTCCCGGCCTGATGCGACGCGCCGGCGGGGCGATCGGCGGCCTGCTGCCGTTCGCCGGGCCGGCGATCCTCGGCGCGGTGGCGAAAAGCGTCGAGGGCGCGGCGCAGCTCCAGGGTCAGGACATCGCCAACAAGGTTGCCGGCATCCCGCTGACCGAGCGCGTCGCGGCCAATCGTCAGGCGATCGTGCTCAGCGCCAAATACGCCAACCTCGGCGCGGCCGAAGTGATGCAGACCTATCGCGAGTTGCGCTCGGTGCTGCGCGACACGGCCGACGTGCCTGGGATGATGGACGTCGTCGTCCGCGCCAAGTCGGCGATGGCGGCGAGCGGCCTCGACGAGAGCGGCCTCGTCTATGCGTTGAAGTCGGCGGAAATGCTCGGCAAGGCCGGATCTCCGGGACAAATGACGGCGTTTCTCGACGCCTTCCTCAAGGCGCAGCAGGTCGAGGGCAAGACGATCACGCCCGAGCAATTGTTCGACTTCGCGCAGCAACTCAAGGCCGCCGCGCCGAACCTGTCGGCCGGTTTCGTCAACACGCTCGGACCGCTGCTCGCCCAGGAAATGACCGGCGGTCGCGCCGGCACGTCGGTGCAGCAGTTCGAGCGGCAGATCCAGGGCGGCTTCCAGGGCCAGCTTCACGCCGCCGCCAAGGAGTTCGTCTCGATCGGCCTGGCCAAGAAGACGGATTTCGAGACGACCAAGACCGGCGAAATCAAGGGCATGAAGCGCGGCCATACGGTGGTCGGCGCGGAACTGGCGAACACCGACCCCGACAAGTGGGTCTATACGGTGCTGGTTCCGGCGCTGCACAAGGCCGGGTTCAAGACCACCGAAGAGATGATCAAGGAACTGCCGCGGCTGTTTCCCAACAGTAATGCGGCGAACCTGGTCGCCAAGTTCATCCAGCAGCAGGATCAATGGGCGGCCAAGGCGGATCGCGTTGCGGCCGGCGAGGGGCTCAACGCCGCCAACGATCAAATGAGCGGCGTCACGGTCGCGTGGGCGGCGGTGAAAAAACAGATCGGCGATCTCGGGGCGGTGTTCGACTCGCCGGCGATGAAGGACATCGGCGCCGGACTTTCGGCGCTGGCGCGCGGTATTGGCGAGGCGAAGGTCAAGGTCTACGATTTCGCCCAGGCGTTTCCGCGCGCCGCGCGCGGTCTCGCCGACGTCGGCGTCGCCGCAGGGCTGGCGGCGGGCGGTTTCCTGTCGCTCAAGCTGTTCACCGGCTTCACCGGCGGCTTCGGCCTCAAGACCTCGGCGCTGGCGCTCGACGAATCGGCGGCGGCGCTGACGGCGGCGGCCGAGCGGCTCGGTGTCAGCGGCGGCGTTGGTCCCGACGGCAAGCCGAGCAAGAAGGGCGGATCGTGGCTCGGCGGCTGGGGCTGGCCGCTGTTCGGCGCGACGGTAGCGAAGACGGCGGCTGACATTACCGACCCGGAAGGCAACTTCTGGGGCCTGACCAAGCCGCTCGACCGCTGGATGCAGTCGCACTGGGGTTTCAATTTCAGCGCGCTGGACGTCGTCCCGGCGGAGGCGTCGCCGGAAAAGGACATGATCGTCGGCGCAAAGCCGCTCAACGACGTGTCGTCGGGCGCCGACCCATGGGCGCCGGGCGGCGCATGGGCCAACGCCGGCAGAATGCGGGCCGGGCTTGGTGCGCCGCTGGATCTGCATCCCGGATTCGGGGGCGCCGGCGCGCCGGCCGCAGCGAATCAGTCGCCGACGCTGGCGCTCAACCCCGATGGCTCGCTCGTGCCGCTGAAGCCGAAGGCGGATGAAGCCAAGGCGGCGCTCGATGCGCTCAACGCCGTCGTCAAGCCCGACGTCGATCTGTCGGCGCTCGACGCGGCGATCGCGCGCATCGCGCAAGTGCGCGATGGGCTCGCGGCGCTCGGGCGGCTCGGCGCGGGGTCCGTCCCCTCGCTCGGCTCGACGCAACGCGGGCACTTCACTTTTGGCGGCGTCTCCGGGGAGTAGCGCAATGCTCTACATGCTCGGCGGCGTCGTCTTCGACGTCGTCCCGACCAATCTCGACACAGTCAATCGCGAGCGCGGCCAGGATTGGGCGGCCAAGGCGATCGTCGGCGCGCAAAAGCCGCGCGAGGCGATGGGCGTCGCCGACGCGCCGGTCACGCTATTCGGCAAACTGTTCCCGCATCGCTTCGGCATGGGCGGCCTCGAGGCGCTCGCCGCGATGGCGGAGGGAATCGCGCCGCAGATGTTGATCCGCGGCGACGGGACCGTGCTCGGCTGGCATTGCGTCGAGCGCGTCAAGGAAAAGCATTCCTATCTCGACGCCGAGGGCGTCGGCCGGGTGATCGACGTCGAGATCACGCTGACGCAATCGCCGAGCGGCGCCGGCGCCGGCGCGATGATGACGCTGCTGCAAGGGCTGTTCTGATGGCGACCCTGCAAACCATGGTGTTTCCCAACGCCGACACGCCGCTCGACCTGCTGCTGTTCGTCGCGCTGAAGCGCGAGGTGTCCGGCCTGGTCGAAGACACGCTGGCGCGCAACCCCGGTCTCGCCGCGCTCGGGCCGTTCCCGCCGCAGGGGACGCAGATCGTCGTCGCCGTCCCGCCGCCGGCTTCGACCACGCCGCCGACGCCGGTGGTGCGGCTCTACTGATGCTGGCCGCCTATCAGATCTCGGTCGACGGCGCGGTCGTCACCAGCGCCTTCGCGCCGCTGCTGCTGTCGCTGATCATCACCGACGCCGACGGCGGCAAGGCCGACACGCTGGAGATCGAACTCGACGACACGGGCGGCCAGATCGCGCTGCCGGCGATCGGCGCCAGCATCGAAGCGCTGCTGTGGTGGGAGGACCCGCCGCCGGGCGCGAACGGCGGCGCGGTGCAGTTCACCGGCAAGGTCGACGAAGTGCGCTCGCGCGGCTCGCGCGAACACGGCCGGACGCTGGTCGTCATGGCGCGCTCGGCCGACATGAAGGGCAAGGGCAAGCACAAGACGTCGAAGCACAAGGACAATTCCAGCTTCGGCGACGTCGCGCAGGAATGGGGCTCGGACGCCGGCTACGAGGTCAGCGTCGATTCCTCGCTCGCTTCGCTGCAGCGCGACTATTGGGGCATGGCGAACGAAAGCTTCCTCGCCTGGGGGCGGCGCACCGCCGAAGAGATCGGCGCGACCTTCAAAACCGCGTTCCCCAAGGCGGCGTTCGTGCCGCGCAATTCCGGCGCGAGCGCTTCGGGCGCCGCGCTCGCCGGCGTCACCGCGGCCTGGGGCGTCAACCTGATCTCGTGGGACATCTCGCCGACCAACGCCCGGCCGCTCTACGCCAACGCCAAGACGCGCTTCTACGACCACACGAAAGCGCAATGGAACGTCGACAGCCAGGCGACCGGCGCGAGCGGCGGCGAAGCCGACCTGACCGAGACCTTCAAGCACGCCGACAAGGGCCGGGCGCACGCCCGCACGTCCGCCAACATCGCCAGCGCGCGCCGCCTGCAGGCCGGCGTGTCGTGCGAGATCGACGGCGACCCGGCGGCGATGAGCCAGGCTGACCTCACCGTGGTCGGCGCGCGGCCGGGCGTCGACGGCCAATATCGCATCAAGTCGGCGCGCCACGCCTACGCTCGCAACGGCGGCTGGACGACCACTTGCGACGCCGAGCAGCCGCAAGGCGCGGCGGGGACCGACAATCGCGAGAGCGGCTCGTCGAGCGACGTGGCGGCGAGCGACGCGTCAAGCGCTTCCTACAATCCACTGTCTTCGGGCGGCGCCTACTCGCCCGGAACATAGAAGCTGCGGTCTGACCGCCGCGGCAGCCGACAAAACCTCAAACCATAAAGGGTCGCATGAAGCCCATACGCGCCTCGCAGGCGGCGTTCGTC